>DBVZ01000005.1:2429-7697 GCA_002308255.1 Lachnospiraceae bacterium UBA1251 | reverse complement strand
CATGCCGCGGCCCACATAGCGCTTCGCGATGGACACGACAAGACGGAGGTTCGCTTCCGAAAGACGGTTCTGCGCCTCTTTGTCCCCGTTTTCCATCCTCTGGGCCAGTTCGACTTCCTGTTCCGCGGTAAGGAGCGGCACTTTGCCGATCTCTTTTAAGTACATTCTCACCGGGTCCTCGAGCGGAACGCCTTCCGGCACCGAGAGATCGATCTCGCTCAGATTGACTTCTTCCGCTTCTTCCACTTCTATGTCAGCGTCGTCGTCGCTGAGAAGGAGCACCTCGTCGTCGGGTGTGGAATCGCTCATGCGAAGAACGTCGATCCCGTTTGCCTCAAGGAAATCAAGTGTTTTGTCCAGTTCATCGGCACCGACTTCGAGGCCTTTGAGCATGTCACCGATATCCTTGTACTCGAGAACGTTCTTTTTCTTTGCCGCGAGCTCTAAAAGATCCGTCAGCTTCTGAGCAAATACGACCTGTTCCTGCTCCATAGATACCATCTCCTTTAAATGTAAGCTTTAAGAAGTTTCCCACTTCTTCCGGGCTGCTGCCTTGTCCCGCTGCCTTCCCCGAACTCACCGCTCGCGGAATGCGACATGAAGCACTTTCCCTTCCCCCTCAAAACGCTCGATCAAAGCCTTCTTTTCCATAAGGCGGGACAGTTCGTCCATATCGCCGTTCCATGCATCCATATGCATTGCATTGCTTTGTTTCATGAGCTTTATGACGGTGTCGGTAAATGCCCGGTCAAGGGCAGCCTGATCGGCCGCTTCAATGCGGCCTTCGAGAACAGCTGCGGCTTCTTTCTGCTCCTCGAGTTCACTGAACGAATTCAGGAGCCGCGCCTCCATGGCGCCCCCGTTCCGAAGCTGTTCATATAATAAATCAGCGATTCTCCGGCACATCGGGTCGAAAAAGTCCTCCGGTCCGACGAGTCCCGCGGATGCCTCATAGGCGTCGGGATAGCCGGCGAGGAAAGAGAGCATTCTCTTCTGTGTCACCTTCGTGCCGTCCTCTGATTTTTTACGTATTCCGCTCTTCGGCTCCCGGTAGCGCTCCGCCTGCGTCCCTTCCGCGGCGATCCGCCCGATGAGCCTTTTCATGGCCTCCGGCTGGATCCTGTAGTGCCGGCAGACCGCTTCCGTATAATTGTTTCTTTCTAGTTCGTCCGCGAACGTCGCCAGTCTCGCGGCGGCAGCCCGTTCGAACCTCGTCTTTCCCTCCGGATCCCGCAGGTCAAATTCGGTGCTGAGCTGCCGGATCGTAAACAGGAACCCGTTCTCCGCGTTCCGGATCCGTTCCTCCAGGACCTCTTTTCCGAGCGTTTTGATGAACTCGTCCGGATCCTTATGGGGCCTGAGATCGACAATCCTCGTGCCAAGGCCCGCTTCCATCAGGATCGGTACGGCGCGGACGGCGGCATTGACGCCGGCCCCGTCGCTGTCGTACATAAGATACACTTCTTTCGTATATCTCGACAGGAGCCTTGCCTGCTGCGGGGTGAGTGCGGTTCCCAGGGAGGCGACTGCATTTTCGATCCCCGCCTGATGCAGGGAGATCGCGTCCATGTAGCCTTCGCACAGAAACATTTTCTCCCTTCCGTGCGCCCTCGCGATCTGAAGCCCGAACAGATTCAGTCTCTTATTAAAGAGTTCCGATTCCGGGGAGTTCAGGTATTTCGGCTTCCCGTCGCCCATGACGCGGCCTCCGAATCCGATCACCCGTCCCCTCACGTCGCAGATCGGGAACATCACGCGGTTCCAGAAGCGGTCCGAGAAACCGTATTTCTCGTTATATGTAAACAGACCGGAATCCGCCAGGATCCTGTCATCGAAATTCTTCTTTTTTTTCAAATACTGATACAGCTCATCGCTGTATTTGCCGGCATACCCGAGTCCGAAGCGTTTGATGGTCTCGTCGGAGAGGCCCCTGCTCTTCAGGTACTGTAGCCCCGTTTTCCCCTGCGGCGTTCCCAGCTTGTAAATATAATAGGCCGCCGCCGCGCGGTACGCCTCGAGAAAGAGCTCCCTGCGGTCCTCCTTCTCCTTCGCCTCTTTCGTAAATTCCTGCTTCGGCAGCTCGATCCCGGCCCGGTCGGCCAGCATCTGGACCGCCTCGAGGAATCCGGCGTTCTGGTACTGCATCTCAAACGTGATCACATTTCCGGCGGCGTGGCATCCGAAGCAATAGTAAAGCTGCCGGTCGGGACTCACGGAGAAGGACGGCGTTTTTTCCGCGTGGAACGGGCAGAGACCCACGTAACTGCCTCCGGTCCGGCGGAGTTTCACGTGCTCGCCGATCACGTCGACGATATCGTTCCTCGCCCTGATCTCTTCTATGAGTTCCTCTGAATACCGCATTTCCTAGTATTTCTCCCACGACCGCGGCACATAGATCTGCTTGAACTTCGCGATCGAATACTGATCCGTCATGCCGGAAATATAGTCGCACACCGCCCGTTCCGGCTTCTCCCCTTTTTCGGCGATCATCGCGTAGTATTCGGAGCCCATGGCGTCCGGGTGATCGGTGTAATACCCGTACAGCTCCTGCAGCATCGCCGTGGCCTTGACTTCCTCCATTTTCGCCTTGGGGTTCGTATAGAGGCGTTCAAACATGAACCGGCGCATTTCCGCCATCGCCTCCGCGACGTCCTCCGACATCAGGATCTCCTTTTTCCCTCTCGAGGCGCGGATAATGTCGTGGATCATCGTATTCAGCCGCTCTTTTGTCGAGCGCCCGAGCATTTCCCGAAGGTGCTCCGGGATGTCCTCTTCCTTCAGGATCCCCGCCCTCTCTCCGTCATCCATATCGTGATGGATGTAGGAGATCTTGTCGCAGAGCCGCACGATCTGTCCCTCCAGCGTGGAGGGATGTCTGGACGTCTGGTGGTTCAGGATCCCGTCCCGCACCTCCCAGGTGAGGTTCAGGCCCTCGCCGCCTTTTTCCAGACGGTCAACGACGCGGATGCTCTGCTCGTTGTGCTTGAATCCGAGCGGGCAGACAGCCGCCAGGGCTCTCTCCCCGGCATGGCCGAACGGCGTGTGCCCGAGATCATGCCCGAGCGCGATCGCCTCGACGAGGTCCTCGTTCAGCATCAGCGCTTTCGCGACGGTCCTCGACGTCTGGGAGACCTCCAGCGTGTGCATAAGGCGCGTTCTGTAATGATCTCCCTGCGGTGACAGGAAGACCTGCGTCTTATCCTTCAGCCTCCGGAACGCCTTGCAGTGGATGATCCGGTCCCGGTCCCGCTGGTAGCAGGTGCGGATATCGCAGGGCTCCTCCTCCGCAAGCCGCCCTCTCGAGGCGGCCGCCAAAGACGCATAAGGGCTGAGTATTTTCTTTTCCCGCTGTTCGATCTCTTCTCTGATAAGCATGTCGTTACTGATGGTACCCCGCCATGAAATCCTTCAGTTTCTTCATGGATTCCTCAAGGATCTCAAGCCTCGGCAGGTACACGATCCGGAAATGATCCGGCGCGATCCAGTTGAAACCGGTCCCCTGTACGACCATGACCTTCTTCTCTTTCAGGAAATCCAGAGCGAACTGCATGTCGTCCGTCACGCCGAACTTCGCCGTGTCGATCTTCGGGAAGATGTAGAAAGCCCCTTTCGGCTTCACCGCCGAGATCCCGGGGATATCGTTCAGCGCTTTGTAAATGAAATCGCGCTGCCGCGTCAGTCTCCCGTCCGGCTTTACATATTCTTCCACGCTCTGGTATCCCCATAGGGCCGTCTGAACGATGGACTGCGCGGGGACATTGGAGCAAAGACGCATGTTGGAGAGCATTTTGATGCCCTCGATATAGTCTCTCGCAAGATCCTTGTTTCCCGAAAGGACCATCCACCCGATCCTGAAGCCCGCGATCATGTGGGATTTCGACAGTCCCGAGAACGTAACGCAGAAAAGATCCGGCGCGAGCGAAGCGATCGAAGTGTGTTCGACCCCGTCCATGATGAGCCGGTCGTAGATCTCGTCGGAGAAGATGATCAGCTCATGGCGGCGCGCGATCTCGACGATCTCAAGAAGGAGCTCCTTCGGATACACCGCGCCTGTCGGGTTGTTCGGATTGATGACGACGATCGCCTTGGTCCTGTCGGTGATCTTCGATTCGATATCCTTTACGTCCGGATACCAGTCAGCCTGCTCGTCGCAGATATAATGAGCCGCTTTTCCGCCCGCCAGATTGACGCATGCGGTCCAGAGCGGATAGTCCGGCGCGGGAATGAGCACTTCATCCCCTTCGCTGAGCAGTGCCTGCATACACAGATTGATCAGTTCGGAAACACCGTTCCCGGTGTAGATGCCGTTCATGGACACGTTCGGCAGGTGCTTGATCTGCGAGTACTGCATGATCGCTTTTCTCGCCGCCCAGATTCCCTTGGAATCCGAGTACCCTTCCGAATCGCGCAGATTGGAGATCATATCCTTGATGACTTCCTCCGGCGCGGAAAACCCGAACGGAGCCGGATTGCCTATATTAAGCTTGAGGATCTTCTCGCCGGCCTCTTCCATTCTGGCCGCCTCGTCCATGACCGGTCCCCGGATGTCATACAATACGTTCTCCAGCTTTGAAGACTTGGTAAAGACTCTCATTTTCCCATCACCTCTGCCTGACAGAATTTGATGCCCGTCCCGTGTCCCGCAGGACACATTTAGATAGTAAGGCAAGATATTATATCATATTTATGAAGGAAAGCAAATTATTTTTCGGGGTTTTTTTGGAGAATTCCTGCCGGGGCTGAATCAGGGAACGGTTTTTCCGGAGAATGTCAGAAGGCACTGCCTTCTGCGCAGTGCCTTCTATTTTTATAAAGGGAAGGAGTTGCCGTTTGCACGGCTATGAAAAAGAAAAAGTATATCGTCTTGATGATGTAAGTATATCGGACGAATATGTTCACGATTTGTAAACCATGTAACACTTTATTAAATAAAATGTAGACAAATTGTGAACAGACGCTCCTTCCGGGTAAACGTTTTCGCTTTTTCTTCTTTTTTCTGTCTTTTTTCTGTCTTTTTTCTTATTTTCCGAACCAGGAAGCGATCGTGGCGAACAGTCCTCTCGCGATGCTCGAGCCGACATTTCCGCCGAACGTCTTGCCGAAAGTTCCGAACTTCTTGCCCGCCTGCTTGCCGATCTCGCGGCCGACCGTGCCGGCTGCGGACGAGCCCACGGATTTGATCGCGCGTTTCTTCGCGTTCTCTTTTGCCTTTGCTTCCCTCTCCGCTTCTCTTGCGGCTCTCTCGGCTTCTTTCTCCGCCGCTTTGGC
>DBVZ01000005.1:2203-2416 GCA_002308255.1 Lachnospiraceae bacterium UBA1251 | reverse complement strand
CTTCGCCGCTTCCGCCTCGAGCTCCGCGCCGCGTCTCATCAGGAATTCATAAGCGGAATCCGGATCGTGCGGGGTCGCGTATTTGCCATACAGAAGGCTCGCCTTAATGCTTGCCTCACGCTCTTCCGGCGCAATGGAGCCCATGCGGCTCTTCGGAGGAAGCACGTTGACCTTCTGCGCCATTCCCGGCGTGCCGGTCTCGTCAAGGAAAGA
>DBVZ01000005.1:1335-2138 GCA_002308255.1 Lachnospiraceae bacterium UBA1251 | reverse complement strand
GCCTTCTGCTCGGCCGGCGTGTAGGCGCGGAGTGCATGCTGGATCTTATTGCCGAGCTGCGCGAGGACCGAATCCGGGACGTCTTTCGGGTTCTGGGTGACGAAGAAGATGCCGATGCCCTTCGAGCGGATCAGTTTGACGACCTGGTCGATCTTCTCGAGGAGCGCTTTCGTCGCGCCGTCAAACAGCAGATGCGCCTCGTCGAAGAAGAAGACCATCTTCGGCTTGTCAAGGTCGCCGACTTCCGGCATTTCCTCGAAAAGCTCCGCGATGAGCCAGAGCAGGAACGTCGAATACAGGCGCCCGTTGTTGATCAGGGTCTGGGAATCAAGAATGTTGATCATTCCCTTGCCGCCCTCTCCGGTCGTCATGAGGTCAAAAATATTGAGCGCCGTCTCGCCGAAGAAGCGGTCTCCGCCGTCGAGCTCAAGCGCGACCAGCGCGCGCATGATGGCGCCGATGGAAGCGGTGCTGATGCGGCCGTAATCCGCCTGGAACTCCTTGACATTTTCGTCGACGTAATTGAGCATCGCCTTCAGGTCTTTTGTATCGTAAAGCAGGAGCTTCTTGTCATCAGCGATCTTGAAGACGATCGAGAGGATATCCGTCTGCAGCTCATTGAGGCGGAGGATACGGGCAAGAAGCAGCGGACCCATTTCCGAGATGGTCGTGCGCAGCTGAATGCCGTTCAGTCCGTAAATATCCCAGAACGTCGTCGGATACTTCTGATATTCAAATCCCGCGCCGGCAAGTCCGAAACGCTCGATGCGGGCCTGCATGTCCTCGCTGTCTTTGCCGGGTGC
>DBVZ01000005.1:387-1289 GCA_002308255.1 Lachnospiraceae bacterium UBA1251 | reverse complement strand
CTGAACGTCTCCGCGAGAACTTTCAGCGTGATCGTTTTGCCGGTGCCGGTCGCACCTGCAATGAGGCCGTGACGGTTCGCCATCTGAGGCAGAATGCTGACGCGCTCGCCTTCATACGTATTGGCGACCCAGATTTTTCCATCGTAGAGCATCGTTTATTTCCCTCCATTTATAATGATCGGACGCATGAAACATCTATACCGCAATTTTACTAAATATAGAAATAAAATACAACAAATAATGCTACATTTTGTGCATTGATTATCGTAAAAGGCTACGAAAATGCATCCGTACACCCCTTTTACATTGACTTTGAAGAAGGCATTTGCTAATATCGAAATGTATTTTTTTATAAAAAATTTATATTTTCGGAGGAGGATCTTTATGAGCTCGAATTCCAACACCTCAGGCGGTTTTCTCGAGACGACATTCCATCTCAAAGAGAACGGGACCAATGTCAGAACAGAAATCGTCGCCGGACTGACCACATTCATGACGATGGCTTACATCATCGCCCTGAATCCCAATCTTCTCACCGGATTCGGCGCGGAAGGCATGAATCTCTGGAACGGCGTTTTCCTGGCGACCTGCATCGCTTCCGCGATCGGTATGTTCGTTATGGCGTTCGCTGCGAATAAGCCTTTCGCTCTGGCTCCCGGCATGGGCCTCAACAGCTTCTTCGCCGTCGTCGTCGCCAATGTCGTCGCGATGACCGGCATGTCCTACGTGGAAAGCTATCAGGCAGGCCTGATCATCATCCTGGTCGAAGGTATCGTCTTCATCATCCTCTCGATCTTCAACGTCCGCGAGCAGATCGTCGAAGCGATCCCGCTCGGCGTCCGTATGGGTATTGCCCCGGCGATCGGCCTCATGCTCATGAACATCGGCCTCGGCTCCAACGC
>DBVZ01000005.1:0-299 GCA_002308255.1 Lachnospiraceae bacterium UBA1251 | reverse complement strand
CGATGGTCCTTACGGTAGCCACCATGTTCATCGGCCTCTTCGCGATCGTTATTCTCGCGAAGAAAGGCATCAAGGGCGCGGTGCTCTACGGTATGCTGATCGCTTCCATCGTTTACTGGGTCTGCGATTTCGCGTTCCTCGGCCAGAACCCGTTCGCCGCGCTTGCTACCGCGAGCTGGATTCCTCCTTTTGCTGATATGACTCAGACGACGCTCTTCAAATTCAACTTTGCAGGCTTTGCCAAGATCGGCTGGTTCACAGTCACGACTCTTGTCATCACCTTCTGCATGATCGATATG
>DBVZ01000067.1:11552-11704 GCA_002308255.1 Lachnospiraceae bacterium UBA1251 | reverse complement strand
TTCACTGTTCAGTTATCAATGTGCTCTCTTCTGCCTCTCGGCAAAAGTACTGTCCTTTTTACGGACAGCTCCAATATAGTATCACAGTCTTTTCACTTCTGTCAACACTTAATTTGGATTTTTTTTTAACGGAGATGGAGGGATTTGAACCC
>DBVZ01000067.1:4067-11531 GCA_002308255.1 Lachnospiraceae bacterium UBA1251 | reverse complement strand
CTACACCCTTAGCAGGGGCGCCTCTTCGGCCACTTGAGTACATCTCCAAAAATGCCCGAATACCAAGAGTATTCAATTGCTCCCCATTTTTGGGGAGCGAATGTAATTATACAAGATGGAATATTCGATGTCAACGAGTTTTCTGTCTATGATTTTTTACTTTTCGACCATGCCACAGCATCTTGTTTTTTGCTCCGCTCGCGATGCCAAGATGTTGTTATTATATATAGAAGAAATTTTTTTGAAATTCAGAATATCACGGCTGATTGACCACCCCGGCAAACCGGATGACGCCCTCTCCGTCAGCGATTGCAAACATAAACGGTCTGTCAAAAGTCAGTTCAATGATCTGCTCCGTCAGCTCTCCTTCTCCGGCGGCCGCTTCCAGCGTAAAGGAAGCTGCCGTTATACCTTCTTCATTCGCGATCACGCGCGCCGCATGTTCCGCTCTGCTGAGTGCGTTGGATCCTTCCAGGACCCTGTCGAAGGAATCCCGGTTTTCAAATACGGAAGACACGCCCATTTTTGCCATGGAATCTTTCAGGTCCAGCTGGCGGCTGATGTCAAATGCTGGCACTTCCAGAGCCACATAATGATCTTCCTTCCACAGACTCTGATCCGTCAGCGGCTCCATCCAGCTCTGTTTCGCAGCGAGCTGCTCCGGCGCAGTGCCTTCTTCCGGCAGGTACAAAATGACCTCATTTCCGTCCGAGAGCGGAACCGCTGCCGCTTCATAATGATCTCCCTTATAATATTTCAGCTGCGTGAAAGTGTTCATCATATCCGCTTCCACATCACCGGACGGGGAGTGGAACGTGCCCGCTCTCGTATTTCCCAGAAAGAACGTATCCATCCAGGGTGCTTTATAGTACAGGCTGCTCACAAGCGCAAGAGAAGTGAGGTCATCAAGCGCGGCATTTCCCGCATACTCATCGAGAAGTCCTTCCGTGCTGTCACTGATCCATTTCTGCAGGAGAGCGTTGTATTCCGGTGATCCCATCTTTCCGGAAAATACAGAAGCATTATACCAGTCTCTGAGCTGCAGAAGAGGAGTGATTTTATAGGAAATGCCTTTGCGCAGCCACAGCGAATTGGATACCCGGCTCGTTCCGCTGCGGTCATCCCTTGTGGCAGTCCGGATCATAGCTCTCGCCGTCTCTGTGATCAGCGAAAGATCTTCATTTTTCCTGTCCAGCGCACGAATGAGCTCCTCCTGTGCATCGCCGCTCGTTATACCCGCCAGCATTGCCATTGCCGTGTAAAGATTCAGGGGGGAATACAGTTTATTTTCATCCGTCCCGGTCTCTCCCAGGATCGCGGCTGCGCTTTCCGCTTCGAACGAATAGACTGCGCCAAGTGATTCTCCCGTCATGGCTGTACGGTAGGCACCGGTATCCGTCTCCTCGATGGAGGCACTTACTAAAACAGCACCGTTTTCTTCTGATTTCTGCCAGGGCTCATCATCCCAGGTATCTTCATCGACGGAACCGGATGCAGCTTCCTCTGCTCCCTCTTCCGCCGGTACGGCATTTTCTTCCGCAGGCGCTACGTCTTTTGCGGCTTTTTCTGTTTCGGCCGACTCTGCCAGGAGCGGCGCAGCTTCCTCTTCCATCGACGCTTCCGCAGCTTCTTCCGGCTCTTCTTCATCGAATTCCGCGGCAGCCGCCGAGCTCTCCACCGCCTTTTCTTCCGCGACATCCTGCGCGCCGGTGCTTCCCATTCTCATTCCGCGCAGGGCAGCTGCGCCTCCGGCAAATACCAGGAGGCACGCCGCGGCAGCCGCCGCGTATCGGACCCACATCATTTTCACGGGTTTCTTCCGGTATACCTGCATTTTCACGTCGGGAGCATTTTCTCCCTCTGTCTGCTGCTGTTCGCTTCGCGCAAGCAGGTCATCGCCGATCTCCCCGATCGCTTTGTATAAATCTTCGGATTTCAAACCAGATATCCCTCCTTTGCGAGGCATTTGCGCAGCTTCGTGCGCACACGGTGGAGAATGACGGAGACATTTCCCGCCGCGAGGCCGTACCTTGCGGCGATCTCTTCGACCGGTTCCGTGTAAAAATACCTTCTTATGAAAATATTTCCTTCCCGCTCCGGGAGCCCCCTTACGAACCGGTCGATGAGCTCTCCCAGTTCGCCCGCGATCACTTCCTGCTCCGGGCTCGACGAACCGGCGATGATCTCTTCCAGTTCATCGAGAACCGCTGCCGTTTCTCCGCTCCCCCGCTTCTTCGTATGAAGCATTTCATAGCGGTTGATCGCAAGATTGCGCGTGATCTTTGCGAGAAACAGTTTAAAAATATCCGGTTTTTGAGGAGGAATCGTATTCCACGTGCGGAGATAAGTATCATTGACGCACTCTTCCGCATCCTCATGGGCAGATAAAATACGATGCGCTACCGTGTAACAGTACGCACCGTATTTTTTGCCGGTTTCTTCAATTGCGCGCTCGTCTCTTGCGAAATAGAGCGCGATGATCTCCTGATCCAGCAATGATTTTCTCCTCGAACGATCGTTCCGGTCACGGTCCGGTTACTATATAGGACAGGGACCGGCTGCATTTCTTACAGACTTTCAGGCTTTCTTTCCCTTAAGACCGTTTTCGACTGCCCATGCGAGCACATCGGCAAGGTGCTCCTCCGAAACGACGCTGTAGCCGCCATTGAGCATTTTATAGGTCGGATTTTCGTTCTTTTCCTCTTCGCTCATTCCTTCGAAGCGCTTCCGGATCGTCGGTTCGACCACTTTCATGATCATTTTGTTGGCGCCCTTCAGCTTTTTCGCGTCATATCCGCCCTGTACATAGAAGACGGCGGTTTCCGGACCGGCGCCGATATTCTTCCGGGTCGTCTCCGTCATTTCCGGCGATTCCGGAGTCATTCCGACGGCGATCACGCATTTTACATTGCACATTTTGCTGATTTTTTTGTATCCCACGACATTTCCGGCCATGACCCATCCGAGGTAGATCGCATCTCCTCCCTTGTGGACATCCGGGACATTGCTGATCGGATACGCGGGGATATTCAGATCCTCCTGCAGGATCTTCGCGTATTTCTCGGTATTTCCAGTATTGGATGCGTAAATAATAACCATATCCGGCTCCCTTCCTGTTTTTATTTTAAATGCCGCCCTGCGCGGCCGCCTGTTCCGTAACAGATTGAGCATACCATTTCCGGTTTTGATAGACAAGCAAAAATGAAAGTGCTATAATGCAACTCGAGCAAAGCTCGCGCCTGTAGTTCATCGGTAGAACACCAGCTTCCCAAGCTGGATAGGTGGGTTCGATTCCCATCAGGCGCTTTTTTTATGCCCTTTTTTACCGGGGCTTGTACATAATGTACCTGTCATTTTCGATGCAGACCGGTTCCCCGGTCTCGTGAAGATAACCCTTCTGCTCGTAAAATCTTCTCGCCGTAATGGAAGAATGCACCCAGATCCGCCGGGCCTCTTTATAAGCCGGGTCATTTTCGCATTTCTCAAGAAGCTGAGACGCGATCCCTTCTCTTCCGCGGTCGGGGAGCACATAGAGTGCTTCGACAAAGGCTTCTCTTTGAGGAGATGCCTCTTCAGCGGCCGGCTCACTCTTAAGCTCCGCTTCCAGTCCCGGCCCTTTGGGATCCGCCTCGTCCTTCCATAAGATGGAGCAGGTACCCAAAAGGACCCCGTCTTCTTCACATACGTAGGTGTCCGCTTTTTCCGCCAGCATCCGGACATGCTGCGTCGTGTAGACCCCCGCCCAGTACTGAAGGTCTTCCCGGCTGTAGTCTTCGATATTGATCTCCAGAAAACAGCGGTGAATGAGCGGGGTGAGTTCTTTCTCGTCTCCGGGCCGGAATCGTCTTATCTCTTTCATTTTTAAATCTCACTCATCTTCCCGAGATACTGCTCCGGGATCAGGGGCCTGATAACATTATCGATATATTCCAGATTGAACTCGCCGCGGAGTTCGTTGACGGCATTATCCTCCGCCATTTCTTCCGTGTATTCCGTAAGCGGCCAGACCGCAAGATCCTCTTTCTCAAGCGTCGAGAAATGGATGATCAGCGGTGTAAATTCCATCGCCGTGGGCACAACGATTCCCTTTGTCAGGTTCCTTCGTACCGTAACGGTAAGAAAACCGGTGATCAGCTCCGGTCTGCGGTCCATTCCGCTCACAAAATTGCCGAGGGAGTAAATGACCGGGCATTTCGTGCCGTCGGAGCTTCTTTTGAGCACGGTCAGTTCCTGCAGCCAGTGGGGATGATTTCCGAAAATAATGTCGACCCCCTCGTCCACCAGGAACTGCGCCATTTCCTTCTGTTTGTCCATGAGATCAAAGGTCAGCTCCTCGCCCCAATGCACATGGGCAACCACGATGTCCGACACTTCTTTGGCCGCGGCTATATTTTTGGAGACTGTTTTTTTGTCGTCAAGCCATACGATCTCCGTATCCCCGTCCTCCGGGTCTCCGTTCACAAAATCCACAAAGCTGACAAACGAGACCTTGATTCCGTTTTTTTCTACCACACGAATGTTAAATACGTCCTCATATCCATTATAGAGTCCCACTGTCAGGGTATCCCTGTTGTCAAACACCTTCTTGGTTATCGCCGCGCCGGAGTCTCCCATGTCATACACATGATTATTTCCGAGATTGACTACGTCAAAGCCGGTATCGATCAGGGCTTCCCCCACCTGCTTCGGGGTATTGAATTTCGGATAGGACGACAGTTCGTACAGATCGGACGCGAGCGGGGTCTCCTGATTGACCGTGGCGATGTCGGCCGCCTGCACCTGCTCCTTCACGTGTGCGTAGAGCGGCGTGAAATCATAGGTATCCCCGGTACGGGCGTTCCGGTACAGCTGGCTGTGAATCAGATTGTCCCCGCAGCCAAGGATCGTGATGCTCTCGCCCCACTTGTCCGGTTCCGGTGTCGCCTCCGCGAGCGCTCTCGCCTCTTCCGCCAGTCTTTCCTGCCGCTTTCTCTCCTTTGCGCGGGAAATAGCCGAGACGGTCAGGACACACAGGAGCACGGCAAGGACTACCGCCCCGATGATCATTATTTTTTTACGGAGCTGCTGCTTTCGCTCCTGCTGCCGCCTGAGCCGCTTTTCTCTGCTGATCCGGTCCCATTCCTGCGCTTCTTCGACCGTATCCCGGTATTCGAAGACTTCTTCTGCCTTTCCCGGGGACGCAGCTGCTTCCTCTTTCAGATCTGTTCTGTTTTCTATATTGTTCCCATTGTCGGTTTCCATTTATTTCGCTCTCCGGTCACTTATCGGTTACTATTTCATTTTAGATGGTGTATGATGATTAAACAATGCCTATTATAAAGGATTTCAGTCATGAGTATCGGTATTATTCTGCACGAACCGGAACAGCCCGGCAATACCGGCGCGATCGGGAGGACCTGCATCTGTGCCGGCGCATCGCTTCATCTTATCCGCCCTCTCGGCTTTTATACGGACGACCGGTCCGTAAAAAGGGCGGGCCTTGATTACTGGCCCCGTCTCGGCGTAAAAGAATACGGCAGTTATGAGCAGTTTCTCGAGACGCATCCCGGCGCGCGCATCTGGTATATAACGACGAAAGCACATAGGACCATCGCGGAGGGAGACTATCGGGACGGTGATTATCTGATGTTCGGAAAGGAAAGTGCCGGGATTCCCGAGGAGATCCTCGTCCGTCATCCGGAGTTCTGCGTCCGCATTCCGATGGTCAGCGGAGAGCGTTCGCTGAATCTTGCCAATGCCGCAGCAATCGCGCTGTATGAAGCCCTGCGGCAGATCGATTATCAGGGGCTAGAAAAATACGGGGAGCTGCACCGGCTTCACTGGACGTAAAAGAGGAGGTGCCTGGGTTCATTTCACTCAAGCACCTCTTCTTTTCTTTATGCGGATCCTGCCGTCAGGATCCCGTACCTTTATTGACCGGTTCCCGGTGATCCGGTATTATTTCTCGATCTTTTCCGTCCAGTATTCTTCATCGTAGATGTCCGTGATCCGGTAAGTAATGATGATATCGCCTTCCGGAAGCGTCACGTCGCTGACGGTCAGATCTCCGTTCACGGTCATGGTCTCCCCGAGAAGGTAGGCCTCCTCGAACTGTCCGTCATAGCTGTAATAATCGCAGATAAAGTCGAGCTTGTCGCCCTGACGGAGGGAGGTGATATCGGTCTCGACTTCTTCCGTCTCTCCCGTATCAAGATTGGTGAGCTCCGCTTTTTCCGAAGGAACGTCAGCATCCGCTTCGGCCACCGATACCTTCGGAATCAGGGTCAGTCCGGTATCCTCCGCATATTCATAAGTGACGCCTGCCACATACCCTTCCGGATGATCGTTGTCAAACACAAGAATCAGATCCGCGCGTTCGCCGTTGAGAAGGACCGGAACGCGGCCGGTGATCTTATAATTCTCTCCGTCGTCAACGGTATCGATCCGGTAGTAGGCGACGATCTGCCTGTTGATCGCAAGCCACGTTCTTTCCGTATCCGCGATCAGATTGCCTTCCTCATCGAAATCGTAAATGTTGTCAAGTCCGAGATCGATATAGCCGAATCCGTCATCAAAGAAAATGTTGAGGTCGAGATCCCTGACAAGACTCCAGTTCTTCTCCGACATCGAAAGAATGTATTCGCCGCTGTCGTTCTGCGTCCAGGTGAGCTCCGAAGGATCAATGAGATTTTCAGCTACATATTCCGCTGTATCTTCGATCGACATCGAGCGCCCGGAGAAGAATCCGGTATTCTCGCTCGAATACCCCTGCATGCCGCTGTAGTCCCCGCCGAGGAACTGGCTGAGGAGAGAGACGATGTCCGAGCTGCTCGTGCTCTGGGAAGAGGAAGATCCTCCTCCGAGCAGCTGTCCGAACGGGGAGCTGTATCCGCCGCCTGCCAGCTGGCCGCTGACCGTGAGACCGGCGACTTCCTTGATGCAGTTCGCATACTCGGTATCCATTCCGATCTGGCTGTAGGTATTGACCGCGGCGTCAACATACTCCGTGCGGCGGTACGGGAAATAGATCGCGCAGCCGTACGCGTTCGTCATATCGTTGGACGTGCGGTTGTATTTGACCGCGCCGCGGATCACTTCCGCAAGTTCTTTGCCTTCGGGCGTCCCCATTTTCAGAGCCAGGTCCACAAGGTCGACCTGGTCGATCCTGGTGCTGGGGGCAAATTCACGCGATTTGTATCTCGCTTCCGAAACCTGCTGATACTGTTTTTCCGCGATCATCGTGCTGATCGAGCGCGAGAACGCATTCAGTTTCTGCGGGACCGTCGCGGAGTACTCCGCAAGGTCGATGACGGAAAGCGTTGTCTTCTGTCCCTGGCATTTTCTCGCGCAGGTGGTGACGAACGTGTCGACGATGTCTTTGCCGACCTGCAGCGTAGGTCTTGAAGTGTTGGCGGAGAGCGCGTTCAGCCAGTCGGTATAGTACCAGCCGACGCCCGGTTCCGTCTCCTCGGAGGCGATCATGTA
>DBVZ01000067.1:3618-4028 GCA_002308255.1 Lachnospiraceae bacterium UBA1251 | reverse complement strand
CCGACAAAATCAAACGTCACGCCCGCGTCTTTCAGCGCGCTGCTGATGCCGGCCAAAGACATGGAGCCGGATCTTTTGTTCTTTTCGTCGTAGCCGTATCCCGCGACCGATCCCGAACCGTGGTCCCAGAGGATCAGTTCGTTGCGGTTCGCCGGGAAGTTTTCCGCACACCATTTAATGAACTCGCTCAGATTGCTCGGGCTTGTCATGGCGGCATTGCCGGCATTTTCGACGAGACGCGCAAGTCCGCCGCTCTTCACCTGATAGATCTGGTTGACGCTGCTTGAGATGACGGAATTGTTCCATTTGGAGCAGCCGCCGGTGAAGACGATCACGTTGACGTTGTCGGCGATATTGGCCTTCGTCATCTCCATGAGGTCCGAAGTTCCCATGCCGCTGCGGGACTCCAG
>DBVZ01000067.1:0-3550 GCA_002308255.1 Lachnospiraceae bacterium UBA1251 | reverse complement strand
ACCTCCGATACGGCTGCCGTGTTGCCGGCCGCGTTGCCCCACTCGGTGTAGGAGTTGGTTCCGCCGTTATAGAACGAGTTGGAAGCATTCTGTGTCGGCGCTGCCGGCTGCGCGGGTGCCTGTGTGGGCACGGCAGTAGGAACCGCTGTCGGTTTCGGCGTTGTCACTGCGGGCGCCGCCGTCGGTGCCTCGGAAACAGAACCGCTCTGCCCGATCCCGCTGCTGCAGCTTCTCATAAGGAAGCTGAGCAGGAAGAAAACGATCACAAGAATAATGATATAAGTCAGGCAGCTTCCTCTGCGTTTTCCGCCTGAAAGCCCGGTCAGCCCGCCGTTTCCGGAACCGCCGCTGCCGGAACCGCCTCCGAGCGAGAACAGATTCTGTCCGCCCTGAGGCTGCTGCGCCTGGGAAGTATGCTGTGTCTGCTGGGAAGCGCCGCCGAACAGGCCTCCGAGACCGCTCTGGCTGCTCTGACTGCCCTGCTGGGATCCGCCTCCGCCGAGCAGGTTTCCGAGACCGCTCTGGCTGCTCTGCTGGGATCCGCTTCCGCCGAACAATCCTCCGAGACCGCTCTGGCTGCCCTGCTGGGAACTGCCCCCGCCCAGAATATTCTGCACCGTACTGGGAGCCGCGCTCTGCTGCGGATGGACATTCTGCTGGGAAGACTGGCCGGACTGCGCCGCGCTCAGGATTGACATGATGTCCTCCACCCCGATATTTTGCTGGGAGCTGTAAGAACTGCTGTTCTGTGCGCCGAGAAGCTGCGCGATCTGCTGCATGCTCACGTTCTGCTGGCTGCTGCTTCCCGCGGAGTGTCCCGCGCCGCCTCCGAAGAGGCTCATGAGGTCAGACATGCCCGCGCTCTGCTGGCTGCTTCCCTGCTGTCCTCCCATGGCTCCGCTCAGTAAAGAAGACAGAAGGTCCCTGTCCTGCTTGGACAGTTTTCCCGCGTATCCGTCTTTTGACCCGACCGGACCTGTGCCGAGGCCGTCCCCTCTCTTTTTGAGGCCGGTTCCCTCGCCGGTGACATGTTTCTCTCGGCCTCTGGGCCTTCTACTTTCCTCTGCCATTTTTCCTTCCTTTCATCTTTTACATCTGGTGCCGTACGACTGCGTATTCGTCTCCGTTTCTGTAATAACGGCATTCTCCTTCCGGAGAAGCGTAAAAGCGGTATACTTCGTCTTCATCAAGATCCATCTGACAGATGAAATCTTCATATTCCTCGTCATAACCCCAATTTGCGCATGTATCACATATCATTTTCTTCTTCCTGGGCTCCTTCGTCAACCGGATTTTCGAAAATGTCTTCTTCCGGGATCTCCGCCGTCTCCTCCTCCGCTTCAACGCCGTCGGATCCGTTTTCCTGCGGGGATTCGTCCGCTCCTTCCGGAGCGCCATCTTCTTCATCCGGGATCGTGACCTTCGCAACGCCTGCCACGGTCACGTTTTCCTCGAGGTTCATGAGCCGTACGCCGGACGTGATCCTTCCCTGAATGGAGATGGAACTGCACGGGAAGCGGATCAGGATCCCTTCCGTCGTGATCATCATCATGGAATCCTGAAGATTCGCCGCCTTTATGCTCACGAGTTCGCCCGTCTTCTGATTGACATTGTGGCATTTGATGCCCATGCCGCCCCTGTGCTGCAGCGGGAAGCCTTCCATCGGCGTCAGTTTTCCGAGGCCTTTTTCCGAGACGACAAGCATATATTCGCCCTGCGTGTCGATCTGCATCCCGATCACGGCATCGTCTTCCCGGAGGCGGATGCCCCGCACGCCCGCGGCGGTACGGCCCATCGGCCGGACATCCTTTTCATGGAACCGGATACACTGCCCTTTCTTTGTGGCGATATAGACATCCCTGTTCCCGTCGGTATATTTTACTTCGATGAGTTCGTCATCTTCCGCGAGGTTGATGGCCGCGAGACCGTTTTTCCGGACGTTCCGGAAATCCCACATCCTCGTCTTCTTGATCACGCCTTTTTTCGTTGCCATAAAGATGTAATCGGTCTCGTTGATCTCCCCGATCGGGATCACTGCCGTCACCTTTTCATCCGGCATCAGCTGGATCAGGTTGATCGTCGCCGTGCCGCGCGACTGGCGGGAAGCCTCCGGGATCTCATATCCCTTGAGACGGTAGACGCGGCCTTTGTTCGTAAAGAACAGGATCACCTGAAGGGTCGTCGCCATGAAAAGGTCGGCGACGTAGTCATTTTCAATCGTCTGCATGCCGCGCACGCCTTTGCCGCCGCGGTTCTGCTCCCGGAAATGATCCATCGTCATCCGTTTGACATATCCCATCTTCGTCGCCGCGATCACGACCTGCTCGTTGGCGATCAGGTCCTCGATCGAATAATCGTCTTCGTCAAATCCGATCGACGTGCGCCTGTCGTCGCCGTATTTTTCGGAAATCGCCAGGATCTCCGTTCTGATCGTCTGCAGAAGAAGGTTTCTGTCCGCGAGGATCGCACGCAGCCTGCTGATCGTCTCCTGCAGCTGCCGGTATTCCTCCTCGATCTTGGCCCGCTCGAGACCTGTCAGGGCGCGGAGTCTCATATCCACGATCGCCTGCGCCTGCGCATCGGACAGTCCGAATCTCGCGGACAGCTCCGCTTTTGCGACCTGGACGTTTTCCGACCCGCGGATGATGCGGATCACTTCATCGATATTGTCAAGGGCGATCAGCAGTCCTTCCAGGATGTGAGCCCTCTCCTCAGCCTTGTTGAGATCATATTTCGTGCGCCGGGTGACCACTTCCTCCTGGTGCTTTAGGTAATACGTAAGCATTTCCAGGAGGTTCAGGACCTTCGGCTGGCCGTCCACGAGCGCCAGCATGATGACGCCGAAAGTATCCTCCAGCTGGGTGTGCTTATAAAGCTGCTTGAGGATGATATTGGCGTTGACGTCGCGGCGCAGCTCAATGCAGATCTCCATCCCTTCCCGGCTGGAGTGGTCATTGAGAGCGGTGATCCCGTCTATTTTCTTATCCTTGACGAGATCGGCGATCGAGCTGATCAGTCTCGCCTTATTGACCATATACGGCAGCTCCGACACCAGGATCTGCGATTTGCCGTTCGGCAGCGTCTCGATCTTTGTGACGGCCCTGACCCGGATCTTTCCCTTGCCCGTCCGGTAGGCGTCGTTGATGCCCCTTCTTCCGATGATCTCCGCTCCGGTCGGGAAATCGGGTCCTTTTACGATCTCCATGACTTCTTCGAGCGTCGTGTCCCGTCCTTCTTCGACCCGGTTGTCAATGATTTTTACGACCGCGGCGATCGTCTCCCGGAGATTGTGGGGCGGGATATTGGTCGCCATGCCGACCGCGATGCCGGTGGTGCCGTTCACCAGGAGATTCGGGAATCTCGACGGCATGATCACGGGTTCCTTCTCCGTCTCGTCAAAGTTCGGAATAAAGTCCACGGTATCCTTGTTGATATCCGCGAGCAGTTCCATGGAGATTTTGGAAAGACGTGCTTCCGTATAACGCATTGCCGCCGGCGGATCCCCGTCCACCGAACCGAAATTGCCGTGTCCGTCGATCAGCGGGTAGCG
>DBVZ01000105.1:17838-25135 GCA_002308255.1 Lachnospiraceae bacterium UBA1251 | reverse complement strand
TTCCATATCCCCTGCCGGGGAAAGCAGTTCGCAAGCCATTTGTTTTTCCTATTTCAGCTCCCTGTAATACAATCCGTTCGTTCTTTCGGCGCCCGGCCGTTCATGTCTTTTAAACGCGGAATACGCTCTTTCGCATTCCTCCGCGCTCTCCGTTGTGAAATACATGAGCGCGAAATCCACTCCGCTCAGGTCCTTGTCCCCGATATAGAGCGGCACCGGATTGAGCAGCGACGAATACTTCTTTCCGTGACACAGCACGGTGAACTCCGTCCCCATCCTGTCGGTTATTTTTCCCCTTCCGCCGCATTCGGCGCAGCCCACGGCCGCTCTTACCGGGCAGCTCCTGTAAAGCATGAGCGGGAGGTGCCCGTATGCCGCGAGGCCGCGTTTTGCCTCGCCCGGCATCCTTACGGCGTCCTTCATGGCGATCTCATACGACAGCACCGCGTCGTCTGCGCCCATACGCCGGTATTGCTCGAGCGCGGCGCCGTTGAGTATATTCAGACCCAGGCCGCCGCTCACCTTGAATCCGAGCTCCGCGCCCGTTTTTACGTGCGCGAGGTTTTCGGCGAATACGCGCTCCAGGCCCTTTTCCTTCAGCTTCAGCAGCCTGTCTCTCAGCTCCGGCTCGTCGGGCGGAGGGCAGAAGCGCGGCAGCTCCGCCGCGAGGCGGCCGCCGAGGCGGCTTATATGCTCTTCCTTTATTTCTTCGACCGGCAGGCAGATCAGCTCCGCCTCGGGACAGTCGAAGATCTGCTCAGCCTTTTCAAATCTCAGCCGTATCGCGGGCACGGTCCGGCGCAGCTTTCTCTCCGGCTCTTCGAAGCTCCCGCGAAAGCTCAGGGGCTTTATCTCTTCTCTGAGCTCGAGCAGCTTTTCAAGCGCCTGCTTTCTCAGGGGGTTGAGCTTTGCGGTATATCCTTTTTCGATATCGGCCGTAAGCTCCCTCAGGCGGAAGGGCGTGCCGCCCGTTTTGGACAGCGCCTCCTCCGGCCTCAGTTCGTTTGCGGTCACCTTTTCGGGTATTTCGCCGCAGACCTCCGCGCTGTTGATCCCGTCGCTCACCGTGAGTCTGACAGCCTTGCCGGCCGAAAGCTCCAGACGCATGTCTACGGGTACGCTCATGCGCTCTCTCCTGTACAGTCCGGCGGCCCGGCCCAGCGCCTTTGCGCTGCGCTCCGCGTCCTCGCGCGTACGGCGGCCGAACATGTCCTTCATATCGCCGGTAAGATAAGCGTCGGTAAAGCCGCTCCTTGAAAAGACGTTTTCGAGCAGCTCCGTATCCGGCCTTTCGCCGTCAAGCGCTTTTACGCAGGCGTCAACGGCCGCCGCGACGTATTCCGGCCTTTTCATGCGTCCCTCGATCTTAAGCGAGCACACCCCTGCGTTTTCAAGCTCCTTAACGCGGCCGATATAACTCATATCCTTAAGCGAGAGAGCGTAGTCCTTCTTGCCGCATCTGAAATCGAGCCTGCACGGCTGCGCGCAAAGCCCCCTGTTTCCGCTGCGTCCGCCGAGCACGGACGACAGTCCGCACTGACCGGATACCGATACGCACAGCGCGCCGTGCACGAAAACCTCCAGCTCCGCGTCCGTCCCGGCCGCTATCGCCTCTATCTCCTTCAGCGAAAGCTCCCTTGCGAGGACCACGCGCGAAAAGCCGAGCTCCTCCGCCGTTCTTACACCGGATATATTATGTATGCTCATCTGCGTCGAGGCATGCAGCGGCATATCCGGCAGATGCTTTCCGAACATGGCCGCGACCGCGAGATCCTGCACTATCACCGCGTCGGCTCCGCTGTCGCCTATATCGCGTATCAGCCTGTAAAGCGCGCCGAGCTCCCTGTCGGTAACGAGCGTGTTCACGGTCACGTGGACCTTTACTCCTCTTCCGTGACAGTATGCGACCGCTTTTTTAAGGCCCTCCGCGTCGAAGTTTGCGGCTCCGCGGCGGGCGTTGAAGGCTCCCATGCCCAGGTACACCGCGTCCGCTCCGGCGCGCACTGCAGCCGTCAGCTGCTCCGGCCCCCCTGCCGGTGCGAGTATCTCCATCCGTTTGTCTCCTTTTTAAAGCACGCCGGATTTTATGTTTTTGAGTTTATCACATTGACAGTTTTACTACAAGCATTTATAATGCCATTATAAAAATAGTGAAAATAAATTAATGGAGGTATAAAAATGTCCGATTATTTGTACAAAGAGCTGCCCAAGCTCGGCTTCGGCCTCATGCGGCTGCCCACCATTCCCGGCGGTTCTCAGAAGGATATCGACTTCGATCAGGTCACGAAGATGGTCGATATGTTCATGGAACGCGGCTTCAGCTACTTTGACACCGCGTACATATATCATGAAGGCGCTTCCGAGAGCGTGATCAAAAAATGCCTGGTCGGCAAATATCCCCGCGAGAAGTTCCAGGTCGTTGACAAGATGCCCATGTGGAACATAACCGGCTTTGACAGCTACGAGCGCATTTTCCAGGATCAGCTGTCCAAGACCGGCCTTGAGTATTTCGACATCTACTTCCTCCACGGCATCGGCGTGAACAATTTTGAGACGATCGACCACACCGAGGGCTGGAAATTCCTCAAATCCCTCAAGGAGCGCGGCCTTGCCAAGCATATCGGCTTCAGCTACCACTCCCCCGCCGAGCCCCTTGACAAGCTCCTCGGCGAGCATCCCGAGATCGAGGTCGTCCAGCTCCAGCTCAACTACCTCGACTGGGAGAGCGAGCAGGTCCAGTCCCGCAAGTGCTGGGAAGCCTGCCGCAAGCACGGCGTTGCGGTAACCGTAATGGAGCCCATCAAGGGCGGCTCCCTTGCCAATCCCCATCCCACCGTACAGAAGGTCTTCAAGGAGCTCGAGCCCGACTCCTCCGCCGCGTCCTGGGCGCTGCGCTTTGCCGCCTCCCATGACGGCATAATAACCGTTCTGTCCGGCATGAGCAATATCGACCAGGTCGACGACAACACCAAGAGCATGGCCAACTTCAAGCCTTTCGGCGAAAAGGAATTTGCGGCCGTCGAGAAAGCCGTCAAGGCTTTCAACGAGATCCCCATAATTCCCTGCACGAGCTGCCGCTACTGCACCAACGATTGCCCGCAGAGGATCAACATCCCCGCGATAATCGGCATGGTAAACGAGTATATCAAGTATCAGAGCACCTCCAGCGTGGGCTTCGGATACATGATGGCCATAGGCCAGGGCGGAAGGGCCTCCTCCTGCGTGGAATGTCACTCCTGCGAGGAGCACTGCCCGCAGCACATCAAGATAACCGAGCATCTCAAGAAAGCCGCCGAGCTTTTCGAGAAAAACATGCCCGGCAGACCCGGCAGATAAACGCAAAACGATCAGCTTATAAACCGTCCCCGGCGGCCATGACCGCCGGGGACGGTTTTTCGTTTTACATGCGGGCAGCAGCGCACAGCGGACTATCGCACGGCGGAAAACCGGACGCTGTTGAAGCGAACACTCGGAACAGCGCATGATGCCAAGCTGCGCACACAATTCACGAAAGCTGCACCACTCCGCTGTTTTGCGTCATAGAACGCCTTGGCGAGATAAGCGCGGAAACCGGGAGTCGGCGCTTTACTTCCCGTTTTTTTTGCGCAGCACAAGGACGGGCTTGGTTTTGTGCTGCCTTTTTCTTAATTTGGGACGTGGAAACCGTCCCCTGTGATGTCTGACTCATATCAGTTCTTCATTTATGCTTATGATAGAATTCAAATCATCATATTCGATGGTAATCAGGTAGCCATCTTTTGTGTAATGGGAAGACACTTTCGGTGTATCATTTCTACCGGTATAAAGGAATAAATATCCTCCATTAGGATCAATTGTTTTCACTTCTTCTATCAACAGACCTTTTGTCAGTCCGTCAAAATCAGATTTTGTCAGCTGAGTACTATAGATATTCCCAAAAAGTATATTGCCGGAATCGTCAAACAGAATTACTGCTATGCTTCCATCGCCAAGGTATGATGCCCGATACGTACCGTTATCTTCTCTTAAACATTCAATGGGATATTCAGCGTTCAACTCATTCAGCGAACCGTTGAACTTTACAAGTTCCGACAATTGCTGTTCATCATAAACCTTGGATGCCAAATCAACCATACTTTTATCCGGCGGGGATATTGCAATTATCAAATTTCTTCCTCCTTTGGCACAAGAACAAATCATGAGCAGTAACACTATAACAGCAATTAAAGAATAACATTTTTTTACCCGCATAATGCACCTCAAGTCCCTACTGCATAGTAGATTATTGCGCAATCATAGTAAGGCACGCCATCTAATGTCCAAGGGCCGCACACAGGGGACTGTCCCCTGTGCTGTATTAATCGTCCTCCCGAGTTTCATATATTTGGTTACAAATCTTTTGAGAAATATCTCTCCATTTCGGATATTCTTTCAGAATATCCTCATATGAACGAGTGCCAACCCCACCTGGAATACGTCCCTTTTCACCCTTTCTTGAGTCGAAAGAAAACCACTTAAAAATCTCTCGAATACTTGTGTTGAAAAAATACGAAGTGTCGACTTTTGTTGACAAGAACTCAACCAGTTCCTCAGCATGATCCTGCATGATAACCGCCACCGCGCCAAACAAGTTGCTGCGCCAGATATTTGCTTGCTGATCCTGATCTACGGTAGAATTATGCCTTTTTTTTCGAGGCATCAGCGGCTTTGGCTGCTCAACCAATCCGATTAATTTATTAAATGATAGCGGCGGCAGCAATTCATATCCATACTCCTGACCCCATCCGAAATCATATAGCAGTCTTTTACGGTACAATTCTCCATTTTCAATGCGTTGATAAAGATCAGCATGTTGCTTAATAAATTCGACACCTTCATACTCGGGATAAAAGTGAATTGTAATATAAAAAAACTGTTGCATAAATCTACCCGTTCTTATTCAATCAGAATGTGCACAAGGGACGGTTCTATGTGTTCAGCCTCGGCACCCTGTGTCCTCCATGTTTCGCCTTGCGGGACAGGGGACGGTTCCTTGTCCCACTTCTTCAAATCACATTGCGCGCCTCGCGGCAGACGATTACGGGACGCCCGCTAATCGGGATATCTGCCGCGCGGAAAGAACGTCGCCGAGCAAATGAGATATTATCTCGTTTCGCCGCGCAGTGGGAAGGGCCTGAAATTCGGCTGTGCCCGCACAGCCCGGGACCTGCCTCAGACCGGCTCTTGCCTGTTCTTCTGTCGTCCCGGGTTTTCTGACAGATACGTCGTTTCAGTATAGCTTTATGCTCCGGGGGCTGTCAAGGCAAGCCGGGACAAGGAACCGTCCCGTGTCCCACGGGACCGTCCTCTGTGCCGTATGTTCTTCTTTCGTTTTGTCCCGCTGAGTCGAGGCCGGTCGGGCGCCCGCGTTTGGCTTACCGCCCTGCACTGCTTTTCGCCCTGACAGTACCCTGTCCCATGTGTTGCCTTGTTCTATGCAAGATCGTCGACGTACATCAACAGTATGGTACCGTCTTTTCCGACGCTGTCCCGCCATATCTCCTCTATCCAGTTTGCATACTTGGTTTTATATCCCGGAACAAGGAAGAAAAGTCTTGTGCCATCGTCTGTACCGATCTCGATATAATACTTATTTTTTTCCGCGTGCCAAATACCGACTTCTTTTGCCGAAACGATTTTGGAACTATAGCGATCATTATTATCGCTGAACGACACACAGGCTTCGGCGATAAGCCGCGCGCCTTCCGGTGACAGGAAATCCGTTTCAGTCAAGAGAGCGTAATTACCGTCAATTATTTCGTTTTCATCTATATCCTGCTTTGCGGCGGTTTTATTTTCTCCCTGAACTGCAAGGTCGGTTTTTGTCCGGATACGCAAGTATAATACTGCTGTCATTCCGATAAGCATAATTACAACACAAAAAAATATGTTTTTCTTTTTCATTTTGCTCTTTTTCGTTTGTCATTGCTGTCTTGCAAAATAACGCGCATCTGCCTCAATTGGTTGAGATCTATATAAATCAAAATCAACACTACTTGAAATATAATTATCAATATTCCGGTCCCATGAAAGCAAGGATTGTCTATTTTCAGTATATGAACTTGTAGACTGCTCACAGGGGGCTGTCCCCTGTGCTGTGTTTTTCAAGCTGCACTACGCCGCTGTTTTGCGTCATAGAACGCCTTAGCGAGATAAGCGCGGACATCGGGAGTCGGCACTTTACTTCCCGTTTTTTTGCGCAGCACAAAGCCGGGCTTGGTTTTGTGTTGCCTTTTTCTTAATTTGGGACGTGGAAACCGTCCCCTGTGTTATTCGCACTGTATTATCTTCTCAGCCATTCCAGACACTTTTTCCCACCTTGTATAATCATTTTGCACTTGTTCGAATGTTTTTTCACCGGCAGAACACCTGTTTATCGGTATATTCAATTTGAATACCTTTGCCATCCTTTTGAACTCTTTTACTTTGCAGCTGTCATTCATAAAACTCTCGCATTTGCACAACAATTCGTCTGCATATTTATCAAGAATAACAGATGCGGCGCCATATGTATCTTCTTCATCATTGCTGTACAATGCGAGTTCAAAAAGAGTGTCAAAACCGGGAAGTGGGAATTTGTAAAATCCATTTTCTTTTCCCCAGCCGAAATCATATAAAGAAGTTTTTTTCCATATCGAGTTTTCGTCCGGATCAATTGCCGTATCAGTATCTTTGGGTAATAATCCGAAATCATAAGCGGTACATTTATTAAATCTCATGCTCATCACAAAATAACACCCCATCTGTGTTCCCCTACTATTGCATAATTTGTATGGACCCACTGCGTGAAATAACACCATAAGTCGTGTGCACAGGGGACGGTTCTATGTGTTCAGCCTCGGCACCCTGTGTCCTCCATGTTTCGCCTTAACATTCCCCCGCGCCGTTCGATCACTCTGTTTCAGTATAGCTTTATGCGCCGGGGCCTGTCAATGAAAACCGGTACAAGGAACCGTACCCCGTCCCATTGTCGGCAAGTCGGCCCCGGCGGTCATGACCGCCGGGGCCGATTTTTTCACACGCGGGCAGCATTGTGATGCTCCTGCTTCATTTCGTACATTCCCTCATCCAGTTCCTTCAGGAAAGCGTCAACGCCCTCATTTCCGTAACTGCCGATACCGTAAGATATCGAGATCCCGTATGCGCGTCCCTCGCTGTTGTACTTGTCAAAATTCCGTTCGACGTTATCCATATAGGCCTTCATGGCGTTCGGGTCGTCCGTCATTTTAAGCACTATGAATTCGTCGCCGGCAAAACGAAACACCAATTCATTGCCGAG
>DBVZ01000105.1:15516-17750 GCA_002308255.1 Lachnospiraceae bacterium UBA1251 | reverse complement strand
GCCCCGGAGAAGGCTCTTCCCCGTCCGGCCCAGGAAGAAAGAATATGGTTGAGATACTGACGGTTGTAAGTATCCGAAAGCGAATCGACGTACGCCATCTCATTCTGCTGCATCATGAACAATCCTACCAGGCCGAGAGCGGCGGCTACCCATGCGAGAGAAAGGCCGTAAAACAAAAACTGCAGTCCCGCCCCGATAATGATCGGGAGCGTGAACATATTGATATTGAAAAAAGCCCTCGCGCCCTTTTCTCTTTCATAGCGCCAGGTAAGGACCATGCCCGACAGGCAGAAGTACAGTATGACCGCATAGTAAAAATAGCTGAACGCTTTGCGGTGATATACGTTGTTTTCGGAGATGGTGAACGTGATCGGCGTCAGCAGGTTCAAATAGGTTATCGCCAGCATTACGATGCCGACAATGATCTGGGGCTTGTATTTCTTCGTTATCCTGCTCAGATCGCCGTAGAGCCCGAGGTCCACGAACACCAGCACACAGAAAGGAAGAAGCAGATTTACGGTGTACAGATAGGTGTTGGCGGCATAGTTGAGCAATATCGCCCCCGGGAACGTCCTTCCGTCCAGCCAGTATGACAGAGATTCCGTAATGCAGCCCAGCAGCACGCCGTAAACCATGATCGAATATACCCTGTCCTCGGCACGATTTCGCAGGAGCTTTGCGCGGGAAACATATTGCAGAATGAGCAGGATGACGATCCCGATACCGTTGGAAATGAAGACCGGCCGCAGATCCATGATGCGATCCTCCGAATATTTTCCGTGTTCCGCGAACGGGAGAGGCGCGCGCCGTCCGCGGGTGCTTATTAAATATACATATTCAGTTTATTATATACCTTATTACGCAGTTATTTCAAGTGTTTTGGACGATCGAGCCTCTGCCGCCCGTGAAAGGATCCTTTCGGTGATTTTTGCGGGTCCGCAAACGCAGAGAAAAACGGGTCCGCCGCAAATCGTCATTTGCGGCGGGCCCGGACTGTCTGCGCCTTATTTATTGTTTTGCTTCCTGTTCGGCGGCTTTTTTAGCCTTTTTCTTTTTGGAGTGACGCCTGACGATCAGTATCACGATCACCGCTATCGCGGCCGGGAGCACCAGCACGGGCAGCGCGCTCACGATAAATACCACTATGTTCTTGCAGGCGTCCCCGAGCCATTCAAGAGAATCGGTCAGCCCCTCGGCTACCTCCTGCCCGAAGGTCTTGGATATCACGGTTTCGCGGGTAAGCTCGTTTACCTCTCTGAGATGGATGCTTACCGTGGAGTAGTTTATCTTGCTGTCCCAGTTCAGCAGCTGCGAGGTAACGGACTCGATATTGTACCTTACCTCTCCGAGCCGCTCCTCGACCATGATCATGTCCTCGACGTTCTCGGCCTTTTCAAGCATGGCGAGCAGGCGTTCTTCCTCGGTGCGGTAGGTCTTCAGTCTCGACTCGGTATCGTTGTACCTCATCGTGATGTTTTCGGCGTTCTCGTAGGCATAGGTCACGTTGCCCAGCCCGCTCAGACCGCCGTAAACGCTCTTGTAGTTCTCTCGCGGCACGCGAATGGTAAAGCTGGCTTCCCTGTAGCTTTTAGAGCTGTAAAAGCTGGTGTAGTAATCGGTGCCGGTAATGCTGGAGCTTTCGATAAAGCCGCTGTAAAGCGTAACGAGCCTGTAAACGTCCTCGACCGACTTGTCAAACTCCAGCGTTTCTATTTCCGCGCTGACGGAATAGATTATTTTGTCCATCGCGTCGGCGTTCGCGGCAGGCGAACCGGACACGGGAGGAAGCATTTCTCCTTCTCCGCTTTCCTTGGCGTAGTAATAATCGCCGTCCGCCGCTTCGCCATAGTCGTACTCGCTGCCGCTGTATCCCCCGTAAGCAGCGGCGGGCTCCATGGGCGCGCTTTGCTTGTTGTCGCTCANNCCTGCCCCCGCAGCCCGCGAAGCAGGAAACGATAAGAATAACGCAAAGAATGAGCGGGATCTTTTTCATATTCGATCTTCTCCTTGTACCGTTATTGCAGTGCCTTTTCGTTTCTTTAGACGAACGGGGGCAAAAAATGTTTCACGGTCCGGAGGTATCAGTACGCTACGCCCCAGATGACCTCCTTGTCCGCCGGCCTTCCGCAGCAGGGGCAGACGTCGCCGAGCTTTTCCTGCGCCAGGGGCATGCAGCGCGACGATACGCCGGCAACGTCCTTGAATTTCAGCTCGCAGGCCTCGTCGCCGCACCA
>DBVZ01000105.1:13547-15423 GCA_002308255.1 Lachnospiraceae bacterium UBA1251 | reverse complement strand
TTCTTTACGGTTTCGGCAAGCCCGTCCAGGGATACGAACGCCTTTTCTCCGTTGTCGCGCCTGACAAGCACGCACTGACCGTTTTCGATATCCTTGGGCCCTATCTCCAGTCTGAGAGGAATGCCCTTCATCTCATACTGCGCGAATTTCCATCCGGGGCTCTGATCGGACAGATCGGTCTTCACCCTTATTCCCGCGGCCTTGAGCGCCGCGGCCGTTTCCTCCGCTTTTTCGGTCACGCCGGGCTTATGCTGCGCTATGGGTATCACCACGAGCTGCACGGGGGCGACCCTCGGGGGCAGGACAAGACCGCTGTTGTCTCCGTGGGTCATTATCAGGCCGCCTATGGAGCGGGTCGTAAAGCCCCAGCTGGTCTGATAGGGGTTGACCGCCTGATTGTTCCTGTCGGTAAAGGTGATATCGAACGCCTTGGTAAATCCGTTTCCGAAATAATGGGAGGTCGCCGCCTGCAGGCCCTTGCGGTCGTGCATCATGCACTCCACACAGTAGGTACGCTCCGCGCCGGCGAATTTTTCCTTTTCGGTCTTTATGCCCTTGACTACCGGCATGGCAAGAAGCTTCTCATAACACTCGGCATATATCTCGAGCATCTGTTCGGTCTCTTCAATGGCCTCCTGCTCGGTGGCGTGGATGGTGTGGCCTTCCTGCCAGAGGAACTCACGCCCTCTCAGGAACGGGCGGGTGGTCTTTTCCCATCTCAGCACGCTGCACCACTGATTGTATTTCATCGGCAGATCGCGCCACGAATGCACCACGTGGCTCCAGTGATCGCAGAACAGAGTCTCCGAGGTCGGACGAACGCAGAGCCTTTCGGGCAGCTCCTCGCTGCCGCCCACCGTGACCCACGCGCATTCCGGCGCAAAGCCCTCCACGTGATCCTTTTCCTTCTGCAGGAGACTTTCGGGGATCAGTAAAGGCATTGAAACGTTCTCATGGCCCGTTTCCTTGAACCTTCTGTCAAGAAAAGCCGTTATATTCTCCCAGATGGCATAGCCGTACGGACGCAGTATGAACATGCCCTTGACGCCGGAGTAATCAACGAGCTCCGCCTTAACGCAGATATCGGTAAACCACTGGGCAAAGTCTGCCTCCATATCGGTTATCTGTTCAACTTTTTTTTCTTTCGCCATCGTTCGTGACCGTCCTTCTCAAATGTATACTCTCTTGTCGTGATGACCGCGGCGCGCGAAACGCGCACGGAACAATATTTGTATTCTACCCGACAGGCTTATAAAAGTCAATCATTATGAGCCTCCCCGGCGGAAATGAACTGCGGGACCGCATCCGATCGGAATGCGGTCCCGCGGCAAAGCTTATTGCGTCGTATCTGACTTCCGGTAAAGTACCGGCGTCGAAATTACTTCTCCCAGTCGGCCTTGAGCTTCTTGGCGAGCTCGGCGGCAGAGGCAGCGTCTTCGGAGTAACCGTCGGCGCCGACCTCATCGGCAAAGGCCTGGGTGACGGGAGCGCCGCCGATCATGATCTTGACGGTATCGCGGAGACCTGCAGCTACGATCGCGTCGATAGTGTCCTTGATGGCGGGCATGGTGGTGGTCAGAAGAGCCGACAGCGCAACGATCTTGCAGTCGGGGTTTTCCTTCATGGCCTCGATGAACTTCTCGGCCGGTACGTCAACGCCCAGGTCGATGACTTCAAAGCCTGCGCCCTCGATCATCATTCCGACGAGGTTCTTGCCGATGTCATGGAGGTCACCGGCGACGGTGCCGAGGATCAGCTTGCCGGCGGACTCGGTGCCGGCGGCCTTCAGATGGGGAGTAAGGACCTCAACGCCCTTTTTCATTGCACGGGCGGCGATCAGCATCTCGGGAACGAAGATCTCGTTGTTCTTGAACTT
>DBVZ01000105.1:0-13540 GCA_002308255.1 Lachnospiraceae bacterium UBA1251 | reverse complement strand
GCCATGGCGCCGATCATGCCGGTGTTAAGGATCTCGGCGGCGGAAGCGCCCTCATCAAGAGCTTCCTGAACCAGACCCGCAACGATCTTAACCTTGCCTTTTTCTACTGCAGCTGCGACTTCTTCGATCTTAGACATGAAAAATTCCTCCTGTAAAAATATTTCTCCTTAATTTGCTTTGCTCTTTTTTCTCTTTTTTATTTCTTTTTATTTACCGCTGCGATCCTTTCCTCTCTGAACGCAGTGATATACTCCATGCAGAAATCGTCCATGCCGAGCAGAGCCTCGGTGGCGTAAATAACGCCGAGAAGCTGCTTGTCCAGCGGATCGAAAATTGCGCTGTCCATACCGGCGTTCATGGCAAGCACGACAAAGCCGATGTTGACCAGCTTACGGGCGGGCAGGTTGAAGGAAATGTTGCTGACCGCGCCGCTGATGTGGATGGTGGGATATCTCTTCTTGATGGAGGTGATGACCTCGATGACCATGGCTATGCCGTCCTCGGAGGTGCAGAGCATCTCGACCAGGGGATCGATATGGATCCTGTTGGGAGCGATGCCGTACTTCTCGGCCTCGGCCATGATTTTATCGAAAACTCTCAGACGGTCCGCGGCGGACTTGGGTATGCCGGTGTCGTCGCTGAGCAGGGCCATGACTTCCCACTTGGTGTCGGCTATCGCGGGGAAAACGAGGTCGATCTTGTTGCCCTCGCCGGAGACGGAGTTGACAAGACCGGGCTTCTTGACGTAGGGCAGAAGCTGCACGAGGCACTCCGCGTTGGGGCTGTCGACGCTGATGGGGGTATCGGTGGCGTCCTGGACAAGATCCAGCATCCAGCGCATGGTGTCGAATTCCACCTCGGGAGCGACAGAGGAGCAGACGTCGATGAAAGTAGCGCCGGCTTCGGACTGTCTTACGGCAAGATCACGCAGGAAGGCTTCGTCCTTCTCGGCGATCGCTTTTGCCACGGAGGGAATGGATCCGTTGATCTTTTCGGCGATAATGATCATTTTGAAAAATCCTCTCTGATGTTGAAATTACCTGTTCATATGCCGCTGCGCGCGGCGTCTGCGCTTCCTTAAGTGATTATATCAAAGAAAGCGCAAATAAACAACAGAAATTTTCCGTTGGGAAAAGGTTTTTATTTTACGGTCTTCTTTGCCGCCTCGATAACGTGCTTTACAAGCACGCTGGTGGTGACGGTGCCGACTCCGCCGGGCACGGGGGTGATGGCGGCGACTACGGGCTCAGCGGCCTCGAAATCGACGTCGCCCTTCATGTTGCCTTCCTCGTCGAAGTTGATGCCCACGTCGATAACTATCTGGCCCGCCTTGAAGAAGCCCTCGCCTACCACGCCGGCCTTGCCCGCGCAGGCGATAACTATATCGGCCTCACGGCAGACGGCGGCCATGTCCTTGGTCTTGGTATGGCATACGGTAACGGTGCCGTTCTTGCGTATCGCCATGATCGCGGCGGGCTTGCCCACGACGAGGCTGCGGCCAATCACGACCACCTTTTTGCCGGTAAGATCGATGCCGAAATGATCAAGGATCTCCATGCAGGCGGTAGGCGTGCAGGGGGGATAACCCAGCTCGGTGCAGGCATAGGTGCCGGCCATGCTCAGGTCCGTTATGCCGTCCACGTCCTTTTCCGGGGCGAGTCTGTTGCGGACGAAATTCTCGTCGATATGCTTGGGAAGCGGTCTGAACAGCAGGCAGCCGTGAATGGAGCTGTCGGCGTTCACCTCGTCGATGACCTTGACCAGCTCTTCCTGCGTCGCGTCGGCGGGCAGAACGAAGTTTTTCACTTCGACGCCGATGCCCTTGCAGCGGGTCATGGCACCTTTTTCGTAACTGATGTCGTCGCCTCTCTCGCCTACGCGGACGATAGCGAGCGTGGGCTGAACGCCCTTTGCCTGCAGAGCTTCCACGTCGGCGATCATTTTTTCCTTCATCGCGGCTACGACTTCTTTGCCCTTGAGTATCTCAGCCATTGCTACAAACTCCTTTACGCTTTCAGTCTGCCGAATACGCTTTCAAAGATCGCGTCCGCTTCGGGAACGTACTTATCCAGCATGGCAAGTGCTTTTTTGTTGAGCTCTTCCGCGTACTCTCTGTCGGTCATCGCCTTGGTGTTGATGAACACGTTCAGGCTCGCGCCCTGAAGAGCGGCGCGGCAGAAAGCGGCTCCCACGCCGGCGTCGGAAAGAGCGAGCGTGCTGCCCTTGGCGGCAAATTCCTTCTGCAGTTCAATGCCCTCGCAGCACTTCACCATGATCTCCATGGGGACGGAGCAGGCGTCGCGCAGGCACTTTTCCATAATGCGGGCCTTCTCGGCCTTCTGCTCCTCGGTGTCCTTGGGCAGGCCGTAGGCTTTGGACAGGGGCTCGAAAACGACCGCGTCCTCGTCTATCTGCCTGAGCATGGCTGCGCGGACCTCTTCCGCCTTCTTCATAAGCTCGATGATCTCCGCCTCAACGTCGGCATATTTTTTCTTGCCGACGGTCAGCGCGCCGACCATGGATCCGAGGGCTACGCCTACCGCGCCCACAAGCGCCGACGCACCCCCGCCTCCGGGCACGGAGGCCTTGGAGGCGAGGACGTCGGTAAACTCATTTATGCTCTTATCAAGAAATGACATAAGCTTACCTCAATCAGTCGAATATCAGAACAGGCCGCTGACCTTGCCGGTCTCGGTGTCGACGTCGACACGGCGGTACGCCGGATTGGAGCCGGTGCCCGGCATCATGGAAATGGTGCCTGCCATCGGGCAGAGGAATTTCGCTCCGCCATACTCCAGAATGTCGCGGACTTTCAGCTTCCAGCCCTTCGGGACGCCCTTGACGTTCGGGTCGTCGGACAGGGACAGGTGCGTCTTGACCATCATCGTGCAGTAGTCTGCGTACTTCGGATCGCTCTCGAAGCGCTCCGCTTTCTCGATCGCGAGCGGTGCCCACTCTACGCCGTCAGCGCCGTACACTTCTTTCGCGATGAGTTCGACTCTCTGGCGAAGCGGGGTGTCAAGATCATAGAGATACTTGATCTCGGTCTCTTCTTCGCAGGCGTCGATAACGGCTTTGGCGAGTTCGATCGCGCCTTCGCCGCCGTACTGCCAGTGCTCGGACAGCGCGCAGCGTACGCCCTGTTCCGCGCAGAGCCTGCGGATCAGCTCGACTTCCGCGTCGGTATCCGTGTAGAACTTATTGATGCAGACGACCGGTTTGATGCCGGACTTCTTGACGTTGTTGACGTGGTGGAACAGGTTTGCGCAGCCCTTCTCCAGAAGCTCGAGGTTCTCCTCCGTGTACTCCTTCGGAAGCGGGCGTCCCGGACGGACAGCCGGTCCGCCGCCGTGCATCTTCAGCGCGCGGATCGTCGCGACGACGACCGAAACGTGCGGCTTGAGGCCAGACAGACGGCATTTGACGTTCCAGAATTTCTCAAATCCGATATCCGCTGCGAAGCCGGACTCTGTGACGTGATAGTCAAACAGTTTCAGAGCGAGGCGGTCGCCGATGATCGAGCTCTGGCCGATGGCGATGTTCGCGAACGGGCCTGCATGAACGAGGCAGGGCTGGCCTTCGACCGTGTAGCAGAGGGTCGGGTTGATGGTGTTGCGCATCCATGCGCACATCGCGCCGGCGACCTCGAGGTCTTCCGCGGTGACGGGATTGCCGTCCTTGTCGTAAGCCATAACGATCTTGCCGATACGGTCACGGAGATCCGGAAGGTCACGCGCCACGGCGAGGATTGCCATCAGTTCGGAAGAAACCGCGATATTGGTGCGGGTCTTCATTCTGTATCCGTCGTATTTGCCTTCGCCGAGACCGATCTCCATGTTGCGGAGTGCCTGGCAGCAGAAGTCCATAACGAAATTCCATTCGATACGGTCCGGATCGATATTCAGACGCTTCAGGCCGATCTCTTCGAGCTTTGCGTCATCGTAGTTGCGCTCATGCTGCATACGCGCGTTGAGCGCTACCATGCCGAGGTTGTGGGCATTCATGATATCGTTGATATCACCGGTAAGGCCGAGCGAGAATTCGGTCATCGGGATCAGCAGCGCGTTTCCGCCGCCGGCCGCGGTTCCCTTAACGTTCATGGTCGGGCCGCCGGAAGGCTGACGCAGGCATCCGCCGACGTTCTTTCCGAGCTTGCCGAGACCTTCGATGAGGCCGAGGGACGTGGTGGATTTTCCTTCGCCGAGCGGGGTCGGGGTGATCGCCGTGACTTCAATGTATTTTCCGTCCGGTTTGTCTTTCAGTCTCTCCATGATCTTGAGGAAGTCCAGCTTCGGTGTTTTTCCGAACGGGATGATCTCCTCGGGGAGCAGTCCCATTTTCTTGCGGAACTCTTCTACTGAAGGCAGTCTCTTTTCTGCATCTTCAGCGATCTGCCAGTCTTTGTATTGAACGGGATCCAGCATGTTTGTTTCTCCTTTCCTGATTAAGCACTTTTGCTGCTTTTGGTAACTTATTTATGATCAGCCCGCCGAAGCGGGGCAAATCCATGAATAAAACCCTTACGCGAGCGTTCTCTCCGCCGCCGTTACGACATGGTCGATGAGCACGGAAGTCGTCACGGATCCGACGCCGCCCGGCACCGGGGTGATCGCTTCGACGATCGGCTCGACTTCGTCAAATACCGCATCGCCGGCGATGCCGCCCTTGCCCTCTTTTTTGGACGGATCCCAGTTAATGGATACGTCGATCACGATCTGGCCGGGGCTCACATAGTCTTTCGTCAGCGAATTCAGAACGCCGGCGGAAGTGACGATAATCTCCGCTTTCTTCGCGATCTCTTCAACGTTGACCGTACGGGTATGGCAGACGGTGATCGTCGCATGTTTTGCCATCAGCATCATGGCGACCGGTTTTCCTACCACGAGGGAGCGGCCGATGACGCAGACGTTTTTGCCCTTCAGTTCGATCCCGTAATAATCCAGGATCTCCATGCAGGCCTGCGGCGTGCAGGGCGGGAAGCCGAGCTCTTTGCCTTCATAGACGCCCGCGTTGCTGAGATCGGTCATGCAGTCGACGTCCTTTGCGGCGGCAAGCGTATTTTCGATCTCCGTCTGGAACGGTTTCAGATGCTTCGGCAGCGGTCTGAACAGCAGAACACCGTGGACGCTGTCGTCCGCGTTCAGCTTCTCGATCTCCGCGATCAGCTCTTCCTTGGAAATATCCTCCGGAAGGAGTACTCTTTCGGTTTCAACCCCGATCGTCTCCGCGCGCTTCATAGCGCCTTTTTCATAGGAGATATCGGACGGGTTTTCCCCGCATCTCACGATCGCGAGCTTCGGGGAAATGCCTTTTTCCTTTAAAGCTTCGCATCTTGCGATCAGTTTCGCGTTCAGTGCTTCTGTGACTTCTTTTCCGAGTAACTGTCTGGCCATTTTTCTCCTTTCTTCCTTAAATTCCAAGGAATTTCGCGCGGCATAACGCATAGACCTCATCCGCGGCGGCACCGTATACGCGGATCATTTCCTCGCACTTCGCATTCAGTGCTTCCGCGTATTCCCGGTCTTTCAGCGATTTCGTATTGATGTACACGTTGAGGGAAGCCGCCTGCAGCGCTGCCTTCAGGCATACTGCCCCGCATCCCGCATCGGATACTGCCAGTTTCGAGCCCTTCTCGGCAAATGTCTTCGCCGCTTCAATGCCCTCGCAGCAAAGCTCCATGATCCTGACCGGGACCGCGCATGCTGTCTTGGTGGCATTTTCGAGGATCTCATCGCGGTTCGGATCGTCCTTCGGGATCCCGTACGCTTTCGCGAGCGGTTCAAAGCCTTCCGCGTCCGCCGGGACCTGATCGAGAAGTTCCGTCTGAAGAGCGTCGCATTTCGCTTTCAGCGCGACGATCTCTTCTTCCACGTCAGCGTATCGTTTCTTCCCGACCGTCAGGGAACCGACCATGTTGCCGAGCGCCGTTCCGATCGCTCCGACAAGGGCTGCCGCACCGCCGCCGCCCGGAACAGGCGCGTTCGAAGCGAGAACCGACACAAATTCTCTGCAGGTGTTCTGTGTAAAATCCATTGATCATACCTCCATTTAATTAAGCAAGGCAATCATGTTAATTTTTTATCAGGTCGCTCTGTTAAAACTATAACACAGTGCCCTGAAAATGCAATCGTTTTTCGGAAATTTATTTTCCGGCACTCATCTTTCCGGAAACGGCCGTGATCGCAAGTTCCGCCGCGACAACACAGTCTTCCGCCGATAAGCCGGACGCGAAATTGTCCGAATACAGGATCTGCGCGCTGGGAGGGAATTCGTCGTCGCCTTCCCAGACAAAGATCTGCAGCTTATACGGGCCTATGAAATCAAATTCGTATCCCGCGTCGCCGTGCTGCCGCGCCTCGCCTCCGACTGCCTCCGAGCCGCGTTTAAATCCGGCGATATTCGTGCCGAATTTGTAAGCGGACCTTGTGAGACATCTCCCGGTAAACGGTTTTATGTAAACTTCTCCCCAGGGCATCTCCCGGAACGTCTTATATCCTCCGGTGGAAAGGACAGACTTCCCTTCCATAATGTAGCGGAGAAGCATGATCTGTCCCTGGATCCTCTTTACGGCAAGCGCATCCGGATCATCGGAAGCGACTTCGCCGTCCGGCCAGTACACCTCATAGTCCGTGTTCAGCATACGGATCCTGAAAAAGCCTCTCTGACCGGTGCCGGGCTCCGTTTCCTGATAAAAAAGCCCCAGTTCTTCTGCCCTCTTTGCGGGATCGATCGCCGGAAACCGCTCCAGATAGAACTGCAGCGGCACTTCCTCCTTGTTGTTCTTTATTTCTGCCGGGCGGTTTGCCTCCATGCGGGTCCTCCGTTCAGGTTTTTATGAAGCTTTCCGGTTTATCTGTTTACAGTTCCTGCACGCTCGACGGGAACAGATAGGCATCCGTGTGCGGGATAAAGCAGGCGGCTACGAAATAATCCATGTATCCCGGATAGGTCGAAAGTTCGAGATAGGTCATATTCGACGCGATCTCATGTACTTTTTCATACGCCGCGTCGGAAATAGTCATCGCGTACGCGCCTGCCAGGGACGAATTGCCGATGTATTCAAATTTTTCGCGTTCCACGTCCGGCAGCATGCCGATGCGGATGGCGTTTTCAATATTGATGCCGCTGCCGATGCCGCCGGCCACGTAAATGTGGTCGATGACTTCCGGCGTCATGTCAAGCGTCTGCAGCATCGTATGGATTGCCGAGTAGATGGCTCCTTTTGCACGGATGAACGATTCGATATCGACTTCCGTGATCGCGATCTCCCGGCCGGTCAGGGAACCTTTCCCGTCCGCGAGCACATAGCGGCCGAGGCCGTGCTCGTCGCGTTTGATCCTGTCTCCCTGGCGGACGAATTTGCCCTTCGAATCGATGATCGCCGTCCGGTACAGTTCGGCGATGATATCGATGAGGCCGCTGCCGCAGAGGCCGACCGGCTTCTGGCCGTGGGTCGTGCCGATAATGGACAGCGTCGGCTCCATCGTTTCCTTGTCAATGGTGACTTTTTCGATCGCGCCGTCCGTCGCGCGCATGCCGCAGGAAATATCGCCGCCCTCAAAAGCCGGTCCCGCCGAGCACGCACAGCTCATCATGAAATCGCTGTTGCCGAATACGAGCTCGCCGTTTGTGCCGAGGTCGATGAACAGAGAGAACTCCTCTTTGTTCCAGAGCATGCTCGCCATCGTGCCCGCCGTGATATCGCCGCCGACGTAGGACCCGATATTCGGTGCAAATAAAACTTTCGCGCCGGGATTGATCCAGTGGATGAGCTGCCCGGCGGGGATCGGCTCGATCCGGAAGAACGACGGGATGTACGGCTCCGTCCGGAGCGGATTTGCGTATACGCCGAGCAGCAGGTGGTTCATCGTCGTGTTGCCGGCGATCGTGAGCCGCATGATCTGTCCGAGCTCCACCTTTGCCGCTTTGCGCAGTCTTGCGATAAGCGGCTTCAGCGTCTCCTGGTTGACCGCGTCTTTCAGTCTCCCGCGGCCGCCTTTCTTATTCTGTTCCACGATGCGGTTGATGACATCTGCACCGTAGCGGATCTGCCCGTTGCCTGCCGAAGCCTTCGCCAGGATCTCTCCCGTGTCGATGTCGCACAGAACGCCGGAAACGGTCGTGGTGCCGATGTCGATCGCGATGCCGCAGATCCTCGGCGGTTTATTCCTTCCGAACACGGCAAAGACATCCGCGACATTATTTTCGTCCACCGTGTAGATCACGGAGATCGTGTAATTATTTTTCCTCATCGCCGCGGAAATGCGTTCCAGCGCGTAAATATAAATACGCACGTCCGAAAATCCGAGCTGCTCCTTCATCGCGTTGATCACACGTTCATTGTCCGGCAGCGTATCATCGAGGGTGGGTTCCTCCATGTGGATGACCGCGCATTTATACGGATGGGTGATGCCGAGCCCTGCTTCCTGCATATCGGACTGAATCGATTCGAAGACCTTGATCTCCTTCTCGTCGGTAAGGTCCGCCGTCTTGATCCGGCTCTGGTACGCGGACGCGATATCGGGAACCAGGACGGTAACGTCTTCCGTCCCGATGTGGGATCCGCAGGCGAGCCTCCAGCCGTTCTCATAATCTTCCTCTGTGATCTGTGAGCTCCGGAAACTGTCGACACTGCCCTCTTCCACGCGGACACGGCATTTGCCGCAGGCCCCGTTTCCGGAGCATGGCGCGTCGATCGCTACATTGGCGCCGCGGGCGACCTCCAGAAGATTGTCGCCGGTATTTGCCGAGATGTGCCTGTAATCACCGTTCTCAAAGTGAAATGTCACTGTAGCCATATTGATATCCTCTCAATAATCGTATATTCGGCAGGTTCTTCCGATCCGACAGCAAACGCTTTCATGAGCACTCCCAACTCACAGCAATCCGGCTGCCCGGACCCGGTCCGGGCAGTCGGAGGCATTCTTAAATTCCCGCGAGCTTAAGGATCTCCGGCACCTTGGATTCCCAGCCGAGCGCCATTATGTGGACGCCCTGGCAGTACGGCTTACAGGCCTTGATGATCTCGGCCGCGATCTTGACGCCGGTCTCGCCGGATTTCGCTTTTTCTTTATCTCCGGCCAGTTCCGCGATCATTTCATCCGGGACATGGATGCCGGCGACGTTCCTGTTCATGAATTTTGCCATGCCGGCATTCTTCAGAAGAACGATGCCGAGCTGGACCGGTTTGCCGAACTGCTTCGCGGTCTCCATAAATTCAATGAACTTCTCCGGTTCATAAACAGCCTGTGTCTGGAAATATTCCGCACCGGCCATCACTTTCCGTTCCATTTTTGCCAGCTGTACGTCAACGGAATCGCTGCACGGCGAAACGACCGCGCCTTTGGCGAATTTCGGCGGTTCACCGACCAGCTGGTTTCCGCCGAGGTCGACGCCCTGTTCGAGCAGCGACATCGTATGAAGAAGCGATACGGAATCCAGGTCAAATACCGGCTTTGCCTGCGGATGGTCACCGAGTTTGGTATGGTCGCCGGTCAGGGCGAGTACATTTTCAATGCCGAACATCGCCGCGCTGAGCAGATCCGACTGCAGCGCGATGCGGTTCCTGTCACGGCAGGTCAGCTGATAGATCGGGGTAAGGCCCGCGTCTTTCAGCGCTTTGCAGGTCGCAAGCGACCCGATCCTCATGACGGAGGACTGGCAGTCCGTCACATTGACGGCGGTAATGCCGCTTAAAAATTCTTTCGCTTCCGCGACGATCCCGTCGATGTTGATCCCCTTCGGCGGTCCTACTTCTGCTGTAACGACAAACTCACCGCGATCAAAACACTCTGTTATTCTCATCTTCTATTATCCTCCGTTATTCCTGCTTCAGTTCCAGATCGGTCGCAAAGTTATGAATATGAACCGGCGTTTTGAATACATCGAGACGCCCTGTCTGCGCAAGCCTGCGGTAAATGCGTTCCCAGCCGCATTCCATCTCGGGATCGACTTCGCACATACCGTTCTTCGCGCCGCCGCACTGGCCGTTGACAAGGCTCTTTGAACACGCCGTAATAGGACAGATGCCTCCGGTCAGGTTCAGCCAGCACTCGCCGCACTGGTCGCAGTCATATTCAAGGGGCGTGACGCCCTGTCCGCCGGGAAGCGGATAGGTGTCGCAGCAGGCGCACACTCTCTTGGGCGCCAGATATTCGGAAACCGTCTGCACGCCGACGCCGCATGAAAATACCAGCACGGCGTCCGCCGCTTCGATCTCCGCTTTGTGCCTTTCCAGGCGAAGCGGCAGATTTTCCGGATTGCAGATATAGTCTGTCGTCAGCACACCGGTGACAATGCCTTCGTCCGCCCACTCTTTCTGAAGCGCTTTCGCTTCTTCCTCCGGGAAATGCACTTCCTTGCATCCGAAGCAGTTGATGACAAATACTTTGCCTTTCAACAGGGATGCGATCATTTCCTTATCTTTGAGTTTTGTGATTAACATATCGCTTCCTCCCTATTACCTCTTCAGCAGTTTCATAACTTCCGCCTTACCCGTCTTGATCTTCGCGACAAGCGGGATCTTGGACGAGCAGATGTATTCGCAGCAGCGGCATTCGATGCAGTCGCGGACGCTGTAGTCGAGCATTTCCTGCCATTTTCCTTCATTCGCGAATTTCTGGAAATACAGCGGCTTGAGTTCCATCGGGCACACATCGACGCAGCGGCCGCATTTGATGCAGGCGACTTCCTGTTTCGGATCCGGCTCGATTGCAATGATGCCGTTGGTGGATTTGAGGACCGGCACTTCCGTATCCGGAAGCACGAATCCCATCATGGGTCCGCCCATCTTGATCACGGCATCTTCCTGCGTAAGACCGCCGCAGTATCTGATCAGCTCGTTTACGCTTGTACCGATCTTCACAATGTAGTTGCCCGGCTTCTTCATATGTTCGCCGGTGACGGAAACCACACGTTCGGTAAGCGGCATGCCTTTTTGGATCGCGTCGGAGATTGCCTTCACCGTGCTGATGTTGCACACACACGCACCGACGTCCGCGGGCAGCTTTCCGCTCGGGACCTGCCGTCCCATGACGCGCTTGATAAGCATTTTTTCAGCGCCCTGGGGGTACTTCGTCTTTACGGACAGAACTTCGACGTTTTCGATATCTTTGGTCTTTTCCGTGAGAAGTTCGATCGCGTCCGGCTTGTTGTCTTCGATGACGATGATGCCTTTCGGGGCTTCGACCGCCTTCATGACGACTTTCAGACCGAAAATAACGTCGTCGGCATACTCCAGAAGGACTCTGTGGTCAGCAGTCAGATAGGGTTCGCATTCGCAGCCGTTTAAGAGCACGGCGTCAATGGGTTTGCCGGGTTTCAGCTTGACATAGGTCGGGAAGCCCGCGCCGCCCATACCGACGATACCGCTCTCGTTGATAATCGCGGTGATCTCGTCCGGCGTGAGGTTATCCGGATTTTCGACCGGTTTTACGGATTCATCGACAATGTCTTTCCCGTCGGAGCGGATGACCACCGAAAGCACTTCTCTCCCCTGGGTCGGATGGAGACGCGGTTCCACGGCCTCAACGGTACCGCTGACGCTCGCGTGAATATTCGCGCTGATAAAGCCTGCCGAAACACCGATCTTCTGACCGACTTTTACGTAATCACCTGCCTCGACCACCGGGTTGGCCGGTGCACCGGCGTGCTGGGACAGCGGAATGACAACGACATCCGGTTCCGGGAAACGGACCAGCGGAATGTTCTCCGCAAGTTCCTTGTTTTCCGAGGGATGCACGCCGCCGTAGTAGCCGTCCAGACGGCTTTCGCGGCTGGCCTTGACGAAGTCGGCTATCACTTTGTGATTGATTTTCGAATAATCCCTTGTCTGGACCGGCTGCGCGAGGAACTCTTCCAGACGTCCCTGTGCTTCCAGTCTCTGATAGATCTTTTCCCAGGCGCAGTCCTTCTCCGGGTCGACCTCGCATTTGCCGTTTTTGGCGCCGCCGCACTGTCCGTTCAGCAGGCTTTTCTGACAGTCCACGACGGGGCAGATGCCGCCCGTGACATTCAGGTAGCACTGCGCGCAGGCATCGCATGCTTTCTTTGTGAGCGCCATGCCGTGATGTCCGCGGTAGTTCAGCGAATTGGCTGCCGCGTATGTGGGCAGGCCGTCAAAATCGGCTACGGTCTGTACGCCGAGGCCGCAGGAAATGACGAAGACATTTTCCGTTCCTTCCGGAATAAGAGACTGCCAGTTCTTTTCCGTCAGCGTTTTGTTGCAGAGAAAATCAACGTTTACCGAGCCTGTGACCGTTTTTCCCATTTCATCCGTCAGTGCCAGGAATTCCGAAAGATCCGGCTCCTCGACGGATTCGAACTCCTTGAAACACTTATTGCAGGCGACGACAAAGATCTTGTCCGCGCCTTCGAGGAACGGCCTGAGTTCCTCGCTTCCTTTCAGCTTGTACTTGGTATAATTCTCCAAGTGCTCACCTCCCTTTTGCATTTGGGATCCATTCCCGATGGTGATCTCTCCTGTCTCTTTGGTATGTCTTATCAGTTCGGCAGATAAGCATATACTGCATTTATTCTATCATATTCACTTCAGTTAGTCTTTACTCATCGAGCCGTTTTCGTTGTTTTTTTTGTTGATTTTCTATAAAATGTCCTATCAAACCGGTCCTCTTTTCTCCAGACTGCCGCAGAGCGCCTGCCGCTGAAGACAGCCTTAACAAAGCCGAACAGAAACGGGACCGCTCCTCGTTTCCTTTCCGAAAACGGAAGAACCCCCGGCCGAAGCCGGGGGTTTTGGTTTTTTTCTGTCTGATCAGAAATCGAGGTAAGAATCCGAATACAGATCGTAGTTGCGGAAGAGATCCGCAGTCTTGATGTTCTCCATCGTACGTCTGTCGTTCGGGTTGACGATCGCGGAAGTAAGACCCTGCATGATGCACATCGCTACGAGCGTGGAGTCCATGATCGGGCGGATCGCCTTCGGGGCGCCGTTCGAGTTGTTGGACAGACCGCCGGTGGACTTGAGTCCTTCGTCTGCGAACAGTCTGATCGCATTGAGGACGTCCATCTGCTTGTCCTGCATGCCTTTGACGACAAGGAACAGCGGGTCGAACCAGAGGTCGGTCGCTTCCATGCCGAGGCTCAGGCCGCGCTCCAGCATCGTGTGGCAGTGGTGCATGCGCTCGTCGTTATCTTTCGCGATACCGTCTGCGGAGCAGAGGGCGATACAGTAAGCGCCGTTTGCCGCAGCGAGGTCGATGTAGGAGATGCGGGATCCCGCATCCGCGGAGTTAACGAGCGGTTTGCCGTTGACATCGTTGTAAACGTGGATACCGGCTTCGATCGCCTTCTTGTTGGCGGTATCGAGTGCCAGCGGCACGTTGTCGAAGTTCTCCTGCAGAAGCTTGACCGCCCATGTCATGAGTTCCGGACCGTTTTTCTCGGCCGGTCCGATGTTGACGTCGAGGTAGGTCGCGCCTGCTTTGATCTGCTCTGCTGCACGCTTCAGGATCGGTTCCGGGTTGAAGGTGTTCATCGCTTCACGGATGACCGGAGAGATGCAGTGGATGCGCTCGCCGAT
>DBVZ01000136.1 GCA_002308255.1 Lachnospiraceae bacterium UBA1251 | reverse complement strand
TCCGGTCGGGAGCATTTTCGAACTGCGCCGCTCTTTCCGGGAGCCTCCGCATTCCCGACAGCGTTTATGTGATCGGCAGCTACGCGTTCTATAACTGCGAAAATCTCAACGGCGTCGTCTTCGGAAGCAATGTCCGGAGTATCGGGGAGTCGGCATTTGCAAAATGCACGGCTCTCACGGGCGTCAGCTTCACCGGCCGGACGCCGGATTTCTACGCCGCGGATGAAGAATCTCCCTCCTTCCCGGAGGGCTGTGCCGTGGAAGCGGGTAACAGCGGACCCAGCTTCCGCGAGGAATGGGAAACGAAAAAGATGGAGCCCGCGCCGGCATTTACAGAAGAAGGCGCGGAGAAGGAGGTCCCGTATTACTGGACCGACGGTCTGACCGGCTTTGATTACCGGGGAAACGGCATTTACGCAGATGTCTCCCTCCGGCTGGAGGACGGTGTCGTCCGGGTCTTTGTCAACGGGCGCGAATTCGACGAGGCCCCGTATTTCGCGGATCCGCGGTCCGAGGAACAGATCGTATACACCGACGGGCTGTACTGCCGCGACGGATGGATCAAGGATCTCCGTTTTGACAGCATGGGTTACGGAAATGCCCGCCTGACCGGTGATCTCGTCCTGGAAGACGGCACGGTGCGGGAGATCTGTTTCCTGGACGGTTCGGAGGAGACGCTGTATCTGTGACGGGGAAAGAAAATTTGAAGATATATTCTACTTCTGATAAAGTAGCTTTAGACGAATACAGGCAGATGCGGAGTGAAAATGCCCGCGCCGCAGAAGGCAGATATCTGCCGGAAAGGATTTGTTATGAGAAAACTGCTGCTGGTCATCGATATGCAGAATGACTTCATCGACGCCGCGCTCGGCACAAAGGAAGCCGCCGCCATCGTGGAAGCCGTAAAGGAAAAGATCCGCTCCTATCCTGCAGAAGACGTGCTCGCGACGATGGATACGCACGGCGAAAATTACATGGACACGCAGGAGGGGAAATACCTTCCCGTGCCGCACTGCATCAAGGGCTCGGACGGATGGCAGATCCGCCCGGATATCGCGGAGCTCCTGACGGACGCGAAGATCTATGAAAAACCCACGTTCGGCAGCACCGCCATGGCGGCCGACCTCAAGGCGCTGTCCGAAAAGGAAGAGATCGAACTGGAGCTGATCGGGCTGTGCACGGACATCTGCGTGGTGTCAAATGCTCTTCTGCTGAAGGCCTGCATGCCGGAAGTGAAGATTTCCGTTGATGCTGCCTGCTGTGCCGGCGTGACACCGGAAAAGCACCTGGCGGCGCTCGAGACGATGCGCTCCTGCCAGATCCAGGTAGTGAACGGTTGATATTTCCACTGCAATAAAGCAACACAAGGAAAGGTGGAATCATATGCTTTACAATGATTACAAAGGGATGAAGCTCTCAAGACTCGGCTTCGGCTGCATGCGGTTCAAGACGGACGAAAACGGCGTGATCGACCAGGAGAAGGTCAACGCCATGTTCGATCTTGCGATCGCGAACGGCGTCAACTATTTCGACACAGCCTACCCCTATCTGAACGGAAATTCGGAGATCGCCATGGTGAAAGGGCTGGAGAAATATCCGCGCGAAAGCTATTATCTGGCGGATAAATTTCCCGGACATTCCCTGCCGGGTCCGGTCGACAATATCGCCCTCTTCCACGTCTCTCTGAAAAAGTGCAATACCGACTACTTTGATTTCTACCTTCTGCACAACATCACCGAGTGGTCCATTCAGTTCTACGACAGCGAGGAATATCACATTATTCAGGATATGATCAAAATGCGCGAGGAAGGGAAGATCCGGCATCTCGGCTTCTCGTTCCACGGCGGGGCGGAGCTCCTCGAATCCTTCCTCACCAAATATGAGGGCGTGTTCGAATTCGTGCAGATCCAGTGCAACTATCTCGACTGGACGCTGCAGGACGCAAAGCGCAAATACGAGATCATCACGAGCCACGGCCTCGACGTGTGGGTCATGGAGCCGCTGCGCGGCGGAAAGCTTGCCGTCCTTCCGGAGGAAGCAAGTGCGAAGCTGAAGCGGTTCGATCCGGACGCGTCCGACGCCTCTTACGCATTCCGGTATCTCCAGCAGTATCCCGCCATTAAAGTCATCCTCTCCGGCATGACGGAGCCTTCGGAAGTGGAGGACAACCTGAAGGCATTTGCGGCAGAAAAACCCATCACGGAGGAGGAGACCGCCGTCCTTTACGAGATCGCGGAATCCATGAAGACCGGCGTTCCCTGCACCGGCTGCCGGTACTGCTGCAAGGGGTGCCCGGCGGAGCTCGATATCCCGCTCCTTCTGGAATGCTACAACACCTACAAGACAGCGGAAGGAAATGTCCCCGCCTCCATGCGTCTCGACGGCCTTGCCGAGGACAAACGCGCCGACTCCTGCGTCGGCTGCGGCCAGTGCACGCACGCCTGCCCGCAGGGGATCGATGTGCCCGCCGTCATGCAGGAACTCGACAGGCTTTATAAGGAAGCGCCGTCGTGGGCGGATCTTTCGAAAGACCGCAAAGTATCCATTGCCCGGGATCTCGGGATGAACTGACAGCCGGAGGACGATCTTTATGTGCTGCCGCTACTGGACAGAAGAATCCCCGGAAATCCGCCCGATCGTCGAGGAAATGAACCGTTCCCCGCTGGTCGGCAAATGGCTCCGTACGACCGGGATCACAACTTACGGCGAAGTCCGCCCGACGGACGTCGTCCCGGTGATCGCCCCGAACCGCCGCGGTGAGAGAGCGGTCTATCCCATGAGGTGGGGATTTCGGGAAAAATCCCTGCTTATGAACGCGCGCTCGGAAACAGCCGCCGTAAAGCCGACCTTTAAGGAAGCATGGCTAAAGCACCGCTGCATTATTCCGGCCTCCTGGTATTTCGAGTGGGAGCACCTGACCGGAAATGACGGCAAAAAATACACCGGAAGCAAATATATGATCCAGCCGAAGGGCTCCACCATGACCTGGCTGTGCGGCCTGTACCGGATCGAGGAAGGCCTGCCGGTCTTCACGGTCCTGACCAGGGAGCCCGGCGGGGAGATCCGCTTTATTCACGACCGGATGCCGCTCATTATGCCGGAACGCCTTGTGAATGACTGGATCCGCCCGGACACAAAGCCGGAGGATCTGCTTGGCGAGGCGCTGACGGATATGATATTTGAGAAGGCGGAGTGAAAGAGGAAAAGAAAGGAAAGAAATGAAAGCTGTACAATTTCTGAAAAACGGGAAACCGGCTCTGGGAATCGTCACGGGCAGAGGTATTGTTGATGCCGAAGAAGCCGGGAAGATCCTCGGAAAACCGTTCCCCCGCACGATGATGGAACTCATCGAAGGCGGAAAAGATGCTTTGGAGGAACTGGCGGCAGTCCCGGATCATGCCGATCTGCCGCTCGCGGAGGGGCCCTGCGCCCCCGTGATCACCGGCTGCGAAAAGGTCCTTTGCATCGGACTCAACTATCGGCAGCACGCGATCGAAAGCAAAATGGAGATTCCGGAAAAGCCGGTGCTTTTCAATAAATTCGCAAATTCGCTCGCAGGCCATGACCAGGACATTTCCCTGCTTCCGGACTACAAGGAATATGATTACGAAGCGGAGCTTGTCGCGGTGATCGGCCGCGAGGCCAAAAACGTGCCGGAAGAAGAGGCGCTCTCCTATGTATTCGGCTACACCTGCGGAAATGACCTCTCCACAAGAGACCTCCAGTTCGCCCGCGGAGCACAGTGGGTGCTCTCGAAGTCTTTCGACGGTTTCGCGCCGGTCGGCCCCTGCATCGTGACTGCCGACGAGATCGATCCCGGCGATCTTCGGATCTCAAGCAGAGTCAACGGGGAGACCCGGCAGGATTCCAGCACCTCGGACCTGATCTTTTCCGTCGGCGCCCTGATCGCGGACCTCTCCAAACACATGACGCTCCGCCCGGGCGATATTATTTTCACCGGCACGCCGTCCGGCGTTATCCTCGGCTACCCGCCGGAAAAGAAGGTGTGGCTGAAGGCAGGGGACGTCGTGGAAATCGAGATCGAAGGGATCGGAACGCTGCGGAACCGGCTCGTGTGACCGTGTTTCACCCGGACAGAATGCGTTGGTAAAAATGGCGGGAACCATTGATTTTACAGTGGTTCCCGCCGTTATATCTTCTATGTGAAAAACTGTACCCTTTTCATCGGGCAGTTTGTTTTTGAGAATGCATTTTCGAAGAAAACGAATCAGACGACCCGCGCCCCGAACGGCATCAGCGCCAGCCGCGCGATCTTGAAATACTGCATCCCGAACGGGATCCCGATGACTGTGATGCAGAGCAGCAGGCCGATCGCGGCATTGGCGAGCGCCATCTCGATCCCGAAGAACAGGAGCCAGAGGATATTTGCCAGCAGGGAAACGGCGCCTCCCCCGTACACGATCTCTTTTCCGAACGGGCAGAAGGAAACCGACGCGAATTTAAAGCACTGCGTCCCGAGCGGGATGCCGATGACCGTAATGCAGAGGATCAGTCCCGCGGCGAGCCAGAGCAGTCCGCTGAAAATGCCCCCGAGCAGCAGCCAGATCAGATTTCCGAGTAAGCTCATTTTTTATACCCCCGTAAATAACGAATCTCTGTTTTCGACTATTCTTGCATATAAATCGTAAAAAAGTGTGAAAATATCATGTATAAAATAATTTGTAGTACTTCATCACGCATGCTATCATTTTGTGATATGGAAACAGCGACTCGTCTCCTGTCTCCGTCACTTTCGTCAGAAGCTTCCACAGGAGGAACACTTACATGAAAAAGGTTCTGATAAGCGGATTATTGATATGCGCACTGCTTGCTGTCTCGCTTTCCGCATGCGGCAAAAAGGATGAGGACAGTTCTGCTTCCGCCGCCGCTCCGGGCGTCAGTCAACAGTCCCAGCAGCAGCTGCCCAGCATTATTACCGCGGCGCCGGAAAACGGTTCGCAGCAGAGCTCCTCTCCGCAGCTGCCCTCCCTGTTTTCTTCTTCCAATCAGGAAGCGACTCCTGCGGCGCAGACCGCTGATCCCGCCGGACAGAGCGCAAATCCCGACGCTCCCGGAACACCCGCCGGTCAGGCGGCACAGCCCGGTACGGCGACAGCTCCGGCGACACAGCCGGGCACGGAGGCTGCTCCGGCAGCACAGGCTCAGCCGACAACTCCTCCGGCAGCGCAAACTCAGCCGACAACCCCTCCGGCAGCGCAGACTCTGCCGCAGCCGACCGCTGCCCCGGCAGCCGGATCCCAGTCCTCCTGGCCGGGCTCCAATTTCATGCCGACACCCAATCCGGGCTCAGCTGCAGCCGCGCCGGCTCCGCCGGCACC
>DBVZ01000131.1:16365-16535 GCA_002308255.1 Lachnospiraceae bacterium UBA1251 | reverse complement strand
CTAAGTGTAAAGTTATTGTTGTCGTTTACTTCCGTAATAGCCCATCTTATAACGTTAAAACCTAATTCTTTTAACTCTGATTCTATTTGCTCGTTTGTTACGGGTAACTCCAATTTTAAAGTTATATCTTTTGAAACTATCATCTATTCCACCGTTACGGATTTGGCAAG
>DBVZ01000131.1:9598-16334 GCA_002308255.1 Lachnospiraceae bacterium UBA1251 | reverse complement strand
AGATTTCTTGGCTGGTCAACGTCTTTACCAAGATATTCCGCTATATAATATGCTATTAACTGCAGCGGCACCATTGCAATAAGCGGAGAAAGCAGCTCTTGTATATCCGGAACCTCAATTATGAATTCAAACAATTCTTTAAGTTTTTCTGATGTAGAGTTTGTCAATGCAATCATTCTGGCATTTCTGGCTTTTGCTTCTTCGCTGTTCGACAAAAGTTTTTCATACACCGAACCCTTCATCAATATCGATAATACAGGCATTGATTCATCAAGCATTGCAATAGGTCCGTGTTTAAGTTCACCCGCTGTATAACCCGTTGCATTAATGTAACTGATTTCTTTAAGTTTTAAAGCACCTTCCAATGCAGTCGGGAAATTTATACCCCTTGCTATGAATATAAAGTCTTTTGAGTTTGCAAATTTTCTTGCACAAGCCTGAACATCTTCTTTTGAAGTTAGAATTTTTTCGAGTTTTTGCGGAAGAATTACAAGTTCGTGTTTGAGTCTTGCAAGTTCATCCTTCGGCATTGAATCTTTTACTTCTGCCATATATATTGCAAGAAGGTAAAAAGACAAAAGTTGCGCCATATAAGATTTTGTAGCAGCAACCGAAACTTCAATACCTGCATTTACGGGAATCAAACTGTCTGCTTCTCTTGCCATCGTAGAATCAGGCCTGTTTGTGATAATTAATATGTGAGAGCCTCTGCTCTTTGCCTGTCTGATTGCCGTAATTGTATCCGCAGTTTCGCCTGACTGAGAAACTCCGATTACAAGAGTATTTGCGTCAGTAATGGTTTTTCTGTAAATATATTCGCTTGAAGGTTCAACATCAACCGCAATATCGCAAAACTGTTCGATTATATATTTGCCGACCATTGCTGCGTGCAACGAAGTTCCGCAGGCTACAATCTGTATTCTGCTGAGTTTTTTGAGTTTTTCTTTATCAAGTGTAACTTCATTTAAGATAATATTTTCACTTGTTGACCTTAATTTGCCCCCCAGAACATTTCTCACTACATCCGGCTGTTCGTGGATTTCCTTGAGCATAAAGTGTTTATAACCCATTTTGCTCAGAGCGACGGGTTCCCAAGGTAGTGTTTCAATTTTCTGCGGAAGCGGATTTCCTTCTATATCTGACAATTCCATTGAATTTGGAGTTACCGTAACTATCTGATTATCGTCAAGATACATTGCTTTGTTTGTGTATTTAATAATAGCCGGAACATCAGATGCAATGTAGTATTCGCCCTCGCCGATACCAACAAGCAGAGGTGCATTTCTTCTAGTTGCAACTATTGTATTTTTAACCTCCTGATGAATTACACAAAGCGCATAAGCACCTTCTATTTCTTTTGTAGCAAGCCTTACCGCTTCGGTTAAATCTTTGGTTTTATCATATTTTTGAGCGATTAAATGTGCAACTGTTTCCGTATCTGTCTGCGATTTGAAAACGCATCCTTCTTTTTCCAGTTTTGCTTTCAATTCTTTGTAATTTTCAATAATACCGTTATGAACTATTGCAACTTTACCGCAATTTGAGGAATGCGGGTGTGCATTAACGGTTGTCGGCGCACCGTGAGTAGCCCACCTTATGTGTCCGATACCTATGTTGGATTTTTCAATATGTTCTTTTTTAGAATTAACTATGTCCTTAAGATTTTGCAGTTTTCCCTCAGCCTTGTATAACTCAACCGTATTATCTACATTAACTGCTATACCTGCTGAATCATATCCTCTGTATTCAAGATTAGTCAAGCCTTCCAACAATATGTCAAGTGCCGGTTTATTACCGATATATCCAACAATTCCGCACATAAAAATATCTCCTGTTTTAAAACAAAAACAACTTTGATATTATAACATATCCTTCTTGCGCAGGAAAATATTTCTCTTTTATTTTTTACTTTACAAGCCTGTTTTCTTGTGCTAAAATACCCCTTGTCTTCAAGGAACGTTAGCTCAGCTGGGAGAGCATTCGCTTGACGTGTGAAAGGTCATAGGTTCGAGCCCTATACGTTCCATCCCGACAAAGGAAAAACCGGAGCATCCGCTCCGGTTTTTCTTTGCTTCATGATTCTCTTATCGGTTTGTCAGATCATCCTGGATCCGCATCGTGGCCATCGCCGCTTCTCTTCCGCCGCGGCTTGTCTCGTCGCTGATGCACGGATCTGCTTTCGGCACCGCCTTCGGCTTGGCGCTGGTATCCACTTTCGTCGCGTCACCGACTCCGAGGGCTTCCCCCACGATGCCGAGAGAAGTGACGACGCTTGCGATTTCCGAAGGCATGTAGATCTTCGTCGCGCGTCCGTCGGACACATCCTTCAGGGCTTCGATGCCTTTCAGTTTCAGTACATTTTCGGAAATGGCAGCTTCATTGAGACGCTTAATGCCTTCCGCTTCCGCCTGATAGACGAGTTCGATGCTGCGGGCACGGCCCTGTGCAAGGGCGATCTGCGCATCGCGCTCCGCCTCGGCGGAGAGGATCTTCGCCTTCTTATCGCCTTCCGCGCGGGAAACGACTGCTTCCTGGTGAGCCTGTGCTTCCAGCACTGTCTGGCGGCGTTCACGCTCGGCTCTCATCTGCTTTGTCATGACCTCTTCTATTTCACGCGGCGGCTGAATGTTTTTCAGCTCCACACGGGTCACTTTGATTCCCCACGGATCCGTCGCCTGATCAAGAATTGCCTGCAGTTTCTGGTTGATCGCATCGCGGCTCGTAAGCAGCTGGTCGAGTTCCAGCTCACCCACGATGTTACGAAGGGTCGTCGCCGAGAGGTTCTGAAGACCGGCGATCGGGCTTTCCACGCCGTAAGTATAAAGACGCGGATCAAATACTTTACAGAATACCACGGAATCGAGATTCACCGTGACGTTATCTTTTGTGATGACGGGCTGCGGCGGGAAGTCAAGGACCTGTTCCTTAAGCGACACTTTTTTTGCCACTCTCTCAAAAAACGGCACCTTAAGATGCAGACCTGCGTCCCATACGCATTTGAAGCGGCCGAGATTCTCAATTACATAAGCCTGTCCCTGCGGAACGACCCTGATATTGGCAATCAGAAGCCAGGCTACCAAAATCAAAACAATAATCAAAGTAATTAACGGACCCATAGTATCCCCCTGTTTCTGCCACTGATCATCTGATCAGGACTTTGCTATCACTCTTCCGGTTTCTCTTCTTCCGTCTCACAGCAGCATTCTTCAGCTTTTTCCGCTTCCGGCTCGCAGCAGCATTCTTCTGCTTTTTCCGCTTCCGGCTCGCAGCAGCATTCTTCAGCCTTTTCCGCTTCCGGCTCGCAGCAGCATTCTTCAGCCTTTTCCGCTTCCGGTTCGCAGCAGCACTTCGGCGCTTCTTCGTCCTCGAGGGCGTCCTCCTCAACACGGACAAGGTCTTCTTCGGGGTTCAGCGCTTCTCCGACTTCCTCCGCTGCTTCCGCAAGATCCTCGGCAGCCTCTCCGCGGACTCTTTTTATCTCTTCTCCTACGGTCTCCGCAGCCTTTTTGGTCTCACGTGCTACCGTCTCCGCGGCTTTTTTTCCTTCTTTTGCAAGAACGTCCATCGCTTCTTTGGTCGCTTCCGCAGCTTTCTTCGCGAAAGCATCCACATCGTCAAGCGCTTTGCGCAGCTTCTCACGCTGTTCATCCGTCAATGATTCCTGGACGAAATCGTCTTTTTTCTGCTTCGCTTTTTCGGAGAAGTCTCTCGTTGCCGTTTTTCCTCTTTCGACAGTGCTTTCTCCTTTTTCGACGAACTTGTCAACCATTCCCGCTGCAGCCTCGATACCGGTCGCAACCGCGCCGACACCCGCGAGCAGTACTCGTCTCATAGATTCCTTAAGTCCCATTTTTCTTCCTTTCCGCCTCACACGGCATATGAATTACACAAAGGGAATTCTTTGTTCATTTATTATGTTTTCTACTCTAAAGAAAAAATGTGTATGAACTGTGACGAATTCAATAACAGATTCTTAAAATCGGATCTCTTCCAATGTGAGGCCTTTCGCGAGAGCGGTATCTCCGGCAAGAGAACGGTCCCGTGAAGCAATAATGACAGGAATCTCTTCCGGGGCAGTTCTCCCGGAGCCGACATTGATCAGTGTTCCGGATATGATCCGGACCATATTGTAAAGAAAGCCGTTTCCGCTGACAGTGTATGTGATGAGGTCTCCGTCCCGCACCACTTCGGAGCGGTAAATCGTACGGACCGTGGATTTCCCGGAAAAGCCGGAACTGCAGAAAGCAGCGAAGTCATGGGTGCCAATGAAGAACCGCGCGGCTTCATTCATTTTGCCGCTGTCGAGAGGATAGTAGTAATGAAGGGTATATAGACGCAGCATCGGGTCGGGAAAACGGCGGTTCAATATACGATAGGAATAAGTCTTTACACATTCCGCGCGCAGCGGATGAAAATCGTCCGCCACAGCACAGGAATCGATGATCCTGATATCTTCCGGAAGACGGGCATTCAAAGCGAGGGCGATCTTTCCCGGCAGAATATGCGTCTCGATATCAAATACGGCGACATTTCCCTTCGCGTGCACGCCGGTATCCGTCCTGCTCGCTCCGGTCGTCTTTACCGGATGTCCGAACAGATCCGCAAGGGCCGCATTCAGGACATCCTGCACCGCAAGCGCGTTCGTCTGCGACTGGAACCCGCTGTAAGCCGTGCCGTCATATGCGATCGTGAGCTTGATGCGCATGTTCTGCCCTCTTCCTTATTACTCAGATAGCATTTATTCCTTTTCGTTCAGCATCTTTTTAAGATGCTGGTACACTTCCGCGGAGGGAAGCCCCACCACATTGCTGTAATCTCCGTCGATCTTTTTGACATATCTTCCGAAAATGCCCTGGATCCCGTAGGCACCGGCTTTGTCCATCGGTTCTCCCGACCCGATATATTCCTGTATCTCTTTCTCAGAGAGCGGGAAAGTATAGACATCCGTTTTACAGGAAAAAGTGTCATTCTGCGTGATCTGCCGGTTCCGGACCCGCAGCAGGGTGACACCGGTATAAACGGTGTTTCGGGCATTCGAAAGCATTTTCAGCATTCTGTACGCGTCTTCTTCATCCGCCGGTTTTCCGAGGATCGCACCGTCAAGAACGACAACCGTATCCGCGCCGATCACTATGCACTCATCCGGGAAATCCGCCTGTTCTTTCAAAGCGGCCGCTGCTTTTCTGTATGAAAGTTCCTCGACAGTCCTGTCGGGAGGCAGCGTTCCGTCAATCGTTTCGTCCGCATTTGCCGGTCTGACTTCCGCTTCAAGGCCGATATGATGCAGTAATTCTATTCTGCGTGGAGATGCCGAGGCAAGAATCAGTCTGACCATCCTGTATCACCAGATGATCCGGATCGCGATGCAGGCTGCCAGAAATACGAGCAGCAGAGCATATGCAATATAATCCGCTTTTTTATAGATAAGAGGCTTCATCTGTGTGCGGCCTTCCCCGCCGTGATAGCACCGCGCTTCCATCGCGAGAGCCAGATCACTCGCCCTTCTGAAAGCGGAAACAAAGAGCGGGACAAGGAGCGGCACCATGTTTTTCACACGGGTTATGATCCCTCCTGTCTCAAAATCCGCGCCGCGCGCCATCTGTGCTTTCATGATCTTATCCGTTTCTTCCATAAGGATCGGAATAAAACGGAGAGCGATCGACATCATCATAGCGATCTCATGAACCGGCACATGCAGCTTCTTAAGAGGAGAAAACAGCCTTTCCATGCCGTCCGTAAGCTGGTTCGGCGTTGTCGTCAGCGTCATGATCGACGAGCCTATGACAAGAAATGTCAGACGGACCGCCATCTTGACGGCCAGGACCAGACCTTCCCGGGACACATGAAGGAATTTCCACTGCCACAGGTATTCTCCGGGCGTCAAAAGAATATTGAAGATCATCATAATGATAAGGATGATCAGGATCGCCCGCATGCCTTTGACCATAAACCTGAACGGGACTTTTGACACAGCGATCAGTACCGCCAGGATCACACCGGCAAAAGCATAACCGATAGGATTATCCACAATAAAAAGTCCCGCGATATAGACCAGCGTTCCCACAAACTTGACCCTCGGGTCAAGTCTGTGAAGGATGGAATCTGCCGGATAATATTGTCCGAGAGTGATTTCTCTTAACATAAATAATACGATCTCCCGAAAACAGGAATATTGCCTTTATGCTTCCGTTTCTTCGTGCCGCTTTTCCGCGGCGTTCCTGAACATTTGCAGAACGGCTTTTTTGGCCTCTTCCACGGTCGTCACGCCCGGATCGGCATCAAATCCCTTTTCCCGGAGCGCCCGCATAAAATAGGCCATCTGAGGAGCGGAAAGTCCCATTTTTTCCAGTTCATCCGCATGCAGGAACACCTCCCTGGGCGTTCCGTCCATCGCTGCCGTCCCGTCGCCGATCACGATCAGACGATCCGCGAAACGCGCGACGTCTTCCATACTGTGTGATACCAGAATGACAGTGATTCCCTTTTCCCTGCAGAGTTTTTCCGCCTCTCCGAGGATCGCCTCTCTGCCCTTCGGATCGAGGCCCGCGGTCGGTTCGTCGAGGATCAGCACTTTCGGTTTCATCGCAAGCACCCCTGCGATCGCGACTCGCCGTTTCTGTCCTCCGGACAGATCGAAAGGCGACTGTTCGAAATGTTTTTCCTTGACGCCCACACTCTCAAGCGCTTCGACAGCGACTTTCTTCTGTTCCTCCGGCGAAAGGCCCTGATTCTTCGG
>DBVZ01000131.1:4566-9473 GCA_002308255.1 Lachnospiraceae bacterium UBA1251 | reverse complement strand
GGATCAGCGTCGATTTCCCGGAACCGGTGTGTCCGATGATTGCAATAAACTGTCCGGGACGGATATCAAGATTCACATGCTGGAGGGCTTTTACTTCATAAGCCGTTCCCGATGAATATGTATAGGAAACATTTTTCAGCTGAATGATCGGCTCTTCTTTTGCGGGGTCTTTATCCGCCTGTACGGCGGCGTTCTCGTCATCCGGAACGATTTCTTCCGGAGAAGGCGCTTCTTCCGTCAGTTTGCCGATACCGGGTATAAAATGGGATTCTGGTTCCAGCTGTGCGACCCGCTCCGCTTCTTCCTGCGGGAAAGCTCCGGATTCCGCCGCGGTCTCCGCCTCCGGTTCCGAAACTTCCGGAAGCTTCTCCTCCGGGACCTCTTTTGTCAGATCCGGGGAATCTTCCGTGAGATTCCGGCTCTCTTCCGTCCGGGAAGCACCGCTGATCAGCTTCGCTGTCTCGTCCGCCAGTTCTTCTATCGTCAGGATCCCGTCCGGAAGCGGCATGCCTTCCGCCCGGAGTTCATGCGCAAGCAGCGCGACTTCCGGAATATCCAGTTCCATGGCACGCAGCTGCTCCGCTCTTGAGAACACGGTCCTCGGAGATCCGTACATCACAAGTCTGCCCTTGTCCATGACGAACACCTGGTCCGCTCCGATGACTTCTTCCATGTAATGAGTGATCAGAATAATCGTCACGCATTCCGCGCGGTTCAGTTCATGCAGGACTGATATGACTTCTTTGCGTCCGCTCGGATCCAGCATCGCAGTCGGTTCGTCGAGCACGATGCATGCCGGCCGCATTGCCACGATCCCGGCGATCGCGACTCTCTGCTTCTGCCCGCCGGACAGCCGGCCCGGAGACATGTGCCGGAAGGAAGTCATCCCGACTTTCTCCAGCGCGTCTTCGACTCTCCGCCAGATCTCCTCTCTCTCGATGCCGATGTTTTCCGGTCCGAATCCCACATCTTCCTCGACGGTCGTCGCAATGATCTGATTGTCGGGATTCTGGAACACCATGCCGGCTTTTTCACGCAGTTTCCAAAGATCCGGTTCCTTTGAGGTGTCCTCCCCGTCGATCCAGATCGTCCCTTCCGTCGGCATAAGAAGCGCATTGATATGCTTGGCCAGGGTCGACTTTCCGGAGCCGTTGTGGCCAAGGATCGCAACGAATGAGCCGCGTGTCACTTCCAAAGACACGTCGTCGACCGCGCGCACCTTCTCCGGCTGCGTTTCGTCCTCTGTATATTTCAGATAGTCGTATGCGAGATGCTCTGTTTTTACGATACTCATTTCTCTGTTACCGCATCTTTCATGAGCCGCCAGACATCGTCCAGCCCTTCTTTGCTTTCCGCGGAAAATGAAACCATCGGTTCATCGGCACGGATATGCAGTTTCTTTCTGATCGCCGAAAGATTTCCCGCCACCTGGGATTTTTTGAGTTTATCCTTTTTTGTGGCAATGATGATCGGCTTAAACCCGTTCGCAGTGATCCATTCATACATCTGCAGATCATTGCGCGTCGGCTCATGGCGGATATCCACCAGCAGAAAGACTGCCCGGAGCTGTTCCGACCCGTGAAGATACCGCTCGACCATCGGCCCCCACCTGGCTTTTTCCTCTTCCGGGACACCGGCGTAGCCGTATCCGGGAAGGTCCACCAGATAACAGTCCGGCGCGAACCCTTTTTCATCCGTCTCTTCCTGCGTCACGCCTTCATTGATATGATAAAAATTGATCGTCTGTGTTTTTCCCGGCTTCTGACTGACTCTCGCCAGAGATTTACGGTTCAGGAGCGCATTGATGAGAGAGGACTTTCCGACATTTGACTTTCCTGCAAACGCGACTTCTCCTCTCTTATTTTCCGGCAGACGGCTCGTGATGCCGCAGACCGTTTCCAGTTCCGCTTTTCTGATCTTCATTCCCGCTCCCTGCTTCCGCTGCGCATCTCAGACGTTTCTTCCCAGAATGGCCGTTCCTGCCACTTCATCCATCGTCTTTGCGTACACGATCTTTATTCCGTCCGTGATCTCTGCGTCAATATCTCCGACATTGGCGCGGTTGTCCTCCGGCACGATCACGGTTCCGATACCGGCCTGCTTTGCAGCAAGCAGTTTTTCCTTCAGTCCGCCGATCGGCAGGACCCTGCCGCGCAGCGTGATCTCTCCGGTCATGGCCAGATCAGCCCTGACTGGCCTTTCCGTGACGGCGGACAAAATAGCCGTTGCCATCGTGATTCCGGCGGAAGGTCCGTCTTTGGGCACAGCGCCTTCCGGAACATGGATATGGAGATCATGCTTTTGGAAATACTCCTGGTCAATCTTATATCGGCCTGCTACCGACCGGACATAGCTGATGCCTGTTCTGGCAGATTCCTGCATCACACTCCCGAGCTGTCCGGTAAGAACCAGTTCTCCTTTTCCCGGGAGCGTACTCACTTCCACCGGCATGGTCGTTCCGCCGACCGCCGTCCAGGCAAGTCCCCTCACGACCCCGATCTCGTCGAGATCATTTTTCTTCTCCGTCCGGTAAGGCGGTGTTCCCAGCAGTTTTACGACGTTCCTGTCCGTCACACGAACTCTCTTTTTTCCGTTTTCCAGGATCTGTCTTGCTGTTTTCCGGCAGATCTCCCCGAGCTTTCTCTCCAGCTGCCGGACACCGGCTTCTTTTGTGTAAGCACGGATGATCGTCTCCACGGCCTCTTTCGTGACTGAAAGCTGACCTGCCGTAAGACCGTTGTTTTCCCTGACTTTCGGGATCAGATGATCGCATGCGATGTGAATCTTCTCCTGGTCCGTATATCCTGCGATCCGAATCACTTCCATTCTGTCAAGGAGCGGCGGGGGAATCGTTTCCGATGTATTTGCGGTAGCGATAAAGAGCACTCTGCTCAGATCCAGCGGCAGGTCAATATAATGATCCACGAACCTGCTGTTCTGTTCGGAATCAAGCGCCTCAAGGAGCGCCGATGCGACGTCGCCCCGGTGGTCGCTTCCGACTTTATCCACCTCATCGAGCACCATGAGCGGATTGCTGACACCCGCTTTCTTCATCGCCGCGGCGATCCTTCCGGGCATGGCGCCGATATATGTCCGGCGGTGTCCCCGGACCTCTGCCTCATCATGCACGCCGCCAAGCGAGACCCGCACATATTCTTTTCCGAGCGCTTCCGCTATCGATTTCCCGATCGATGTTTTTCCTGTTCCGGGTGGGCCGATGAGACACAGGATCGGGCTTTTCCCCTGTCCTGTCAGCTGGCGCACAGCGAGAAATTCAAGAACCCGCTCTTTTACGTCCGTAAGGCCGTAATGGTCCCGCTCCAGTATTTCCTTCGCAGCCGCAAGATCACAGCGGTCTTCCGACGTTTTATTCCAGGGCATGGAAAGAAGCGTGTCCAGATAGTTGTAAAGGACATTGCTGTCCGGCGAGGACACCGGCATTTTCTCATACCGTTTAATATGTCCCCGGATCGCTTCTTTTATTTCCTCCGGCGCATCCAGTTCTTCCGTTCTTTTCCGGAGTTCCGCGATTTCCTCGTCTTCGTCCGAAGTCTCGCCGAGTTCCTCCCGGATCGCCCGGAGCTGCTCCCGGAGGAGATAATCTTTCTGATCTTTATCGACCTTTCCGCGGATCTTCTCCTGCAGATCTTTCTTCGCTGCACCGATCTCGATCTCTGTATGCAGGATCTCAAGCAGTTTCTCCGCCGTCTCTTTTACGGCGGGAGTATCAATCAGACTTTGCTTCTGTTCCGGCGTAAGTGTGAGGACACCGCTCAGCCTCCTGATAAATCCCGGAAGGCTGCGGATCTCCATCAGCACATTCAGGACTTCCTGGCTGAGGCCCGCGTTCCTTGCCGCGTACTGCGCGGTCAGTTCCTTGAGCAGACGGATCGACGCCTCCGCCTCCGCGAGAGACATCCCGTACTCCTCCGGGTCTTCCGCATGCTCTTTGGGCAAGTCCGGAAGGGGTTCCCATATGCCTTTGACCTGATCGATCCCGGCTTCCAGACCCGTCTCGTCCTTTACGACAGTATCCACGGCCGCCGCTGCAAGACCCTCTACCATAACACGGTAAAACCCTTCCTGCACTTTGACGATATGGATCACCTTCGCAATAACACCGACTGAAGCGAGGTCGCTTTGTACCGGATCCTCCACAGCCGCGTCTTTTTGCAGAACAAGAAGAAGCTCCCGGTTTTCCGAGCGCTTCATCGCTTTTTCCACGGCAGCGACCGAATTCCTCCGGCTCACGTCAAACTGCCCGGTCGTGCCGGGCATAATGACCGTGTCCCGCAGAGCAACGACCGGGAGTGTCTTTACGAGCAGCTTTCTGTTTTCCACCCTTCTCACTCCTTTTCCGTCTCCCGGACAAGGATCGGTTCTTCTTTGCCCTCAACGACAGCCCTGGTGATCCTGCACTGCCGGACCGTACGGTCGGACGGGATCGTGAACATCGGCTCGAGAACCGTCTGTTCCATGATCTGCCGCAGCCCCCTGGCGCCGGTCTTTCTTTCGATCGTCTCCCTCGCGATCGCCCGGAGGGCATCCTCATCCACGATCAGTTCCACGTTATCCATAGCGAAGAGCTTTGTATACTGTTTCAGAAGAGAGTTCTTCGGTTCTTTCAGAATACGGACAAGAGCCTCTTCATCCAGCTCCTCAAGTGATACGACGACCGGTACGCGTCCGATCAGTTCCGGGATAAGACCGAACTTGACGAAATCCGCCGGCATCACCTGTTTGAGAAGAAGATCCGTATCCTTATCGTCTTTGGCGGCGACTTCCGCACCAAAACCGATCGACCGGCTGTCCATTCTGGCACCGATGATTTTGTCAAGGCCCACGAACGCTCCTCCGAGAATAAAAAGAATATTGGAGGTGTCGATCTGTATAAATTCCTGCTGCGG
>DBVZ01000131.1:0-4516 GCA_002308255.1 Lachnospiraceae bacterium UBA1251 | reverse complement strand
GCCTGCTGGACGCCCTCTCCGGAAACATCCCTTGTGATTGACGCATTTTCGGATTTTCGGGTGATCTTGTCGATCTCATCCACGTAGATGATTCCCTTCTCCGCCAGCTCCACGTCATAATGGGCTGCCTGTATAAGCCGCAGAAGAATGTTTTCCACATCTTCTCCGACATATCCCGCTTCCGTCAGCGTTGTCGCGTCCGCGATCGCGAACGGTACATTCAGTTTTCTGGCGAGTGTCTGCGCAAGAAGCGTTTTGCCGGAGCCGGTCGGCCCGATCATCATGACGTTGCTCTTCTGCAGTTCCACATCATCAGTGTCTTCGTTGGAAAAAAGTCTTTTATAATGATTGTAGACCGCGACGGAAAGCACCTTTTTGGCGTCATCCTGTCCGATCACATATTCGTCGAGATAAGCCTTCAGTTCCGCCGGCACAGGAAGATTCTGCCAGTCCTCCCTGAACTGTTCGCGGTTGCTGAGGTCTTCTTTATGGAGCATTTCCTGCGCAAGATCCAGGCACCGGTTGCAGATATTGATCTTGTCCGGCCCGATCACCAGGCGGTCGCACTCGTCTTCGCTTCTGCCGCAGAAAGCACAGTAAAGCTTTTCACGTTTCGATTTTCCTGCCATATAGAACTGTTCCTCTTAAAAACAGGGGACTGAAGCATTCTGCGTTCCAGTCCCCTCCTGTTTACCGTTTTTCCACAACGCTGTCAATCAGTCCGTACTCTACGGCTTCCTGCGCCGTCATCCAGTGATCACGGTCTGTGTCGCGTTCGATGACCTCAAGCGGCTGACCGGTGTTGGCTGCGAGATATTCATTCAGTTTTTTCTTGATGCGGATGATGCGCTCCGCTTCGATCTCGATCTGAGACGCCTGCCCGCGGGCGCCGCCGGAAGGCTGATGGATCATTACTTCCGCATTCGGAAGCGCCTGACGCTTTCCCTTCGCGCCACCTGCCAGAAGGAAGGCTCCCATGCTGGCTGCCATCCCGATACAGATCGTGGAGACATCACATTTGATGTACTGCATCGTATCATAGATCGCCCATCCGGCCGTCACCGATCCTCCCGGGGAATTGATATACAGCGAAATGTCCTTGCCGGGATCTTCCGATTCCAGGAACAGGAGCTGCGCAACAATCACGCTCGCCGATTCGTCGCAAACCTCTCCGTCGAGGAAAATGATCCTTTCCTTGAGAAGCCTCGAATAAATATCGTAGCTGCGTTCCCCCCGGCTGGTCTGTTCAATTACATATGGGATCAATGAATCTCTCATTCCGTTTCCTCATTCAAAGCGTCCTGCCGTTTTTATTCCGCTTCTTCCCCGGCTTTCTCTTCGGCCGGTTCTTCCGCTTTTTCGACTTCAACGGCGTTGTCGGTGATCAGCGTGATCGCCTCCTGTACCGCCATGTCAAGACGCATCTGTTTCTCGGATTCCTCATCCATCATTTCCTTGAGCTTTTCGACTTCCATCTTATAGCTCTCGGCCTGTTTCTTAAGTTCTTCCTCATACTTCCCGTCCGGGATCTCGAGACCGGCTTCCTTTACGACCTCTTCCAGCGCAAGACGCGTCTTGATGCTGTTCTCCGCCTGCGGACGGATCTGGGCTCTGTAAGCCTCTTCATTCATTCCGAACATGCTCAGGTAACTCTCGAGCGAGATTCCCTGCTGGCTGAGACGCATCTCGAAGTCACGCGCCATGCTGTCCACGTTGGCCTCGATCATGGCTTCCGGAATATCCGCTTCCATCTCGTCGATGAGTGCCGCCACCGCTTCGTTTTCCAGCGCCTGGCGCGCAGCTTTTTCCTTATCTTCGACAAGGCCTTTTTTCAGATCGTCCCTGTATTCTTCAAGGGTATCGAACTCGGAAACGTCTTTTGCGAACTCGTCGTCCGCTGCCGGCATTTCCTTCCTGGCGATCTTATGGATGAGACATTTGAACACAGCCTCTTTTCCGGCGAGATCTTTCGAATGATAATCGTCCGGGAAGCGGACATTTACCTCGGTCTCCTCACCGGCCGATTTCCCTGCCAGCTGCTCCTCGAAGCCGGGAATAAAGGATCCCGATCCGAGAACGAGTTCATGGTTCTCTCCCTTGCCTCCCTCGAACGCTTCGCCGTCAACAAAGCCTTCAAAGTCAAGCGTCACGGTATCTCCCATCTCCGCCGCCCTGTCGTCGATATCAACGAGGCGGGCATTTTTCTCAAGTTCGCGGTCGAGGGCTTTCTGAACGTCCTCGTCCGTGACTTCTTTGTCGACTTTCTGTACTTCAAGGCCGAGATATTTTTTGATCGTCACTTCCGGACGGACCGCTGCTTCGGCAGCATAGATGAACGGTTTTCCTCTTTCGATCTGGACGATATCGATCGACGGTCTCGAAACGATCGTCAGTCCGGACTCGTCCACCGCTCCTTCATAGGTCTTATCGATCGCGTAGTTCACGGCGTCCTCATAGAAAACTTCCGGGCCGTACATCTTTTCGATGATCCTGCGGGGCGCTTTTCCTTTGCGGAATCCCTGCACGTTGATCCTGCCCCTGTTTCTATTATAGGAGTACTGCATTGCCTCCTCAAAAACGTCCTCAGCGACTTCGACCGTAAGACGTACCATATTGTGTTCTAATCTTTCTACCTGGGTGCTCATAACCGTTGTTTTTTCCTCCGGATCCTTCTTTTTTCTTTTCTTCGCTATAAAGTCAGCACAGAAGAGTATAACACGCAGTATGTATGATTTGCAAGGAATAGTAGGAAAATGTTGCCTACAGAAGAGACGACTTCACCGCCGTCTCGTGGATCGCCTGCATCACGATTCCCCGGAACGAGTTCTCTTCGAGCACGCGGACGCCTTCGATCGTCGTGCCGCCGGGAGAACACACCATATCTTTGAGTTTTCCGGGATGCGTGCCGGTCTCGAGAACGAGGGCTGCGCTTCCTTTAACCGCCTGCGCCGCGAACCGGTATGCCATATCGCGCGGCATCCCTTCCAGAACCGCTCCGTCCGCCATCGCCTCGATCAGCATGAAGATGAACGCCGGCGAACTGCCGCTCACACTGGTCACGGCGTCCATAAGTTTTTCCGGGATCTCTTCCGCAAGACCGACTGCGCGCAGGATCTCAGCCGCTGCCGCTTTCTCCTCATCCGTGACGCCTTTGCTCGCGCAGTATCCGATCATACCCTCACCGATCAGGCATGGCGTATTGGGCATCGCCCGCACGATCTTCGGATGTCCTCCGAGGAGCTCCTCAAGATCGCCCATTCTCTTGCCGGCCATGATCGACAGAACGATCTGGTCGTCCGTCAGTTCCGTACAGATCTCATCACATACGTTTGCCGCCATATACGGCTTGACCGAGAGGACTACGAGATCGCTCCCCCGCACCGCCTCCGCGTTGCTGGCCGTCGTCCGGATCCCGTACTGTTCCTCCGCCCGCTTCCTGGACCCTTCCATGGGATCCGCTGCGATGATCTGCTCCGGGGCAGTGCCGTTCCGAAGGAGTCCCTGAATGATCGCTCCTCCCATGTTTCCGCATCCGATAAACGCTGTCTTCATCTGTTTCTCCTTCCTCTCAGGTTTCTGTCCGCCGGACGGCCTCATGATTCGCCGTCCCTGCCGTTCCACCGGATCTCTCCCTGAATATAATAACACTCGGTTCCCGGCAGTTCACCGGTCTTAAGATACTCCTCCAGGGAAAGAGCGGCCCGTTCGGCCAGTTCCTCCGCCGGTTTTACGATCGCGGCGCAGACCTTTCCCTCATCAACATATTGTACGATCCTGTCCGTGTCCGCAGACAGGCACAGGATAAGCGGTTCCTGCCCGAGATCCGCTGCAGCGGCAACAGCTGCCTCCGTCTGTGCCGTCGTCACGCAAACAATGGTATCGGCATTGGGGTGCGAGTGAAGCAGTTCCCATGCCGTTTCATAGGATTCATCCGCATCCTGTCCGTCACAGACGGCACTCTCCAGTTCCTGGAAACCGGTTTTTCCGGTCATAACAGAAGTAAAGGCTTCCGCAAGATCGTCCTCCGACCCGCTCGTATGCATGATGACATAGGCAGCGCCTTTCTTCTTTTCCTTCGTGTATTCCTCTCCCATTTTCCTGACGCAGGTATAACTTTCCGTCAGAATCTGGGCGGAGGCCATTCCCAGCGTATCGATCCCTCTGCCGATCAGGAACACCGGAATGTTCTTCTCTTTCGCCCGCCGGATCCCCCGGAGCGTGTTCGTCTCGTCCATATTGTCGCAGATGATGACGGACGCGCCTTCCCGGACAGCCTGTTCGATGGCGCTTGCCTGCGCGATCGGATCGTTCATATAATTCAGCACCTTCATGGACGCATGCATTTCCACTGCCTTTTCCGTGAGGATTCTGATCTCGGAAGCGGCAGGGCCGTCTTCCGACGGTACGACCAGGCAGACAGACGTTCGTCTGTCCTCTTCCCCGTCTTCCGGCTGCTCCCCCGTTTCCACGACGGAGACCGGATGCTCCTCTCCCGCCGGCTTTACGAGGACTTCCT
>DBVZ01000090.1 GCA_002308255.1 Lachnospiraceae bacterium UBA1251 | reverse complement strand
GGATCATCAAACGGTGTGTAGTACTCATATCGAAGGTTGCCCTCTTCCGCACGGATTGCCGCCACGGTGCCGGAAGCGGTCATTTCATCGGCAAAGGCTCTCGCGGAGCCGTTGGTTCCCGTATATCTGATATTTACTGTGATCATTGTCTGTTCCTCCCTGGTTTTTTCAAGTAGTCTCGCAGAATGCGGCAGGCCTGCTCGTCGGCTGCCCCTTTGAACACATGGCCAGCGCCTTCTATTTCTTCATATCTGCAGTCCGCATAGATCTCTTTCAGCTTCTTCGCATAGCGGACATCCACGATCTTGTCTTCCGTGCCGTGGATCAGCAACACGGGACCGGTATATCCTTTCATTTCCTCATACGGATCCATATCGATAACGGTTTTTGCATAGTCTCCGCCCAGTTTCATCGGGAAACGTCCGAGGACTTCCGGGATATTTTCGGGATCAAACTCAAAAAACATCATTTTCCCTTTGCGCGCATCATCCGGGATGCACACGGCCGGATAGAACAGGATCAGCCGGTCTATTGCTTCTTTTCCAAGATCGGCCGCCAACAGTCCGGAGACAAATCCGCCCTGGCTGCAGCCGAGAAGGGTAATGCCGGTTGGAGAGAATTTCTTTTTTACACCCTCGAGCACAGCAAGGAGATCGGCTTTCTCTGAAAGTATTGTCATATCCTGGCTTTTTCCGTCACTTCTGCTGACGATCCCTCCCCCGCAGAAATCGAACGTGACGGCCAGATAGCCCATTTCTGCCAGCAGTTTTGCATATCTGCGGCACATCCGCTCGTTCGCCAGAAATCCGTGGCTCAGGATCACCGCATGCTGCGGGTGATCTTTCTTTCCGAATATATGGCCGCGTATTTTAAGACCGTTGCGGCTGAATTCTATTTTCTTCATTTGGAACGCCTGCGTTTTTTATTCTTCTGAATTTTCTGTTTACTATAGGTAAAATTATAAGCTTTAAGATAAGGGGAATCAATTTGAAGTTGACGGGTGAGTCGGGGGACGTATCTCCTGACTCACTCGTTCTGTTTGTGTCGAATGGTGAATTGTTTGGGAGTGAGTCAGGAGATACGTCCCCTGACTCACCTGACTCATTTGATTTCCGACGGGATTTCACATTATAATGTTGTTACAGATTGTTGTATGAAACAGACGAGAACAGAAATAACACAATGATCAGAAAAGCAGAAAACTTAACGGCAGAACAACTGGAAAAGATCCGGAAAACGATCGGAGAATCCTTTGTTTCCAATGAACTGTTCCATAACTGGGGCTCTGTGTCCGAGCGTCATGACGATGTCCTGAAATATATGTCCATCTATGTGGATTACGTTTATCGGACGAAGGAGCTTTATACAAACGAAGATATGACCGGTTTTATCGGTCTGGAGGATTCCGCGCATGCCCCCGTCTTTCCGCGGATCAGGATGATCTTCAGGATGTTCGCGGGAATCCCCTATAAAAAGATCAAGGCCTTCCTTCATTTCGCGAACCAGATCGGCCGGTCCAATGAGAAATTTGCAAAGGAAAGGCATCTGGACGCCCTGATGGTCTGCGTGGACAAAGAGCACCGGGGGAAGGGGATCGCCTCTGACCTGGTCCGTTTTGCAATGAACAAATCAGACGAACTCGGAATCCCGCTTCTGTTCGACACGGATATGAAGGAGTATGCGGACATGTACCGGCATTTCGGGTGTGAACTTTATAATACGTTGACAGCAGACAACGGGGTGACGCGGTACAGTTTGTATTATCGAAAAAACTCTTCTGCCGATGCCGGAGAGAAAACGTCTCTGTGAGAGGATCACATGATTAAGCAAGAAGAAATCAGATCTTATGTCCGGGAAAAAGAACCCAACATCTGTCAGATCTGCGTGTGGAAGGACGGACGGGAAATCTTTTCGGAAGAATGGAACGATTACAAAAGAACGGACTGTACGCACATCATGTCCGCCACGAAAAGTATTGTAGGTCTGCTTTTCGGCATTGCTGTTGACAAAGGGCTGATCCGAAGTACGGAAGAAAAAGTGATTTCCTTCTTCCCCGATTACACTGTTAAACGCGGTGAAAAAACGATCTATGACGTCACCATCCGGCATCTCCTGACCATGCGGGCTCCGTATAAGGGAAAAGGCGATCCGTGGTCCAAGGTCTGCTCCAGCGGTAACTGGACCGCTGCCTCTTTGGATTTCCTCGGCGGAAAGAAGGGGATTACGGATGAGTTTGACTATCGGACTGTCTGTCTGCATATTCTATCGGGGATTCTGTACCGGGCAGCCGGGATGAAAACGGTGGATTTTGCAAATCAATATCTCTTCGAGCCTCTCGGCATCGCGCCTCATCAGAATTTCTATGCCCTGAACGCCGAAGAGCATAAGAAATTCACCATCGAAAAGACACCGAAAGAAAACGTATGGTTTGCGGATCCGGAAGGACTCGGAACACCGGGATACGGATTATGTATGAGCGCTGCAGACATGGCAAAGATCGGTCAGCTTTGTCTGAACAACGGAACCTGGGATGGACAGCAAATCATTTCCGGGGAATGGNNTCTCCGCCATGACACGTCCGAGGCCGGTTGAGAGTAAATATTTCCGCGGAATGCAGTACGGCTGTCTCTGGTGGATCATTCATCCTGAAGAAAATATCTATGCCGCGGTCGGAAACAGCGGAAATGTGATCTATGTGAATCCCGGCCGGAACATCACCGCTGCGGTCTCCTCTTTCTTTAAGCCTACTGTATTTGACCGGGTGGATTTCATAGAAGACATTCTTCTTCCGAGGTTTTTATGAATACTGATTTTAATGAAAAAACACAGGCTTATCTTATTATCCGGTGGGGAAGACGGCTCATCGACACTTTCGGAGACCGCGGACGCGAGGCATTTCTGTTCGCAGCCCGCATTTACGGAGAAAACAGAGGAAGACGGATGGCCATGCGGGCGATCCGGGACGGAAAGCCTCTGGATCTGTCTTCGTATCTGCAGTACAAGGAGTGGGTCAGCACCGAATATATGCGGGACCGCGGCGATGCCAATCAGGCTTCCTCGTCGCTTTCCGATAATATTTACGTAAAAAAGGTCACCCGCTGCCCCTGGAACCTGCAGTTCACGGAAATGGGCGAAACAGAACTGGGGAATCTCTATTGCCAAGTGATCGACACCTCGATCGCCGCCGGATTCTCCCGCTCGTTTACTTATCAGGTCCCTCAAAATCTGAACCAGGGGGTTCCCTGCCGGCATGTCGTGGAAAACGCTGGCATTTCCGCCCTCCCGGACGGCATCCGCAAGGAATATCTGAAGCCGTTTGACTATCACTGCGCGGATCTTCATTTTGCTTTCCGACGTACCGTTCAGTCTGTTTTCGGCGAAGAGGGCATGACGGTCACCAAGCAGGTCGAACAGGATTTCCGCGAAAAGTGCGGGGAAGAGATGCTTCTGTACCTTCTTTCCTTTGCCGGAACCGATTTTCAGACAATCCCGGAGGAACACGAATGAGCTCATTGACGGAAACATTTACTTTCAGAGAGGCACGGGAGGACGACTGCGGTCTGATCCTGTATTTTATCAAAGAACTGGCCGCCTATGAACACATGTCCTCCGACGTCGTTGCGACAGAAGAACTGCTTCGGGAATGGCTGTTTGAAAAGAAGAAAGCCGAAGTCCTTTTTGCCTGCGCGGATGGCAGAGAGGTCGGATTTGCGCTGTTCTTCCATAACTTTTCCACGTTTCTCGGCAGAGCCGGCATTTACCTGGAGGACCTGTATATCCTGCCGGAATACCGCGGAAAGGGATATGGGAAAGCCACCCTGAAAAAACTGGCACAGATCGCGGTCTCCCGCGGCTGCGGGCGGCTCGAGTGGAGCTGTCTCGACTGGAATCAGCCGAGTATTGATTTTTATCTGTCCCTCGGCGCGAAGCCGCTGGATGACTGGACCGCTTACCGTGCTGCCGGAGATACATTGACAGATCTGTCAAAAGATTGAGAACGGGGCATTTTCATGAACGCAAAACGCGGCTATGTGCCGGACGATGAAAAAAATTTCTCTCCGGAAGCGATTTCTCTCTTACGGAAAGCTTCCCGTCATATCCGTTATCTGATCAATGAAGGATATGATCTGAAGCAGGCGGCAACTTTTGTCGGGAATCATTTCATGCTTTCCGAGCGGCAGCGTCTGGCTGTCATGCGGAGTCTTGCGACAGACGAACAGCTCGCGGGACGCGCTGACCGGAATATCCCCCTTGACGCACTTTCCGGGAAGGAAGTCCGGATCGACGGCTTCAATACGATCATTACGCTGGAAGTCATGCTCAGCGATTCGATCCTTTTTACGTGTATGGACGGGACGATCCGGGATCTCGCCGCGCTGCGGGGAACCTACCGGGTGATTCCCGAAACGGAGGAAGCGGTCCGGATCATGTTCCGGACGCTTCAGTCGGCCGGTATCCGCAAGGCAGCTATTCTTCTCGATGAGCCGGTATCGAACTCCGGCCGGCTGAAAACGCTGATCGCGGAGGTCGGGGAGTCCTTCTCTTTTGAACCGGACATTCAGATCCTGAAGGATGTGGACAGGGCACTGTATGATAAGGAAAACGTCATCACGTCGGATTCCATTATTCTTGACCGCTGCAAAAGCTGGGTCAATCTGACCGGGGTGTGCCTGAAAGAAAAGAAAAAGAGCGGGCTTCGGGTCTGGGGATGAGTTGGGGTGAGTTGGGGTGAGTCGGAGAGTGAGTCGGGGGACGTATCTCCTGACTCACTCTCATTTTGCCTGAGCCGAATAGTTTAAAAAAAGAGTGAGTCAGGAGATACGTCCCCCGACTCACTTGTTTTATTTGTACTGACTGATCAGATCGATATCCCAGCCGACCGGCTCGAAATTAGCATCTACCATTCTCATTGTTTCAAGAACATACTGAGAATGGAAAGCATTCACGATTTTTTCAATGACGGCAAGCTTAGCGGGGTCTTTAAGATCCTCGGTGCGGGCAATAAGCGCATTCCAGTATTCTGTTTTTTCAGCTGTCGGATCCTCGAAAATGGGTTCCATTCCGATTGCCTTCGCAGTTCCGGGCAGAAGAACTGCTCCGAAATCGGGAAGGCTTTGCATGATCGCAGAATAATCATCTGCACTCCTGATATCCGCCAGATATTCGATCTCATCTTCTTTAAGTTCCGCTGACGGACCGTTCTTCAGCCTGATCAGCCCCGCCGCTTCCAGGATCGTCTGAACGCGCGGGTTCTTCAGGACATCCATGTTATAAAGAACGACCAGGTCTTCTTTCTGAATCTCTTCGGGGGATTGATACTTCGAAGAGAAGAGATTAATGGGTGTGCAGGTCAAATATCCTACAGGACTCACTGCATCGTCCTGCATCTGGATGCTGTTGGATACGCACAAACTCACGTCCGGGCTGCTTTCGTGCATCAGATGATCAATCGGATCGAAGACGGGATACTCTTCCTCCTTGAAAGCGATTCCTTCCTTTCCCAATTCAGAAGCGACATCTAAAATCATGCTCCGGGCAGTATTATCCGAATTCAGAAAATAGAAATTTACTCGTATCTCTTCATCGGTTTTTTCGGCTGTCTGCGGCTCCGTCTCTCCGGGTTCCTCCTCGTCGGACCCGAACTGCGCACCGACCTCAACATTTACGAACGGTGTCTTCTTCGACGTGTACCAGTCAAACTGCACAGTATCGATCACCTGATCCTTGCTCGTGATCGTCATCTGACACGTTCCCTGATAACAGTCTTCTGTCTCGCCCATAAGGCCGTTCCAGTCATACAGTCCCGCCAGCCGGAAGTTACCTTTGTCGCCTGCATCGCTTTTGGCATTGCCTCCTTTGATATGATCCTCCGTTGTGTTCCAGTTGGTCTTTGCCTTGATCACGTCATCGGTGAAATTCTGGATACCGGCAGTAAAATCCAGGACCATCCCGTTATCCGTCTTTTTATAAGTGAGACGTTTTGCGGTGATCCGGACATTTTCCGTTTCCATGAGAACGATGTCATCGTCGTATTCATATTTGAACTCTTCCGCAACATCCATCTGCTGAAAAGATGCTTCGGTTTCTTCCTTTGCTTCCTCCTTTGTTTCTTCCTTCGTCTCTTCTTTTGCTTCCGCCGGCTTTTCGTCCGGTTTAGCCTCTTCGGATGCCGCGGCAGTCTGCTCTCCCGAATCCTTCGGCGCGGCAGATCCTCCGCAGGCTGCCAGTGACAGGACCAGTGAAAGAATCAGGACGATCGTTAACAGGTTTCTCTTTTTCACAGTGGTTCCCTCCTTCTTAACGGGTGAGTCGGGGGACGTATCTCCTGACTCACGTTTTGTTTAAACTGAGCTGCTGAATCTATGAGGGTGAGTCAGGAGATACGTCCCCCGACTCACTGATTTATTATCGCAGTGTCATGTATGCGGTGCGCAGTGCCAGTTTCAGTACTTCGTCCCCGGCGCGCATGACCGGTATGCCGTGACCGCCGAGCAGGATGTCGCAGCGGATCTGCAGTGCCCTCTCCAGGGTCTGAAACAGTTTTTCGTTGTCCATCTCCGAACTGCCCTTCCAGCCGAAAGATGCCTCGAAACCGCGGTCAAATTCTCCGGGAACGGGAATGACCGTGTCTCCCGTCGCGCAGCAGGCGAATCCGTCGATCTCAAAAAGAAAGAACATGGATCCGTTCGTGTGCCCCGGCATGAGGAGCGGTCTGAATGTGACGCCGTTCAGCGTGACCGGTACGTCATCTTCCAGATAATCGTCTGCCATGCAGGTGTGGAACGGGAAAAGTCCGTAGTCGTTGACGCGGATGCCGCCCGACGCAAGGCCGGATGCGTCCGATTCGCTCATCCGGATCTTCGCGCCTTTTTCCTGCCAGTACCAGGCGTTCCCGCTGTGATCGTTGTGCATATGCGTGAGCAGGACATCGGTGACCGGATACCGGTCGAGATGATGCAGAACCAGGTTGTCCAGCATGATCTCAAGAGACGCGTCGTCCTTGCCCGCGTCGATCAGGGTCAGCCGTTCTTCGCTCAGGACGGCATAGGCATTGCCGACCTGACCGTAGCCGGCGCCGGTCAGAAGAAACAGATGATCGGTGAGCTGCATAGATCGTTCCCTCAATTTGTGTTTCTAAAAAGGTTTCCTTATTTGATAAGTTTAGATGCCGGCGGCACGGATTGCAAGGGCGGTTCAAAAAATGCTTTTCTATTGCGGCTGCCAGAAGCTATCGCGCGGAGGAGTAAAAGAACTCTGTAATCGAGGTGTGCAAAAGAACAGAGTTCTGCTATCATTATCTATATAGTTTGAAACCCGGCAACCATCGAGGAGGTGCTCTATGAATAAACTCTTTGAAGTCGCCAACCGATATATTGAGACCAGCGACTGGAAGATCATCGCTGTGTTGAAATTCTGCCTTATCTCTCTTGGCGTGATGCTTGGGATGTGTGTTAAAAAGGAGCATAAAAAACCGGTGCTGATCGCGGCATTGGCTGTATTCTTTGCGTCATATATCCCTCTGATGGTAAAGTTTTATAAAACATTTCAAGCCTGCCGCAAAGAGTGAGTCAGGAGATACGTCCCCTGACTCACTCTCAAAGTCGGTGAATTTCTTACTTCATTGCAGTTAAGGATTGCGTTATAATAGATATATGATATTCAGACATTTAAAAAACCGAAGATTTCCTGTAAAAGAGAAAAAAGCAGAAGGGAAGCTTTACTATGATCCCGAGGAGCAGGAACCCGTCATCCGGTGCAGCATCTGTACCGGCGAGCAGGTTGCCGGCCTGAGGGACCGGAAAACGAATGCTTTTGCCGAAGTGATGCTGATCCGCGACGAAAGTGATCTGGAGCTGTTCAAGAAGATCGCGGGAGTGGACCATGTCCGGAAGATCTACTGAATTTTACAGACCGGAAAAAATGCAATCAGGCATGTTTTACACTTGAAATATGCATGGTTGCTTTTTTGTGTGACGGAATTTAAGAAGCAGCCGGGTGAGTCGGGGGACGTATCTCCTGACTCACTTTTTTTGCCTGAACCGAAAAACTGCAGCGACCGGAAGTGAGTCAGGAGATACGTCCCCCGACTCACTCCACCCATCTGGTCATATATTTTTATTGATAATTGGTTATTGTTATATATCCAAGCGGACCTATAATAACGAGTATAAGAAACAAAGAACACCAGCACCGCGGGTTCTGTTTTCACAGCTCCCGAAAGAAGGTGACATCATGAGAAATAACTGTATCGCCTCCGCAAGAGGCATCACAAAAAAATCGGTCCAAAAAGAAGGATTCACCACACAGAAGATCGTGATCACCGGCGTCATGGCGGCGCTCAGCTTTGTCGCCTATGAGTTTTTCCGGATCCCGAACGTCTTCGGCACCGGCGCTTCCTTCCATCTCGGAAATACATTCACGGCACTCACAGCTCTCCTGCTCGATGGCGTCTGCGGCGGATTTGCCGGAGCGATCGGCCTCAGTATGGCGGACATCATTGCCGGCGACCCGGGCTATGCGGTCTCGACATTCCTTCTCAAATTCATCATCGGTATCGTCTGCGGCCTGTTCGCCCACAAGGTTTTCCGCCTGAAAGACCTCTCCCCGAGGTCCACGCCCCATGGCAAATACGTCGCGGCTGTCGCGGGGAGCGCTGCAAGCGGACTGTTCCTGAATGTCCTTACGGATCCCGTCATCGGGTATTTCCGTGACCGGTACATCTTCGGCATGCCGGTCGAATTCGTCAAATACGCGGTGAAGATCGCGGGCGGCGTGACTTTCGTCAACTCCGTCCTCTCCACGATCTGCGTCGTCGTGATTTATCTTGCGGTACGTCCCGCGCTGGAGAGCAGCGGACTGCTCCGCCACGGAGAATAACTGAATATCACTGCACATAGAAAGACCCGCTGCCGGGAGGTTTTCCTCTTTGCGGCGGGTCTTTCCATATGTTTCGATTTATTAGTGATTTGATTTCTTACGATAGTTTTTCCAGTTCGCCTTTCCGATAAAGTCTGGTACCGCCGGTTAAAAAATATGAATATATTCTCCCCCGTTCTGCAAGGTACGCCAGATTCTGTCTTGTACAAGACAGCATTTCCGCAGCCATTGCGGTATCCGCAAGCCTTCTTTCCGCAACCATGCGCAGATCTTCCGCGGACAGCGGAAGCGTTTCTCCGGCATCGCGAAGGACCTCCGCCGGTACGGTATTCCCGCAGCAGGACAGACCGAATCCTCCCGGCTCTACTTTGAGGGAGGCACGGTATTTGTCTCCGTGCGATTCTTTTACCGCTGAAAAAAAACGGTCAAATTCCTGATAAGGTATTTTTCTTGTCATACCGTCCGAAAACGCGACGATGATGCTGTCTTTCAGCGGATAAAATTCCTCTATCTTCCGGCAAAGCCTCTCAAGCAGTTCTTCCGGGATCCGATCTTCAGGAATCCGTTTAAGAAAGCAGTCATCCTGCGCGCATTTTCCTTTTGAAAGAGACAACAGCTTTTCTTCATCATATTCGCTGAGCCGGTTATCCCGAAGGATCATCCCGAGATTCTGCCGGTCTGTCGGCACGATCCTGTTCTGCACCCATTTCAATGCGAAGCTGCGGTCAATCGTATATTTCCCGCGCTTCACAAAAGAAGACAGCATCAGCGGTGCTTTATCCTCTGTAAGGTCCCGGCATATCTCTATGTAAAAAGCCTTCGGTCCGACATAATACAGAAGATATCCGATCGTGACATCCGTTCCGTCGGACGGATCAACAATAGCCCATATCTTCAAGTTTTTTCCACCTCCCCCATATCATCCCGCGGATCTTTTCAAGCAGTTCTTCAGACACAGCATTTTCAAGATCCTCTGTCAGATAATAACAATCCTGCTTCCTGAGTTGCTTTAAGTCCGGTTTTTTATCCGGCGGGATCAGCAGAAGATTCTGAGCAGCGTCTCTGCCCCCGACAAAACACTGCACCGGCTTTTCTTCCATAGGATCCGCCTTTCGGATCTCCTCTTCCGTGCGGCAGGAAAACAGCAGGGAGAGGCCGTGGTCAAAGAGAGGCGCAAGTCTTACGTCCCGGCTGTTCCTTGCTTTCAGCACTTCCAGATTTGCCCCGTGACGGTCCCTGTTGAGAATCAGATAATCCACGATCAGCATCCGGTAAATATAATCTTCCCAACCGTTCCGGATACAGAAAGCGAGGGGCGTTTCCTTATCTTCTTTTTCCATTTCATAATAAAAATCGAATGCGAGCTTGCTTTCGCCAGGCTTCTTATAATCTTCCGATGCGCAGATCCAGACTGTTTCTTCTTTTCCGTCGAGTGTTATGACGGCATGGATCAGCTGATAGCGAAGATGCGGTATGCCGAGGATCGTGAGAAGTCTGTCCGCGATGATCTCATTTACGCACTCGTGTCCGATGATTCCCCGCAGAGGATCATAGCAGGACAGCTTATAATATGTTTTCCTTTTTCCGTTCTCTTCATAAGCCTTCATGAAAGAACCTGCCGTGCCGGAGGATTTCCGCATTTTTGACCAGGTCAGATACTTCAGGTTCTGAATATCGGAAATGACGTCTTTGCTCACAGGCCGCCCTCCTTTCTCTTATTGCACTTTGATCTCTCCGAGGTCTTATCAAATCATATAACAAACGCGCAGAAAAGTAAATCTGTTTTACGTTCGTCAAATATCTATTTGTTATTTGTCAAATAAAGATCTATACTTTGACCGCCGTCACCGTACTTTGATCAGCCGCATTTATTCACCTCCGGAAAAACATATTGTCAGAACATAAGTGCATTCCCTTCGATAATTCAGTATAATTATTGTAAATCATACATCTATGCAGTACATACCGGCTTCCGTTCCCCGTTTTTTCTTTGGGAGGGATCACGATTTGAGCAGCGCCAAACTGACAGAATCGGAAAAAAGGCAAATGCTGGAGCACGTGACAGGGCCGGCCCCGAAGGCGCCCCGGTCCCACATGCGTGCCGTGCTCCTGGTGATCCTGATCGCGGCTGCCGTCGTCATCACTGTCACGGCGATCGACCGGAATTACCGGGAAAAGAAAAGACGGGAAGAACATGCGGCCATCATGGCGGAACTTATGGAAGAAGTCAAATCCTTCCAATCCGTCATGGAGGAAAATATCCCGAAGGAAATGAAGTCTTTCCCGTATTATAAAAATGCGAAGATCACCGCATCCGCGGTGTGGGTGCCCGGAAATGCCGATACCACCGGCAGCCGGCTGACCGACCGAATTACCGTAACGGTTTACGCGTACGACACGTTTGACAGTCTCGATGACCGGAGTATTTACGAATGGCTCCAGGAAGTCTATCTGGAGTATTCGCCGAGAATATGGGATGCCTACGATAAACATCTTCCGAATTACAGGCGTCATGCGTACTACTTCAATTTGTATAAGCGGGACAGCGACATCGAGCCGGAAGAAGAAATCACCTATCGGCAGGAGTTTTCTTACTTTATTAAGACAAGTAAGAACAGCTATGAGCAGACAAACCTGGTAAGGGATTATTATGTGCTCAACGGCAAAGACCATTTCGTTAAGACGGAAAAGAAAAAGCAGACCACGCCGGCACCGACATCTGCGCCCGGGTCAACACCGACATCTGCGCCTAAGCCGACCGGCACGCCGTCGGGATCCTCCGGCACCGGCGGAAAACGCAGGAAGACATTTGAGTACTACGGCGTCGAGGAGTATGACGATCCGGAAGACTTCTATTATGATTACGAGGATGATTTCGAGGATTACGAGGACGCGGAAGATTACTGGAATGAGTATCACTGAGGCATCCGGCGCCGCGCAGACCGGCAGACCAATGGCTAAGCAGACCTGCAGACCGCGCAGACCGGCGAGGTCCGGCGGCTTGACGGCTGATTTCCCAGGGAGTGGACCGATGAGAACAATAGTGCTTATCCTTATACTCAGTCTGACTGTTCTCGGTGCCGCCGGCTGCGGAAAACCCGGCGGCGGCAATCCCGCAGGCGGAAATAAGTCCCCCGGCGGCAGTCCGTCCGCGTCCGAAAGCGGTTCCTGCGGTGAAAATCTGACCTGGACTTACGATAAAAAGACAAAAACGCTCACGATCGAAGGGACCGGCGCGATGGTCACACCGGACCGTTTCATGTGGAGCGACTACGAGATCAAAAATCTGGTGATCGGGGAAGGCGTCACCTCGATCGCCGGGGAGGCTTTCTATTCCAACAGCCGGCTGACCGCTACCCTTTCCTTCCCCTCGACCCTGAAAGAGATCGACAAATTCGCGTTCTACGGCTGCGGAAAACTCACCGGCACGGTGACGCTGCCGGACAGCGTGGAAATCATCGGCGACTACGCATTTACCAACTGCAAAAGACTGACCGGTCTCCGTCTTTCCGCCGGTCTCAAATCCATCGGCGCGGAAGCATTCAGCTATTGCACTGCCCTTTCCGGAAATCTCTCCTTCCCGGAAGGCCTCACCTCCATCGGCCGCGTCGCGTTTTATCAATGTGAAAATCTGAGAGGAGATCTGCTTTTGCCGGACAGCCTGACGGAACTCGGCGATTACGCCTTCGCGGGAAGCGGGTTCGACGGCACTCTCCGGCTCTCCTCCGGCCTTGCGGAGATCGCGCACGATACGTTCAGCCAGTGCGCCGGGCTCCGCGGAGACCTCACGATTCCCGGATCGGTCCGTACGATCGGGCAGAATGCTTTCTCGGGCTGCGGATTTGACGGCACGCTGACCCTGCCGGAAGGCCTGGAGACGATCGACCGCTACGCCTTCTCCTACTGCAAAAGCCTGCGCGGAACGCTGGCGCTGCCCGAAAGCCTGACCGCGCTCGGAGACTCCGCATTTTCGTCGGATGAGAGCTTCACCGCGCTGCGGCTGCCGTCGTCCTTCCCTTATATTCGCAAAAGCACATTTCAGGGCTGCAGCGGTCTGTCCGGTGAACTCGTCCTGCCGGACGATCTTCTGATCATCGGCGATCAGGCATTTCTGCGTACCGGATTTACTTCGATCCGGGCATTCCCGGAAGGTCTTTTCTCGATCGGGGACAGCAGTTTCGCTTCCTGTGCAGATCTGGCTTCCCTGCCGGCATTTCCGGAAATGCTGCAGCACATCCGGTCGGGAGCATTTTCGAACTGC
>DBVZ01000054.1:1487-2847 GCA_002308255.1 Lachnospiraceae bacterium UBA1251 | reverse complement strand
TTCGATGACTGGGCAAGGCGCATGAACTGCGGGGTAGAGAATGTGGAGCTCATCCGGGAGGTTTCCGGGGCTCTGCTCGCGGGAGAGACCGTTTCCGTCTGCAGTGATTTTGAGATTACGGGCGGGATGCCGCGCGGTGTCATATATGGTAGTTTTGCGGAGTCGTCGGTGCACATAACGATCCGGGATGAACAGCATGCCATTCTGTGTGAGACCGCCCGCGGAGATGACGGTGAGCCGGCTTCGACGCGGAATAAAAAAGAGAGAAAACTGCGCATTATCCCGCGGATCATCTGCGCCGGCATCGGATGCAGGCGGGGAACTTCGGCGGGAGAGATTGAACATGCGGTCATGGAAGCATGCAGGGAAAACGGGATTTCCCCCAAAGCCCTGAACGCTGTAGCCAGCATTGACCTGAAGGCGGAAGAGGAGGGCATAAAAGAGTTTGCCAGAAAATACAGGGTGCCCTTCCTCACTTTTTCCGCGGAGGAGCTGCGCAATGTTCCCGGGGAATTTACCGGCTCTGAGTTTGTCAGGTCCGTGACCGGGGTCGACAATGTCTGCGAGAGGGCGGCAAGCATTTTCGGAGAACTCATTTGCAGAAAGAAAGCCTTTGGCGGTGTGACGGTCGCGCTTTCTCAGGGAAGGCCGGCTCTGAGTTTTGAGCTGTGATATCCCATATTTAAAAAGGAGCTTTTATGGCGAAATTATATGTTGTCGGCATCGGTCCGGGCAGCGAGGCGGCTATGACCGGTGACGCGAAACGGGCAATTGAAAAAGCGGAAATTGTAGGCGGATACACAGTCTATATAGAACAGGTCAGGAAGATATTTCCGGACAAAGAGTATTTTTCGACACCGATGACCAGAGAAATCGACCGATGCCGCCTTGCGCTCGCATATGCCGCGGAGGGAAGGACCTGCGCGATGGTCTGCAGCGGTGACGCGGGCGTCTACGGCATGGCCGGGCCAATCCTGCAATTACTGCCGGAGTACCCGGCTGTGGAGGTCATTGTGGTGGCAGGCCTTACGGCAGCACATTCCGGGGCGGCTGTTCTCGGTGCCCCGCTCATGAACGACTATTGCGTCATTTCACTTTCTGACGCGCTGACTCCCTGGCCGGTCATTGAGAAGAGGCTTAGGGCTGCCGCGCAGGGAGATTTTGTGACGGTCCTCTATAACCCGTCATCGAGAAGAAGGGCGGATTACCTGAAAAGGGCGTGTGAAATCCTCCTTGAGGAGCGGGATGCTGACACGGTCTGCGGCTGGGTCCGCAATATCGGAAGAGACGGGCAGGAGCATAAAATCATGACGCTGGGGCAATTGAAACACGAGCAGGTCGATATGTTTACGACGGTGTT
>DBVZ01000054.1:1190-1344 GCA_002308255.1 Lachnospiraceae bacterium UBA1251 | reverse complement strand
GTCTCGGAACTTCATAAAGGCAGGCACAGCGTGACGGTGAGTGTCGCAACGCCCGTCGGTGGGCATGAACTCACTGGAATTCCGGATATACAGGTCCTCATAGGAAGACTGGATCAGGAAGAAATGGTCCGGCTTTTTATGGGGGGAGGATCAG
>DBVZ01000054.1:271-1121 GCA_002308255.1 Lachnospiraceae bacterium UBA1251 | reverse complement strand
GGAAATATCCGGTCCGCCGCTGAAAAATGCGGAATTTTCTGCGTGCGGCTCGTGCGAACTGACGAGGGAGCGGAAACATCGGACATACCGGGGCGGGATGCCGACGGGCAGAAAGCCGGCCTTGCCGCTCATCCGGAGGATTGCGGAGCTGTCTGTGTGGACTCAGCGGATTCCGCGGCGGCTTACCTTGAGAAGACGGAGGGGCGGATCCTGCTTACGACCGGGTCGAAGGAGCTGAATGCATTTGCAAAAATACCGGTCGAACGGTTATATGTCCGCGTGCTGCCGACGGCAGAGAGTATTGCGCTCTGCGAGCGGGCGGGGATATCTTACCGGAATACGATCGCGATGGTGGGACCGTTTACGCGGGAGATGAATGCCGCGACGATGCGGCAGTACAAAATCGCGTGGATGGTTACGAAGGACAGTGGAAAGACCGGCGGGTTTGATGAGAAACTGGAGGCCTGCCGGAAGACGGGGGTGCGTCCGGTGGTGATCGCGAGGCCGAGGGAGAGCGGGCTTTCGATGGAGGAAGTGTTAGCGCTCATTGAAAAGCGTTCCGATGAGGAGCTCTCGGAAGAGAAAGGAGACATATGGAAAAATTAACTCTCGAAAAAGCAAAAGAAATCAATGCTACAATGGTGACAGAAGAACATCTTCTGCTCCATGCGGCCAATGTATCCGCCGCAATGGGAGCAATGGCGGACCATTTCGGTGAGGATAGGGAACACTGGGAAGCTGTTGGCTGGCTGCATGACTATGATTATGAGAAGTATCCGGAGGAGCATCTTCTGCATACGGAGGAGCCGCTCCGTATGCTCGGCGTTCCGGAGGAAGATATCCGGGCGAT
>DBVZ01000054.1:0-131 GCA_002308255.1 Lachnospiraceae bacterium UBA1251 | reverse complement strand
CGGTTTGCCGCGAAATGCGATCGGCCGCTCATTTTAAAGGGCTGCGAGATGCTCGGAATGGAGATCCGGGATGTGGCGGCGATCGTCATCGATGGGATGAAGGCGCACGCGGCTGAGCTTCAGCTCGATTG
>DBVZ01000060.1:11463-15812 GCA_002308255.1 Lachnospiraceae bacterium UBA1251 | reverse complement strand
CAATCTGGCGCGTTAACCGACTACGCCACACCCACCATATATTGCGGACGGACAAACCGTACCGTTTTATGATCAACCGCCGGAGCGGAGTTTTGCGATCAACCGTGCCTGGAGGGATTCGAACCCCCGACCCACGGCTTAGAAGGCCGTTGCTCTATCCNNGGTGATGGGAATCGAACCCACGTGTCCAGCTTGGAAGGCTGGTGTTCTACCATTGAACTACACCCGCAAATCCGCAGCTTATCCGATAGTCGGGGTGACAGGATTCGAACCTGCGGCTTCCTGCTCCCAAAGCAGGCGCTCTAGCCAAGCTGAGCCACACCCCGTCGCCCTGAATCTGCGCCTCAGCTGCGTCCGTTATGCGCAGAAAGTGCAAGATTTGGTCCCGTCTTTTTTCGGGCACGTGCTATATTATATAGTCTTCGTTTTGGTTTGTCAAATACTTATTTGAATAATTTACATACGCAGAAAACGGTAAAAAACAGCATTTTCTAAACCCGGTACCGTCCCCGGCCAAAACCTCTCCCCGCGCCGGGGAGATAGTTGATCCATGCGTAGCGGAAGCCCGTCTCGTCCAGTTCCATCATCGCGTACGAACTCTCCCGCCCCGACTGCCGCGGAAGACTCAGACTGCCGGGATTGATGAGGAGGATCTCCGGATCCCTGGTATCGATCATCGGCACGTGCGTATGTCCGCAGCACACAATAGCTGCCCCTTTGCTTTTTGCATGTTTTTTCAGGGAAGAGGTATCATAGGAGATCCCGTAGCGATGCCCGTGGCACACCAGGATCTTATGACCCGCGATCGTCATGATCTCTTCCTGCGGAAGATCCGTCCACAGGTCATTGTTCCCCTGCACGATGGAACACGGGCAGCCCAGGATCTCCGCCGCGCACGCCCGGATGTAGTCCTCGTCCCCGTACACGTCCCCGCAGTGGATCAGGAAGTCCGCCTGCCTGATCTTCCGGAACAGGGGCTCCACCTCCCGGGAGTAACCGTGTGTATCGGAAATGATGAGGATCCTCTTTTTCTTTGTGCGGGCGTCATCTGCGGTCCCCGACGGATCTTCACGGACCGATTCCGTCATTTTCTGCCTCCGGCGCTCCTCGATATATTCTCTTGCGGTTTTAAATTGTTTCTCCGGCACAGCCTGGATCCTTCCCTTTTTTACAGTTCTCCGCGGTCATCCAGTTCCTGCAGCATCGCTTCCATTTTCCGGAGTGCCTTTCCTCTGTGGCTGATGGCGTTCTTCTCTTCCGGCAGCAGCTCCGCGGCTGTTTTCCCGTACTCGGGCAGATAGAAGATCGGATCGTATCCGAACCCGTTGCTCCCCTTTTCCTCGTAAGCGATCCTGCCTTCAAAAGGCTCTTCTGCCTGCAGGACCCTGCCGTTCGGAAATACCGTCGCGATCGCGCAGATATAGCGGGCAGAGCGCTTCTCACCCTCCACGTCCTTCAGTTCGTCTATAATGGCAGCGTTCTTGACGGCGTAGGATGTATCCTTTCCCATATACCTCGCAGAATAGATCCCGGGCCTGCCGCCCATCGCGTCCACCACAAGTCCGGAATCGTCCGCCATCGTGATCTCTCCGGAGGCGAGGCAGATCTCCCTTGCCTTGATCAGGGCGTTTTCGGCAAACGTCGTCCCGTTTTCCTCGATGTCGAGATCATATCCGGCTTCTTTCATGGCGACGACCTCAAAGCCGAATTTCCGGACGATCTCCCGGATCTCCTTCAGCTTGTTTTTGTTTCCCGTGGCGAAGATGATCCTCTTCATGTTCACTCCTTCCTGTCGGAACGCTCTCCCGCGAAGTTCCTTTTCGGAGGTTTCGGCCCGAGGTACTGAAAATACCTGGTCTGCAGCATCCCGTTATAGATCTTTCTGTTCTTGTCCGCCTTTTTCCCGATGTATTTCTCTGTATCTTCGTAGGAAGAGATGAGGTACATCGACCAGTCATCAAGTCTTTCGTACACTTCCCCGAATGTCCTGTAAAGCTCCGGAAGCTCTTTCTCGTTCTGCAGCCTCTCGCCGTAGGGCGGGTTGCTGATCAGAAATCCGTATTTCTTCGGATGGGAAAACTCCGCAAGGGGTCTTGCCTGAAAATGGATCCGCCCCTCGACGCCGGCCATCTTCGCGTTCTCCCTCGCGCAGCGTACGGCATAAGGGTCAATGTCGAATCCCTGCAGGTCGGATCCGGCATCGGGAAGGACCGCCGCGCGGGCTTCCTCCGCCGCCTCTTTGACAAGCTGCTTCGCGTGCAGGTTTTCCCACTCTTCCATCTGGAAATGCCGGTTCATGCCCGGTGCGATCCCGGAAGCGATCATCGCAGCCTCGATCGGGATCGTTCCGCTCCCGCAGCAGGGATCCGCAAGGATCCGTCCTCTTTTCCAGGGCGTGAGAAGAATCAGGGCCGCCGCCAGGGTCTCCGAAATCGGCGCCATCACCTGTTCTTTCCGATAGCCTCTCTTGTGGAGAGATTCTCCGGAGGTGTCCAGACAGACGGAAACAATATCTTTTCGGATCGCGACCCGGAACGGGTAGGACGGTCCGTCCTCCGGAAACCAGGAAACACCGTAGACACTGCCGAGCCGGTCCACCATCGCTTTCTTCACGATGGACTGTATATCGGAGGGCGAGAACAGAGCACTCCGTACCGAAGACACCTTCCGCACCCAGAATTTCCCGTTTTCGGGAATAAACTGCTCCCACGGCACCGCCTTCACCGCCTCAAACAACTCGTCAAATGTCACCGCCCGGAATCTCGCGCACTCAAGCAGCACCCGCTCCGCGGTCCGGAGGTGGATATTTGCCTCCGCTGCTGCCTGCAGATCCCCGCGGAAAGAAACCCGTCCGTCCTCGGTCGCAAGCACATCATACCCGAGATCCGTGATCTCTCTTTTCAGAACGGCTTCCAGTCCGAAATGACAGGGAACCGCGATCGTCATCTCCATTTTCGCCATAAAAACCCCGTAAATGTGTGCCTCAGGCCCCACAAAAAAAGTTCATGTTGCATTCTCTGCAAATGTATTATATAATCAAACGCGTAAAAAGAATTTACCCTTCAATAATTTTTTTTACAAACCCCTTATTTAATTATTTATACTCCCCTGAAAGGCCGTTCGCAGCTCCCCTGCGAACGGTCTTTCTCCTTCTGCCGGCGATTCCAGCCGTTTTTCCGGGCAGTCCTTTTCTCAGAACCGGAATACGATTCCGATGACCGCCGCCCCGAGAATATAGACGATCGGGTGCTTTTTGAATTTCAGATACGAAGCCAGCACCGCAATGCCAAGGAGAATCGCTTTCCAGGAAATCAGATCTGTGAGCGCCCCGGTCACCGCAAAGAGTTCCGTATTGAGGAGTGCCGCCCTGGCGACCAGCAGGCATGCATAGGTGATCATTGCCACCGAAGCCGGACGGATCCCGTACATCGCGTTCTGCACGACCCGGTTTTCCTTATACTTCTTCAGGAAATTGGAAATGATCAGAATGATGATAAAAGACGGCAGGACAAGGGCGAGGGACGCCGAGACGGCACCTGCGACGCCGGCCGTATGAAAGCCGACATAAGTCGACATGTTCACGCCGAGCGGTCCCGGGGTCGACTCCGATACCGCGATCATATCGGTGATGTCCCTCGTGGTGAACCATCCCGTGCGGCGCGAGATATCATAAAGGAACGGCAGCGTCGCAAGTCCGCCGCCGATCGCAAACAGACCGGCTTTGAAAAATTCCCAGGCAAGACGAAGAAGAGTGCTCATTTCCCGGCCCTCCCTTCTCTCGCTTTGAGGAGGATCCCGGCGGCTGCCGACGCCACTACGGAGATGATCGGGGAGACGTTCGTAAGAAGGTTCAGAACGAGGACCGCCGCCGCGATCAGGATCGTCGGAAGATCGATCAGGGATTTCTTCGCGATCTTCCAGACGGACGTGCCGACGAGGACCGTCACGGCGACGCGGATCCCCGCAAACGCGTGTGCCACGGTCTCACTGTCCTTATAGTTCATGAAAAAGGCGGCGATCAGCGTAATGATAATAATGGACGGCGTGATCACTCCGAGTGTTGCAGCGAGTCCTCCGACGACGCCTTTCGTCTTGCTGCCGATAAAGGTCCCCGTATTGACTGCGATGACGCCCGGCGTACACTGTCCGATCGCGTAATAATCCATAAGTTCCTCTTCAGTCGCCCATCCGTGCTTTTCGACGATCTCCTTCTGGAGCATCGGCAGCATCGCGTATCCCCCGCCGAACGTAAACAGGCCGACCCGGAAAAATGAACTGTATAATTCCCAGAGTTCTTTCATCTTCTTTCACTCCGATCGCATTCGGGATCTCCGCCGGGATGCGTTGTT
>DBVZ01000060.1:10745-11453 GCA_002308255.1 Lachnospiraceae bacterium UBA1251 | reverse complement strand
AAAAAAGCGGGACAGGGAACGAGTCCCCTGTCCCATGCCGCTAAGTATAGCAGAATCATTTCCGGAAATCATCCTCTTTTTCTTCTTCTTGCGCGCATGCGCCGGTACGGGCGTTCGAATTCATGTTCATAACGCCACACATAGCCCTTGTCATGCTTTCTCTTCCCGCTGCAGACGCTGGAAATATGGGTGCAGTTAAAAAGTTCCTGCGCTTCCCGGATACTGTCGTGCCGGGACAGCGCGTTGCCGTAATCATCGTAACGGATCACACTTCTTCTCTCGCTCATAGTCGTCTCCTTTTTCAATTATTCCGGAAATCAGTACGGGCGGCGGACGCCGTCCGGCGGGCCGGAATGGCCCTTCTGACGCGCGGATGCCTGCCGGATCCGCAGGCTGCGCTTAAAGAACAAACAGACAGCACGAGGGGTGCTGTCTGTTTATCATACAATATCCGCAATTCATTTGTAAAAGGAAACCGTTTTAATTATTCTCAGGGTTTTATTTCATTTTTCTCTGCCGTACCACTTCATAAGCCAGAACACCCGCGGCTACGGAGGCGTTCAGGCTCTCGATCTTTCCGAGAAGGGGGATCTGTGCGGTCAGATCACATTTTTCACGGATCAGCGGCCTGACTCCGCTCCCCTCGTTTCCGACCACCAGCGCAATGGGACCTTTCAGGTCCAGATCGTACATGACCTTCCCGTCCAT
>DBVZ01000060.1:9777-10646 GCA_002308255.1 Lachnospiraceae bacterium UBA1251 | reverse complement strand
CGCGGCGGCCGTGAGTGTCGCCGAGTGTCTCTTCGGCACGACGACGCCGTGCGCTCCGGCTGCGTTGGCGGTCCGGATAATGGCGCCGAGATTGCGGGGATCCTCGATCTCATCGAGAAGGATCAGGAACGGATCCTCCCCGCGCTCTTCCGCTTCTTTAAGGATGTCCCCCACTTCGCAGTACTCCGCGGCGGCTGCCTGCGCGATCACGCCCTGGTGCGCGCCGGTCTCGGACATGGCATCCAGTCTGTCCTTTGTGACAAAGCTTATGATCGTGCCCTTCTTTCTCGCCATTCCCAGGATCCTCTGCACAGGCTCATCCATGCAGCCGTCCAGGACATACAGCTTGTCGATGGTCTTTCCGGCGTCAAACGCCTCCCGGATGCTGTTGCGTCCCTCAAGACGGGTCAGCTCGCCGTCCGTTTCTTCGAAAGCGGCATCATTTCTTCTTTTGGGGAACCTCCGCTCCTCTCTCTCCCGGTTTTCTCTCTTCCCCCGGTATTCGGGNNNCTCTTTCCGTTTTTCATTCCGTTCCATGCCTTTCCGACATTGTATGATGACAGTTTAAAAGGTCCGCCCGGCGGACCTTTTCCTTTTCTTCAATTCTTTTCGGAGCCGTGCGTGCTGTCGCTCTTGTATTCCAGTTCCGGCGCGCGCATGCTGACCTTCATATCCGAAGGCACCGAGTTGACGAGGAAGGTGTTGCCCGCGACGGTCGCATTATCACCGATGATCGTCTCTCCTCCGAGCACCGTGGTGTTCGCGTAGATCGTCACATTGTCCCCCAGCGTCGGATGACGTTTCACCCCGCGCAGCTGCTGTCCCTTCCGGGTCGAGAGCGCGCCGAGGGTCACACCCTGATAGATCTT
>DBVZ01000060.1:3752-9758 GCA_002308255.1 Lachnospiraceae bacterium UBA1251 | reverse complement strand
ACGATGCCTGTCGCGTGATCGATAAAGAAGCTCTTCCCGATCGTCGCACCGGGATGGATATCCACGCCCGTCATGCTGTGCGCGTACTCGGACATGATCCTGGGGATCAGCGGGATATGGCGGATCCACAGTTCATGCGCAATGCGGTAGGTCGTGATCGCAGACAGTCCCGGATAGCTCAGGATGATCTCTTCCATGCTGTAAGCCGCCGGATCGCCGTTCAGCGCCGCCTCGACATCCGAAGCGAGATATTCCCGGAGGCGGGGGATCTGCGCCAGAAAATCATCCACAATGGCTTCCGCCTTCGCCATGAGCCCAGCCGTTCCTTCCTCCGGATCGTTTTCCTGTGACCCGAGGGCGATCGCCGCCTGCTTGGACAGGTGATACTGCACGAACTCGATGTGCTCGCCGACGATATAGCGGACATATTCCGGGCGGATCTTGCCCTGGTCATAATATCCGGGGAACAGTATCTGACGGAGTTTTTCCAGAACTTCTATGATGATGCTGCGGTTCAGGATACTCTTTCCCTGCAGGCGTGTCGTAACAGGATACGCCTCGTAGCTGTCAAGGATCGCGTCAATCAGCGCTCCCGGTTCCTTTTTCTGGTTCATCTTTCTTTCCTGCTTTCTCCGCTGTTTCCGGCCAGCCCGCGCGGATCAGTTCGGCGATCCGCCCGTTCTCTCCTTTGAGATACAGATATCCCATCAGTGCTTCGAGACCGGTCGCCCTCCGGTACTCCAGCACCGAGGCGTGCTTTGCCATGGTCGGGGAATTGGCGTTCCGTCCCCGCCGGTAAACAGCCTGTTCCTCCTCCGTCAGCAGCGGTTCCATCATGGCCACCATCTCGGACTGCGCTCTCGCGGAGACCGCGCCGATGGCCTTCCGGTTCATATCCTTCAGCCTTCCGTTCATTTCCCGCACGACAACGGTCCTGACCGCCAGTTCGAAAACGGCGTCCCCGATATAGGCAAGCGTCAGGGGCGAACAGCTCCCGGGGTCAAGTTCCGGAAGGGAAAATGCCTCCGCAGCCGCCTTCAGGATCGTCTCCGGCACCGTTTTTCCGTCCTCCCCGATTTCCTGTGCTTCGGGAAATAATCCCGTCACGCTCTTGTCCATTTGACGCCTTCCCGCGTATCTTTCAGAAGAATGCCCTTTGCCGCCAGCTCATCGCGGATCTCGTCGGCGCGGGCAAAATTCTTCGCTTTGCGGGCTGCCTGTCTCTCTTCGATCAGCTGTTCGATCTCCTCATCCAGCATCTCTTCCTTCTTTTCCGTGATGATCCCGAGGATACCGCAGAGCTGCTTCAGCGTATCCGCAAAGATCCTGACGGTCTCCGCCGAGCAGTCCGCATTCACATGCTGGTTCGCGTATTTGACCAGCTCGAACACGACCGACAGAGCGTCTGCCGTATTGCAGTCATCGTCCATCTTCTCGTCGAATTTCCGGACAAAAGCCTCCGCCTCGGCAGCCATGGCTTTCTCTTCTTCCGAAGGAGCCGCATCTTTTGCCGCCGCCGCGAAGTCTCTCAGCCGCTCCGCCGCGTTGCGGATCCTCTCGAGAGCGCTCTTTGAGGACTCCATGAGTTCCGCGCTGAAATTGAGCGGGCTGCGGTAGTGTGCCGACAGCATGAAGAGCCGGAGCACCTGCAGGTCATATTTCTCCGAAATGTCCCGTACCGTAAAGAAGTTGCCGAGGGACTTCGACATTTTCACTTTATCGATGGTCAGGAACGCGTTGTGCATCCAGTAACGGGCAAACGGCACGCCGTTCGCGCACTCGGACTGCGCGATCTCATTTTCATGATGCGGGAAGATCAGATCCTCGCCGCCCGCGTGGATGTCGATCGTATCCCCGAGATAATGCTTCGCCATCACCGAGCACTCGATATGCCAGCCGGGACGCCCGTCGCTCCAGGGCGACGCCCAGGCGGGTTCTCCCTCTTTTCTCGGTTTCCAGAGAACGAAATCGAGCGGATCTTCCTTCTGCTCTTCTCCGGTGACCTTGATCTCGCGGAAGCCGGAACGCAGGTCGTCGAGATTTTTCCAGGAGAGCTTCCCGTATTCCCTGAATTTCCTGGTCCGGAAATAGACCGTTCCGTTGACATCGTAGGCATATCCCTCGTCGATCAGCTTCCGGATCATGGCGATCATGCCGTCGATCTCCTGCGTCGCGAGCGGGTGTACCGTCGCGGGCAGCACATTCATGCCCTCCATGTCTTTTTTGCACTCCTCGATATAGCGCTTCGAGATCTCTTCGCTCGTCACGCCCTCCTCGATCGCCTTCGCGATGATCTTGTCATCGACGTCGGTAAAATTGGAGACGTAATCGACCTTGTATCCTTTGTGCTCGAGGTACCGGCGGAACGTGTCGAACACGATCATGGGCCGGGCATTGCCGATATGGATCAGGTTGTAGACGGTAGGCCCGCACACATACATTCTGACGCGGCCTTCCTCGATCGGTACGAACTCTTCTTTTCTTCTCGATAAAGTATTAAAGATCTTCATTTATTCATCCTCTGCTTCTATTGGAACCGGTGCCCATTTTCGTTTTCTTGGGGCACGGAGATTCTTTCGGGAATCCATTTCAGTCTATGCGGAAACCCTCTGTTTGTCAAGGATTCAGGACGCCGTAAAATCCCGGAATTCCTTTTCAAAGGCGCTCTTTAAAGAAGGCACGCAGATATACACTTTCGAGACGTCCCCGTCAAGGACCGCATACACGGCGCTTGCGCTCTGCGCGGTATCGCTGACCGCAAGCCGCACCGCGGAACCGTCCTTCATCCGGATCTCCGCTTCCGTAAACGGCTCGGCAAGGCCGTACTGCGACAGATCCTCCGGATCTTCGATCACCCCTCTCACGGCGATGCCCGTGACCCCGCTTGCCAGGACCCTGACAGCACCCTGGGAGATGTTCTCCTTTGCCGTCTCCCAGTCATCCGGCAGGGTGCCGGGCAGGGCTCCGCTGAAATCACACCGCGCTTCATCGAGGCTCCACTGTCCGTCTTTGAGAGCGAACGACAGCACCGTACGGTCCTGCGCGCGGAACGTGATCCCCGTGATCTCGTCCGCGGTCTGCGGGATCAGCAGTTCTTTCGTCTCCGCACGGTCCTGCCTCCCGTCACGGATGAGGAGCGCCGCGTAGACCGCGGTCTGAAGCAGAAGAAAAAGGCATGCGGCAAGAAGAAGCACCTTCTGCCTTTTTGTGCTTCTGTTCTCAGCCGCCGCATTTACTATTTCTTCCGGAACCTGCTCCGGGCGGAATGTCTCTTTCATCTTCCTCTCTCAGCGTTTTCTTCTGCGAAGCCATATGATCATGCCCACGGACAGTACCAGCAGCGGAATGACCGCCATGGAAATGATGCCGAACCGCACGGAGACCCCCTGCGGAAGCAGCAGCTGCGGCGGCGTCATGGATTTTGCGGGGATCGCCTTCTGCGCGTCCGTCTCCGTGACATACGCGATGCTTCTCGCGAACAGCTGTGCGTTCCCGGAAGGCAGCGGCATGTCGGTGCGGAGGAACTGGCTCAGGACCGAACGGCTGAAGATACAGGGCGTCGTGAAGCAAACCAGCGTCCCTTCCTTCCCGCTGCCGGATCCCCCGGTCTTCGCGGTCAGCGCAAGGGCGAACGGGCCTTCTTCCGCCCCTTCCGGGGAGCCGTTCCCGTCATCGGAAAGATCCGCTGCCGCATAGGATCTGTCCGAAGAAAACAGAAGCGGCACGGCGGAGACATTTTCCGCCTCATCGATCCGGAGTCCCTGCGCAAACGGGCAGAGGACATTTTCCTGAGGGAATCCTTCCGTGATCCCTTTCGACTCGGCGATGACCGGAAGAAGGATGTATGGGAGCTGCACATACATTCCCTCACTGCGCTCCATGACATATCCCGGCACGGTACGGATCCCGTAAGAAGCGAGCAGCCCGTCCAGCACCGGCCTGCCCTCCGGGGAGAAAAGTCCGACATACAGAACGGATCCCCCCGCCTCGAGATAACCGCGGATCTTTGCCGCCTCTTCTTCCGAAAAATCGGAGCTGGGGGCAAAGACCGCCAGTGCGCTGCAGTTTTCCGGAATATCCTGCGCAAGAAGATTGATCTCTTTCGTCAGGATGTTCATTTTTAAGACAGTGTCCGTCATTGCCGTATCAAACGCCGGTTCCCCGTGTCCTTTTGTGCAGTACAGCGTCACCTGCCGCGGGTCGGTCACGTATTCCAGAGCGCTTGTGAGCTGTCCCTCCCCGTCAAAGGAAGAGACGTAGGCATTATCCCCGTCCGACGGGTAAAAGGCTTCATAACGAATGATCTTGAACTTCTGCCGCGATTCGGCGATCACGCTGTTGTAAGGCAGCGAGGCCTCTCCGTATGCCTCCGTAAAGCGCGGGGAGGCGGCCAGATCGACTTTCTTTACGGAGATCCGGTCCGAAAGCCCCTCATAAGTATCCAGGAGAGCCGTGAGATCCCGGTCCTCTTCTCCGTAAGCCGTAAGAAAATAGAACGTCACATCTTCTTCCAGCGCCCGTGCCGCCTCTTCGGTGGCTTCCGTGACGGTATAGAGCTTCTGCGCCGTCATGTCCCTCACGGTCAGCGTGGAAGGGAGTTTTCCGGCGATCAGGTTCAGAAGAAGAAGATTGAGAAGCATCACGGGAACGAGCAGTGCCTCCGCTCCGGAGGCCGGACGGCTCCTGCGGGACACGGAATAGACGGTAAGCTCCGTCCCCGCGGCGGTCACAGACAGAAAATACAGGACGGCGCGAAGATCAAGCGTTCCCATCACGCCGGTAAAAAAGGCGCTCCGGAAATCAAGGATCCCGATCACGGACGAGATCCGCCCGTCAAACCAGCTCCCGTGCAGAAGGAAGACCAGAATGACAGCGATCAGCAGGGAAATGCCGACGACCGCGCTCAGATAAAGACGCTTCGTGACAATGTACAAAAGCAGGGCTGCCGCGCACACAAGGACCAGCACGAAAATGAGAGCGCTGCCCCGTCCCGCGCTGATCACGGCGCGGACATTGCTGATCAGCTGCGTGACAAGCACGAACAGAACGCAAAGGACAGCGGAAATGATCTGGTTCTCCGTGACCGAGGAGATCAGCATCCCGACCGCGAAATAGGCGGCGCCCATCAGCAGGAACAGGAACAGGGCGGTATTGTCCGCCGCTTCCGGCATCGCCCCGTACTTTCCGAGCACGGAGGCATAGATCTTCATGAATGCGGCGGGAATGAGAAGCATGACAAGAAGAGCCGCGTATTTCCCGTAAACGATGCTCCGGGTACGGACCGGCGCCGTGAGGAGAAGCAGGTCCGTCTTCTGCCGGTACTCCTCGGAAAACGTCCTCATCGTAAGAAGAGGCATCGCGATCGTGTAAAACCAGAAGGCCAGGTTCTGGAGGGTATAGGCATATGACCCGTACCCGTTGTAGCAGTTGATATAACGGGTCACGAATCCTGTCAGAAGGAGCAGGACCGCGAGCGCTGCCGCCCCGATCATCGATACCGCGTAAGTATGCAGTTCTTTTTTGAATACGGCCGTCACTTACCTGCCCTCCTTCGTGAGGGACAGGAAGAGTTCCTCGAGCGACCTTCTGTCCGATGTGATCTCATAGACCGGGAGTCCGTTTCCGACAAGCGCTGCCGTGATCCCCGCCCCCGGATCTTTGTTTCCGTTTTTCGTGATCACAAGGCGCTTTCTGCTCCCTTCGGCGGAAATCCGCAGTTCCGGCGCGCCGGCGATACCGGCAAGAGCTGCGCGGATCACCGCCTCCTCTCCTGCCGTGAGGACCGTGACCGTCGTTTTCGGCTGTTCCCCGGCAAGCGTTTCGGGGCTTCCCTCCGCCGCCTTTTTTCCTTCGGACAGGATCAGGACCTTATCGCAGGTCTCACTGATCTCCTGCAGGATATGGGAACTCAGCAGGACTGCGTGGTCTTTTCCGAGTCTGCGAATGAGCGAGCGGATCTCCGTGATCTGTCTCGGATCGAGACCGGCCGTCGGCTCGTCGAGAATG
>DBVZ01000060.1:251-3691 GCA_002308255.1 Lachnospiraceae bacterium UBA1251 | reverse complement strand
GCGGATCAGGCGGTCCTTCATTTCCAGAAGAGACAGCTCTTTCATGACTCTGTCCGCTTCTTCTTTGCGCCTCCTCCCGGGAACTCCTTTCAGTTCCGCCGCAAAAAGGAGATATTCCCTCACGGTCAGATCCGGATAAAGAGGCGGCACCTCCGGGAGANNCCGTCGCCTCGCCGCCACGGGATCGGTCCGAAGGTCCGTGCCGTCGATCCGTACTTCCCCTGCCGTCGGCGCAAGATATCCGGTGATCATATTCATGGTCGTCGTCTTTCCCGCGCCGTTCGGGCCGAGAAAGCCGTAGACCTGACCTTCACGGATCGTGAAGGTCAGGTCTTCCACCGCTGTGTGCGGACCGTATTTTTTAGTGAGATGAACGGCTTCTATCATGAATCCTCTGAAAAAAGGGTTCTGCTGCTATCGTTTTCAGTCCTCGAACAGTTCCTCAAGTTCGTCCTGGCAGATCAGGCGGATATTGCTTCCCTGCAGTTTTTCGACCGCGGTCTCCGGATGCAGGACCCGCAGTACCATGTAGGCTTTGTCGGGCTTCTTGGAAAGGAACGCATAGGCGTATTCCAGATTGATCCCCATGCTGCCCAGCTGATTCAGGATACCGACCAGCGCGCCGGCCTTATCCTCGATCTCGATCGTCAGCACTTTCGTGATCTTGCAGATATAGCCGTGATCCCGAAGGGCTGTCGCAGCCGTAAGCGGTTCGTCCACAATGATGCGGCAGATGCCGAAGTCTTCCGCCTCCGCAAGGCACATCGCCCGCATGTTGATGTTTTCTTCTTCGAGAGCCTTACACAGTTCATAGAGGCTCCCGGGACGGTTTTCCATAAAAATGGAAATCTGTTTCGTTGTCATAGTCTCCTCCTTATCAGCCGGTGTACAGGTTTCGCTTGTCAATGACGCGGACCGCCTTGCCCTCGCTGCGCTGAATGCTCTTGGGCTGGACGAGTTTGACCTTGGCGTAGATGCCGAGCATCGCCTTCAGATCCGCGACGAGTTCTTTCTCGCTGGCATTGATCGAGGACAGCTCATCCGAGAACATTTCCGGTGTCATCTCGACGCGGACTTCAATGCTGTCGGAGTTATTTTCACGGTCCACGATAATCTGATAATTGGCCGCATAGCCGCGGTTCATGAGCACCGTCTCGATCTGGGACGGGAATACGTTGACACCCTTGACGATCAGCATATCGTCCGAACGTCCGAGCGGCTTCGACATGCGCACGTGTGTGCGGCCGCAGGAGCATTTCTCATGATTGAGAATGCAGATGTCTTTCGTGCGGTAACGGATCAGCGGGAACGCCTCCTTGTCGATCGCCGTGAAGACCAGTTCGCCTTTCTCACCGTCTCCGAGGACTTCTCCGGTCTTGGGATCGATGACTTCCGCGATGAAGTGGTCTTCGTTGATGTGCATGCCTCCCTGTGCCTCGCACTCAAAGGATACACCGGGGCCGCTGATCTCGGTGAGGCCATAGATATCATACGCCTTGATCCCGAGTTTTTCTTCTATATCATGACGCATCTCCTGCGTCCATGCTTCCGCGCCGAAAATGCCGGCTTTCAGTTTGATCTGATCCCGCATTCCCTTCTCGTAGATCGACTCTGTGAGATAAGCCGCGTAGGACGGCGTACAGCACAGAATCGTCGCGCCGAGGTCGGTCATGAACTGGATCTGCCGGTCTGTATTGCCCGAGCTCATGGGAAGCGTAAGGCATCCCACCTTATGAGAACCGCCGTTGAGGCCCGGACCGCCGGTGAACAGGCCGTAGCCGTAGCACACCTGGACAACATCGTCCTCGTCTCCGCCCGCGGCAACGATCGCGCGCGCGCAGCATTCTTCCCAAAGATCGATGTCATGCTGCGTATAGAAAGCAACGACACGGCGTCCCGTGGTGCCGCTCGTCGACTGGATCCGGACACAGTCCTTCAGCGGGACGGCAAGAAGTCCGTAAGGATACGCGTCTCTTAAGTCGTCCTTGGTCAGGAACGGCAGTTTGTGCATATCCTCGATCGACCGGATATCGTCCGGCTTCACACCTTTTTCATCCATTTTTTTGCGGTAATACGGCACATTTTCGTAGACTCTGTGCACCGTTTCCACAAGGCCTTTGTTCTGCCATGCCGTGATCTGCTCTCTGGACGCAGTTTCCCTCTCCGGCTGGTAATATTTGCGCATGAGTGTTTCCTCCTGTCTGATACCTGTATGTTGCCTTCCGGCAGTTTCCTTTCTCTGCCTTAAAATGCGTGTGCGGCCGGTATCAGAAGCCGCTCAGCCTAATTCTGCAAGAGCATCCGGTCCGAAGCTCTCCGGCAGGAGCTCTTTCAGCCGGAAAACACGGATCTCCCCTTTGTCATTCCCGAGAATGATCTCAAAGGATTCCGGATCGCAGAATTCACGCATGACCTGTCTGCAGATACCGCATGGCGGACAGAACTCTTCCGCCCTGCCGTCCTTCCCTCCGGCGATGGCGATCGCCTTAAAAGACCGGCATCCCTCCGACACCGCTTTGAAAAAAGCTGTCCTTTCCGCACAGTTACTTGCGCCGTAGGACGCATTTTCGACATTGCAGCCCGTATAAACGGTACCGTCAGCCGAAAGCAGCGCCGCTCCGACATGGAACCCTGAATACGGCGCGTACGAAAAGCGCATCATTTCCTCTGCTTTATCAAGGAGTTTCCTGCTTTCACGATCATTCATAACAGCCTGTCTCCTGCTGTTTGCAAATTTTAGCCTATTAAAGCACAAAAGCGCCGATCTGTAAACACTTTTTTTCTTTACATATTAAGCGCGACTTCCATCATGCTGCGGAAGCCCGTCTGTCTCTCCTCCGCGGAGAGCGCTTCACCGGTCACAAGCGAGTCCGAGACCGTGAACATCGCAAGTGCCTTTTTGCCGAGCCTTGCGGCGTTCATGTACAGCGCGGCCGTTTCCATCTCCACGGCGATCACGCCCATCTTTTTCCAGCCTTCCGTAACGTGAGGATCATCGTGATAGAACGCGTCCTGGGAAAGGATATTTCCGACCGCGTAACGGACCCCCTGTTTTTCCGCCTGATCGACAGCACGTCTCAGCAGTCCGAAATCCGCGATCGGCGCAAAGGTCCCGCTCAGGTTGTACTGGGACGCCCAGTTCGAATCCGTGCACGCCGCCTGTGCGATCACCAGATCCATGACGCGGACGTCTTTCCGCATGGAGCCCGCCGAACCGATCCGGATAATATTCTCGACGCCGTAGCGGTCAAACAGTTCATAGGAATAGATCCCCATCGACGGCATTCCCATCCCGCTGCCCATGACCGAGACCGGTTTTCCCTTGAAGGTACCTGTAAATCCGAGCATATTTCTGACAGCAGTCACTTCCCGGACATCTTCCAGATAGTTATCCGCGATAAATTTTGCGCGGAGCGGATCGCCGGGCATGAGGACCGTCT
>DBVZ01000060.1:0-151 GCA_002308255.1 Lachnospiraceae bacterium UBA1251 | reverse complement strand
TATTATATCACAGTCGACCGCCCGCAAGGAACCACCCGTCTTTCTCATTCACTCTTGTCATTTGCTTTTCGAATGTGTTAAGATAGCATGGATTTGTGCAGTAAAGCACTAAAGTGAAGGAGAGATTCATTATGACAACAGCTCAATTTCT
>DBVZ01000085.1:13106-13288 GCA_002308255.1 Lachnospiraceae bacterium UBA1251 | reverse complement strand
GTTTACGGCAGGGGATATACCCACGACGGATCTTACGAATATATTGACAGCGAACTGGAACCCGAAAACTACCGCGTATTCGGAAAGGCGATCCGTCCGGATTACGATTTCGGTGTGCTCCGGCAGCTGCCGTTTAAGGACATTTCCTTTGACAGGGATGTGACGGCGGAGCTTTGGAGCGA
>DBVZ01000085.1:11226-12965 GCA_002308255.1 Lachnospiraceae bacterium UBA1251 | reverse complement strand
TTATAGATCATGCGGATGCCGATGTTTTTCGTGACATCGGCATTTTCTGTTAATGCGCGGCGCTCCTTTGGATCGAACGGGACGCAGTCGTCCTTGATCCGCAGGATGGCTTTGCCATTTTTGCAGGCGACGCGGATATCGACAGAATGCTTCTTTTTATCTTTGGTGAAGCCGTGGGAGACGACATTTCCGGCCATTTCTTCCATCGCGAGCCCGGCGAGGTAAGAGCGCCTCGCGTCGAGACCTTTTTCCAGGCAGAAATCCTGGATTTTCTGTGAGAGCCGCGTGACTTCCTCCAGGGTGCGGATGCTGACGTCGATCCGGTCTTCCTCAGGAACGCCGAAATCGTCCGGGATCACCAGAAGGTCGTCCGCGTTCCGCGGGAAATGCTTCTTTTTGATCCAGGCATAGGCGGCAAAACATCCCGTTATGACGATGCCGTTGAGAACATTTGCGAGATAGACGCCGTTGACGCCCAGACTTCGGATCAGCAGCCAGGAGAAACCGGCGACGCAGACGAAGCCGTCGAGAAATGCCGTTAAGTGGATGAGCGCCTGTTTCCCGGAAGCCTGCGCGTAGCAGGTCAGGTGCATGCAGATGATGCTGAACGGCATGCAAAGAGGCAGGATCCGGAAGCCGTCCGTCGTCATCCTGAACACCGACATGGACGGATCCTTGAAGAACAGGCGGGTCAGGAGCGGCGCGAAAGCGATGATCAGCGCGTCGACCGCGAGCATGAGCGGGATGAAGCGGCGGAACATCACCCGGATGATGTCGGTCAGGGTCTGACGGTCCTCCTCCCCGACGCTGACGCTGATGAGGAGGCGGGAAACGGCGATCATACCGGCTGGGATCGACCAGAAGAAACCCATGAAATTATTGGCGGCGGCGAAAGCGGAAATGCCGACGGTGCCGACAAAGACCTCCAGGAGATGGTTGACGGCAAGGCCGCGGAGCGTCTGGTAGAGGTTCGTGGCGGCCCCCGGGAAGCCGATTTTGACGAGCGGTCCGCATTCCCTGAAATCCATGTTCCGGAAAGAGAACCGCATGAGTGATTTTCCGGAGAAGGAAGACTCCGCCTGCACGGCCATGAAGATCCACATGCCGAGCGAGGAGGCCAGGGCGATGCCGAAGGCCTCCAGGCGCAGGACCTGGACGAAAAGAAGATTGAAAATGAGGTTGACGATGATATAGACGATGCTTGCCGCCAGTGTGCGGCGATTTTTATTTTCNNTTCGGCCGCGAGGAAAACCGGCAGCTGGCTGCCGATGATCATGGGCAGGATCCCGATGGTCTGCCCGAGAAGGTAAGTGTTGAAGATCGGCCGTACCGCGGGATCCCGGGTGAAAAAGCCGGTCAGATCAAAAAGGCTCAGGAAGGCCAGGACCGCCGTGGCGAGGGCGGCGATCGCCATGGAAGCCGCAATGTCCAAAGAAAAGATGTTCTGCAGTTTTTCATGCTCGTTCTGTCCGAGATATTTGCCGCACAGGATCGCGCTGCCGCCGCACAGGACCGTACTCAGGGCTGCGAGGAGCATGTTGACCGGAGCGTACAGACCGACCGCGCTCATCGCGTCGATGCCCACGTAATTGCTGGCGAAATAGCTGGAGACGATATTGTTGATCGATCCGACGACGGCGAGAAGAACCTGGACCGGCAGAAGACGGAACATTAACGTCCGGATCATCTGCATATTTCCGGAACTGCTTTTGGACATAAAAAGGCGCCTCCTTTTTTGG
>DBVZ01000085.1:11069-11200 GCA_002308255.1 Lachnospiraceae bacterium UBA1251 | reverse complement strand
GCCGCCATTCTTTCTTTCGTCCGGAATGCCGGTTTTAAGGAGCGGAGATATCTGCTATAATCGGGAAAACGGCAGATGGCGGCAGGCCTGCCGGCAAAGAACGTCCGGCGGTGATGCGCGTATAAGGAGAA
>DBVZ01000085.1:10472-10955 GCA_002308255.1 Lachnospiraceae bacterium UBA1251 | reverse complement strand
CTATGCCAAGGTCGACCTGCACCGGAAGGTGATGCAGGGGATGTCCGAGGTGATCTACGGCGAGGGAAAGACGGCGGCGCAGATCATCGGCATCATGAATTCCATGAAAGAGCACGGGCAGGACAGGATCCTGATCACACGCCTCAGCAAAAAGAAGGCGGCGAAGGTCGCCGAGGAACAGGACTTCTATTACAGTAAGACAGCGCGGATCGGCATCGCCGGGGAGGCGGCCATTCCCGACGGGATCGGGAAGATCGTGATCGCGACCGGCGGGACCAGCGACATCCCGGTCGCCGAAGAGGCCGCGCTGACGGCGGAATTTCTCGGAAATGAAGTCGCAAGGCTCTACGATGTCGGCGTCGCGGGCATCCACCGGCTGCTCGCAAATAAAGAGCTGATCATGGACGCGGCGGTCATTATCGCGGTGGCCGGAATGGAAGGCGCGCTGGCCAGCGTGGTCGGCGGCCTCGCGGACTGCCCGGT
>DBVZ01000085.1:5288-10398 GCA_002308255.1 Lachnospiraceae bacterium UBA1251 | reverse complement strand
GTGTCCGTCGTCAATATCGACAACGGCTTCGGCGCGGGCTATATGGCCAGCATGATCAACCACACCGGAAAATAAGGCGGAGATCCCGCAATAAGGCGGAAATCCCGCATTTTCAATATTAACTGCCTGTATTTTCAATACTGGCTGTCGTACCGGGAGATGACCGTGGAGCAGTCCGCGCAAAGCGCGTCCTCTGCATCGATCGTCTCCCGGAAGCCTCTTAAGGCCTCAAACGGCGCAAATATTTTCGCGCGCTGCCCGGTATCCATAAGGGGATGCCGGATCCGGAAATCATCGTACCGCGAGTGACGCGGCTTTCCTTTGAGAAACACGTCGCGGTAGGGAAAATCCGCCGGCATGGTCATGACGCCAATCGATTTCATTTTCTGCACCTCCCAAAGAACAGCGGTTATGCTCTGTGGCCTCCGATCTGCTGGTTTCTCTCCAGCGTGGTGGCGCCTTCCAGCATATCCATACCTTTAAAGACGGCGTTCGGTCCGAATCTTTTCCGGACTTCCAGCATCGCGCCGAGAAGCCTTCGCTCTTTTTCCAACATTTCATAGTCTGTAAACAGGTTCCGCTGAAAGATCCCTTCGTCTGTTTTGACGTCCTCCGCGCACACGCCTATTTTCCGGAACAGAAGCCGGGGATCGGTCTTTGCTTCGAATTGCCTTATGAGGGGTTCGGAAATGACGCGGAGGTCGCTCGTGAGCGTCTTCAGCTTCAATACCCCTCCCGTGTGCTTCGGATGCAGCCGGCCGTAAAAGTCGATCGTTACGGGACCGTCATAGCCGGGGCATGCTTCGAGGCTCTTGTGGTCATAGGACACCCACCAGGAGCAGCCCCGGGTCACCAGATTTTTCGAGAACAGGTCCGTGCAGAGTGTCTCGATCATTTCCCGGAAGACCAGTTTTGCCTCCGGATACGGATAGGGCCGCGGAAGGACCTGCCCGTGGGAGAGGCTGCGGGAGCTGCCTTTATAGGATTTGATATCCTTCATCGTGACCGGCTCGATGCCCCAGGCGTGGTCGATCAGGATTTCCCCGTCGATGCCGAACGTTCTGTAAAAAAACTCCTCATTCCACTGCGACTGCCGGGCGATGTCGCCCATGGTGAACAGGCAGGATTTATACAGCCTTCTTGCCTTCCCCGGACCGATCTGCCAGAAATCCGTCAGCGGCCTGTGGTCCCATAGAAGGAATTTGTAGGAATCCTCGTTCAGTTCCGCGATTCGCACGCCGTCTTTGTCTGCGGGCGACTTTTTTGCCACGATGTCCATGGCCACTTTGGCGAGATACAGATTTGTCCCGATGCCGACCGTGGCCGTGATGCCCGTCGTGCGCAGGACGTCCCGGATCATGGTGACGGCCATGACGCGCGCCGGGTTGGTGCCGGTCCGCTCCGCCTCCTCGAGGTACATGTGCAGATAGCCGGTGCAGTCGATGAAGCATTCGTCGATCGAGTAGATGTGGATGTCCTCCGGCGCGGCGTAGCGCAGGTAGATCCCGTAGATCCGGCCGGAGATCCGCTCGTATTCCTTCATCCGCGGCACGGCGATCAGATAGTCGACCTTCGTGCGGTGGACGGCCTCGTATTCCCGGATCTTCTGCTTCGCCTCGAAGAGCCGCGGCCTCGCCGGAACACCGATCGCCTTCAGGGAAGGCGAGACCGCGAGACAGATGGTCTGGTCGGACCGGGAGGGATCCGCCACCAGCAGGTTCGCCTTCAGGGGGTCGAGGCCCCGGTAGACGCATTCGACGGAAGCATAGTATGATTTTAAGTCAATACAGATGTAGGATCTTTCCATAATGCTTTATCGTACGGCAGTGCCGTGCAGCGAGACTGTTCTATCGTGAGCAGGCTGCTTAATTTCGGTAAAGCAATCATAGCAGAAGTGAGCACGGTGCGCAAGTATTTTTCAAAAAAACAAAACAGATGTCGTCCTGCGCCGACATCTGCGCGCGAATCACGAAGAAAACCGGCCGCATCCGGGCAGCCGGTTTGAACAAGCCGGTTTTCTGCGGTATAATTTATCCGGCACTGCAAAGCAGCGGGAAAGGATGAGGTATGCCCTTTCAGATTATTAGAAATGATATTACAAAAGTTCACGCGGATGCGATCGTAAATTCAGCCAATCCGAGGCCGGTATACGGAAGCGGCACCGACAGCGCCGTCTATCAGGCGGCCGGCGCGGAGAAGCTCCTTGCGGAGCGAAAAAAGATCGGGCCCATTCCGAGGGGAGAGGTCGCGGTCACGCCGGCATTTGATCTTCCGGCGAAATACATCATTCACACGGTCGGCCCGGTGTGGGAGGACGGCACGCATAAGGAGCTTGAGCAGCTGGCGTCGTGCTACCGGAAATCCCTCCTGATCGCGAAGCAGCTCGGATGCGAAAGCATTGCATTTCCGCTGATCTCCACCGGCGTATACGGATTCCCGAAAGACAGGGCTCTGGAGGTCGCGCTGGAGACGATTGCGGATTTCCTGGACGATAATGATAACGAAATGGAGATCACGCTGGTCGTCTTCGACAAGAGGGCGTTTGATCTCTCTGCCGCCCTGACCGCGGATGTGAGTCAGTTTATCGACGATCACTACGTGGAACAGAAACACGAAGAGGAGTACGCGTACGCGAGGCCTTCCGTCGGAGCAGGGGAGTATGTCCGGAAGAATTTCCGCCAACGGATGATGGAAGAACGGCGCCGCCGAAGGAAAGCGGAGGCACTGCGGCGGGAAGAAGAACTGCAGGAAGCGGAGCTGTGGGCAGATGCGCTGCCGGAGGAAATGCTGCCGGAGGCGGATGAAGGTCAGATGATGCCGTCTTCAGGGCAGGGAGCTCCGGGGATGATGCCGGCTGCGGCGCAGGATGCTCCGGGGATAATGCCGTCGGCGGCGCAGGGAGCGCCGATGATGGCACCGTCTTCCGCGAAGAAAGCTCCGGAGATGCCGTCGGCACCGGCGCGGAAAGAAAAACCGGCGGAATCGCCGGTATTGGCGCAGAAGGAGGATCCGTGGAGCGAAAAAACCCTGGAGGAGATCCTCGCAGGATCGGGAGAAAGCTTCCGGGACTGCCTCTTCCGGCTGATCGACGAGCGCGGGCTGAAGGATCCGGCTGTTTACAAAAAGGCGAACGTCGACCGGAGGGTGTTCTCCAAGATCCGCAGCAGCGAGGACTATCAGCCGAAAAAGGGAACAGCGCTGGCCCTCGCGATCGCTCTGGAGCTGAATCTCGACCAGACGAAGGATCTGATCGGAAAGGCGGGACTTGCGCTGTCCGACAGCAATACGACGGATCTGATTATCGAGTATTGCATTATCAAGCGCATCTATAATATTTTCGAAGTCAATGCTATCCTTTTCGAACATGACCAGCCGTCGATAGGGGGCTACTCCCAGTGAGGGGACATTTCCGCAGGTGTCCGGCAGGAGACGGGCATATTGAAGATCCGTCCCCGGACAGGACGCGTCACGATATGACTGAGATATCAGGAGGGCCGTTATGCCCATGTGGAATCCCTGGCACGGCTGCACGAAAGTGAGCCCCGGCTGTGCCAAATGCTATGTTTACAGAAGAGATGCGGAATTCGGAAAAGATGCCTCCGTTGTGACGAAGACATCTTCTTTCGGCCTGCCGCTGAAGAAGAACCGGCAGAAACAGTACAAGCTGCAGCCGGAAGACGGCATCGTATACACCTGCTTTACTTCCGACTTTTTTCATCCCGCGGCGGACGAGTGGCGCGTGGAAGCGTGGGAGATGATGCGGATCCGCTCCGATCTGGAATTCTTTTTTATAACGAAGCGGCCGGAGCGGTTCTATGAGAGCCTTCCGGCGGACTGGGGCAGCGGGTATGAGAATGTGACGGTCTGCTGCACCTGTGAAAATCAATATATGGCGGACAGAAGGCTCCCGGTATTTCTGGAGCTTCCCATCCGCCATAAGAGGATCATTCACGAACCGATGCTGGGACCGGTCAATATTGAGAAATATCTGGAGAAGTACGGACCGCAGATCGAGTGCGTCTCCTGCGGGGGAGAATCCGGGGATGACGCCCGGATCCTCGATTACGCGTGGGTCCTGGAAACACATATCCAGTGTGTGAAATACGGGGTCCCGTTCTCCTTCCATCAGACCGGGAACCATTTCCGGAAAGGCGGCCGCCTGTACAATATCAGCCGGAAAGATCAGGAGAGCCAGGCGAAGAAGGCCAATCTGGAGTATTTTCCGTAATCATTATTTCCGGTGACGTTTTTTGTAATCGGCGCGGATCGGTTCCAGGATTTCGTCCTCGTCCAGCATTTCCGACATTTCCTTTGCGGAAGGCGCGCATCTGGCAAAGCTCACGGCTTCCGACATGACCGCGTAGTTCAGCCGGGTCCCGGCGCTGTCGTGCTCGTAGCGTACCGCGCGGCTCGGCTTGATGCCGAAGCGGCCGGCGACGGAGATCGCGTCGATATTTGCGCCGAGGAACAGAAATTCCCAGTTGTATTTCTCTTTCTGGCGCTCGATGATCCGGCGGATCTGATCGTAGTCGTATTCCCGGCTCGCATTTTCCATGCCGTCCGTGGTGATGACGAACAGGGTCTTCTCCGGCACATCTTCTTCGCGGGCGTATTTGTGGACATTTCCGATGTGGTAGATCGCATTTCCGATGGCATCGAGGAGAGCCGTGCAGCCGCGCACATAATACTGGCGGTCGGTCATCGGCTCGACTTTCCGGATATCCGTCCGGTCGTAGATGACCTCGGACACGTCGTCGAACAGGACGACAGAGACATAGCATTCCCCCTCTTCTTTCTTCTGTTTTTCAATCATGCTGTTGAAGCCGCCGATGGTGTCGGCTTCAAGCCCGCTCATGGAGCCGCTCCGGTCGAGAATCATTACCAGTTCCGTTAATCCTTTTTTCATTTTGCAGTACCTCCGTTCTTTTTGATGATACAAAGATAACGCTTTTGAAACAGGAAAAGGTCGCTTCCCGGGCGACATTTTTTTGTTTGAGACCATCGAAACCTGGTACAAGTGGTCTATTTTATTTTGGACCACCCAAACCTGGTACAAGTGGTCTGAAAAATTTTTTAAAATATATGTTGACAGGCGACATATGTCGTGATA
>DBVZ01000085.1:4766-5176 GCA_002308255.1 Lachnospiraceae bacterium UBA1251 | reverse complement strand
CAGATGACGGAGAAGCTTTCCGGAGGAGACGTGAAGATCGGATCCGGGACCATGTACGGCGCGACCGGCAATATGATGAAAAAGGGATGGATCCGGGAGATTATTTCCGATGAAGCGGGACTTGAGCGAAGAAGGCTGTACCAGCTGACGGATGCGGGAAGAGCGGCGCTCCGGGCGGAGATCGCGAGACTCCGNNCGGATGCTTGAAAATGCAGAGGGGGTATAAAAATGTCGAAAGCTTATAAAACATCCTATAAAGCCTATTCCGCATGGAATTACCAGAAAGAGGTCGAAGACCTGAATGCCGCTTCGGAGCAGGGCTGGCAGCTGGTGAACGGCGGCTGCTTCCACAGCAGATTTGTAAAGAACCCGAATGTCCGGTTCCGCTATCAGCTGGATTACGGGAAGAT
>DBVZ01000085.1:4082-4635 GCA_002308255.1 Lachnospiraceae bacterium UBA1251 | reverse complement strand
TGCAGGAGATGAACGGCCGCTGGGCGAGACTGGCTCTGATCATCTCGGCGCTGCTTGCGGTATGCGCGGTGATCTGCGCGGTCCGCATGTTCCGGCAGCCGAATCTTCCGAGACTGGCACAGCTCCTGCTGTTCGCGGTCGAGTCTGCGGTCCTTCTTCGGGGCGGGCTGATCATGCGGAATCCGGAAGCGAGCCGCAGCCGCCGCGGAGACGGGAAACTGCTTGCCGCATTCTTTGCGGTCATCCTTCTGGGATGTGTCGGCATGCTGATCCTGGAGGATACGCGGCCGAATATGTACACGGAACAGAATGCAGCCACCGTCGATCAGCCGATCGTCGACAACCGCTGGAATGACTTCGAAGTCCGTTATCCGGATAACTACTACCTCGACCTTAAGATCAAGGCTCCGGAGCCGCTGACATTCGAGATCATCAACGAAAACGGGGAGTCCGTCTATAAGGCGACGGAGACGGAATTTGAGGAAGAGAACATCCGGCTGAAGCTGCCGAAGGGGAAATACCAGTTCTCCATGAGCTGCACATCCGGCTTCGA
>DBVZ01000085.1:185-3895 GCA_002308255.1 Lachnospiraceae bacterium UBA1251 | reverse complement strand
GAGACCGGGACGCGGCGGCTCATGAGGAACGAGACCGGGACACGGACAAGGAATGCGCTGACGATCCCCTGCAGCATCACGAAAGCGGTCAGGCCGATGCCGTTGTAGAACCCGATGAAACAGAAAAATACAGGCGTAAGCAGGCAGTCGATCGCATAGGCTTTCAGATAATCGGCGGAAGCCGCAATGACAGACGCATCTTTTGTAAACAGCCCGGACAGCTGTTTTCCGAAGAAGAAAGAGAGCACGGCCATGAGGACGCCGACCGCGAAAGAAAGCCCGATCCCGATCTGCAGCGTTTTTTCCGCGCGGTCCCTTCTGCCGGCGCCGATATTCTGCGCGACAAATGCCGACAGGGACTGCATGAAGGCCGACGGAACGAGCATGATGAAACCGACCATTTTTTCGGCCACGCCGACGCCGGCGGAGGGGATCACGCCGAGGGTATTTACGATCGCCTGGATGACGAGGAAGGAAATGCCGACGAGCAGATCCTGCAGGGCAATGGGGATGCCCAGGAAACAGACCCGCTTGATCCGGGGCATGTCGGGCCGGATCATTTCCTTTGAAAATGAGAACGGCAGCGTCTTTTTCCGGATAATCAGGAAAGACATGATCACGCTGATCGCCTGCGCCGCGACGGTGGCGTAAGCCGCGCCGGCAGTGCCCATGTGAAAGACCCCGACGAGGAGCAGATCCCCGAGAATATTGCAGACACAGGCAATGGCAACGGTGACGAGCGGGGTCTTGGAATCGCCGATCCCGCGGAAAATGCTGCCGATCAGGTTGTAGGCAATGATCACGACCGAGCCTGCGCCGCAGATTCGAAGATAAGAGACTGCCGCAGGGTACGCTTCCTCCGGCGCCTGCAGAAGACGTGCCAGCCCGTTTGCCGAGCACACGAGCGTAACAGACATCACCGCGGCTACGATGAGGAACAGGAAAATGCCGGCGCCGACTGTCTTTCCGGCCTCTTTTACCTTTCCCTCCCCGATCTGCTGTCCGAGCAGGATCGTCGTACCCATCGACAATCCGGCGATCCCGCCGGTCATCGTCTGCATGAAATGCGATCCCGTCGCGACGGCGGAGATGTCGGACGATTTCGCGAACAGCCCGACGATCAGGAGGTCCACCGCGCCGTACATGGACTGCAGGAACAGCGCTAAAAGCACGGGCAGCGCGAACCGGATCAGCGGTCCCGCGATCGGACCTGATGTGAAGTTATTTTCGTGAACTGCTTTCGCCATTTCAGATTCTTCTTGAGCACTTTCCGCGCATGCGGTATATTTTTTGTTGAGAGATAAAGCATGACCGCACAATCGGTTTACATAATATACGGAAGGAGGTCAGCATGAGTATTATACCAAAACTGTTCCGAAAGACCAAGACCGTAAAACAGATTCAGGCCTATATGGACAGTACGTTTAATGAAGTTCAGCACACGACCCTGAATCCGGACGGCCCCGGAGTGATCCGGATTCATCTGATCCCGCCGAAGAAAGAGGAGAATGCCTTAAATCCCAGCGTCGCGATCGTAAACGGCACGGATATCGTGCCGGTCAACTTCGCGTGGGCGGTCATTCTGGCGGAGATGATCCGGGAGACGAACAAGTATGACGGAAAAGAGATCGGCAGCGCGGAGATCCGGGGGATCCTGGATCAGGCCGTGGAGAACACGAAGCAGATCATGCCGTTCTTTTCGCGGAAAAAGATCCGGGAAGACGCCCGGACGATCTATGATACGCTGAAGCAGATCGCCTACCGGGAAGAAGTGACGACCGATGTGCCGTACATGAGCCTCGGCGATTATGCCGGATTCATGAGCGCGCCGCACCGGATGGACCTCATGGTCAGCGCGATGACGAAAGACGGAAAATGGCACTGCAATCAGAAATGCGTGCACTGCTACGCGGCGGGCCAGGACCTGTCCGACGAGAAGGAACTCTCCACGCAGGAGTGGAAGGACATTCTCGACAAATGCCGGCAGGCCGGAATTCCGCAGGTGACATTTACGGGCGGGGAGCCGACCATGCGCGAGGATCTCGTCGAGCTGGTCGCTTACGCGCGCTGGTTCATTTCCAGACTGAACACGAACGGCATTAAACTGACGGAAGAGCTCTGCAAAAAACTCCGGAAAGCGGAGCTCGACAGCGTGCAGGTCACGTTCTATTCCTGCGATCCGGAGGTCCATAACCGCCTCGTGGGCGCCGCGCAGTTCGAAAATACGGCAAAAGGCATTGAAAATGCCCTCGCGGCGGGCCTCTCGGTCAGCATCAACACGCCTCTTTGCACTTTAAATAAGGACTATGTTAAAACTCTGGAATATCTGCATGAGAGAGGCGTGATCTTCGTGACCTGCTCCGGCCTCATCACGACCGGCAACGCGCTCGGCGAAGCCTCGGAATCCCTGCAGCTGACGGGGGAAGAGCTGGAGAAGATCCTGCGCGAAGCCGTCGCCTACTGCCATGAGAACGGGATGGAGATCGCATTTACCTCCCCGGGCTGGATCGGGCCTGAAGTTTTTGAGGAACTGAACATTTCCTCGCCCTCCTGCGGCGCCTGCCTCTCCAACATGGCCGTCACGCCGGGCGGAAACGTCGTTCCCTGCCAGAGCTGGCTNNTCTGGCTGTCGGACAAGCCGCTCGGAAATATGCTCGCGGATGACTGGCAGACGATCTGGAACAGCGAAGAATGCGCATCCCACAGGAATTATGCTTCCGAAATGACGGGCGAATGCCCCTTAAGGAGGTATTGCTGATGAATAAAAGAGTTATGAGATCATTTGGAAGATGGCTGCTCGCGGCCATACTTCTGTTCGTCGTTTTCTTCGGAGCGGTTCCCGTAAATGCCGACGACCCGACAGACGAGATCCTGAAATTTACGATCACCGTCGACGTCAATGCGGACGCGTCGCTCAACATGGATTACTATATCGAATGGAAAGTCCTCGACGACTCGATCGGCGCGCTCGAGTGGATCGATCTCGGCGTTCCGAACCGCTACCACACGGACATTAAGCCGGTCAGCGATACGGTCGATCATATCAACGACAATGGAAATTCCCTCGCGATCTACCTCGACAAACCCTATTACGAGGGGGAGACCGCCGCGATCGAATTTACGATGGTGCAGGATCATATGTACCAGATCGACAAATTTGTCGATGGCGAGACGGTCTATTCATTTACGCCTGCCTGGTTCGACGGCATTGCCGTCGATGAGCTCGAGATCCGCTGGAACAGTGAAAATGCGGGCGCGTGGCAGCCGGACTGCCTGATCGACAACGACTACCTCGTTTTCAAGGAATCCTTATCTCCCGGTGATACCTATACCATGACGGTCGTTTACCCGAATGATGCGTTCGGATTTTCGGTTGACCGCCAGGCGTCTGACGGCGGAAACGGGGGATATGACGGGAACGGCGGAGGCGGTGACGGAGATTATGACGGGGACGACTCCCCGTCGGATATCTTCCTGATCCTGCTCGGCCTTATTTTCCTTATTCTGATGATCGCCGCTCCGGTCTATCTGATCTTCCGCTTTGCAAGATGGCTCACGAGGGGAACCGGATTCGGCTCCGGGGAAACACAGACCGAGAAAAAGATCACCCGCACCAAGATCGAATACTACGAGACCTGTCCGGGATGCGGCGCCGCCCGGGAAGAGGGCAAGGACAACTGCCCGTACTGCGGCCGCAGTATGATCAAGAG
>DBVZ01000085.1:0-132 GCA_002308255.1 Lachnospiraceae bacterium UBA1251 | reverse complement strand
CCTACCGCTACGGCGATTCTCCGAACACCTATATTCATGTAAACGTGATCAATGTTCCGGTGAGACATTCCGGATCGGGCGGAAGCCGCCGCTCCGGCGGGGGTTCGGGTCGCTCCGGCGGTTCCCGCGGGT
>DBVZ01000031.1 GCA_002308255.1 Lachnospiraceae bacterium UBA1251 | reverse complement strand
TTCTTCAGCGCTTTTTCCGCCTCCGTAAGCGCTGCCGGATCTCCGCTTTTTGCCAGCTGCTCCAGACGCGCCCTTACCGTCTCCAGGCGGTTGTCTTTCATCCGGTATCCCAAAAGAACGTCTACGGAAACATCGAAAAAGTCCGCCATTTCCACGATCAGGTTCAGCTCCGGAACGGAAAGCCCCGCCTCCCATTTATAGACGGCGCCGACCGTCACGCTTAAGACCTCGGAAAGCTGCTCCTGCGTCAGGCCTCTTTCTTTTCGGAAGCGCCGTATATTTTCTGCCAGGGTAAGTTTCACTTTCTGTTCCTCCCTCTTTGTGCTCTGTTCCTATTATGGCACAGAAAAAGCGGCAGGAAAAGCCACCGCTCATACTATTGGAATATTATTTTTTCTACTGTTGGTATGAATTACTTGGTTTGGCAGGAACGGTTCCCTGTTACAGGCCAAACGCGTCTTTTATGATCCCGGCCGCATCTTCCGGCCGTATCGTGCTGTTCTCGATCCTTAAATAATTGTCAAACGGGATCTCTCCTTCACGGCTGACGCAGCGGTGATTCCTGTCGTCATTGATCAGCCGCTTATTTGAGCTTTCCGTATCTCTTTTTGACGCCTTGTTTTTCAGTCTGTTTTCCGACACGTTCCTTTTCAGCCTTACTTCCTGCGGAGCGATCAGCTCAACATAGTAGAACGTTGTTCCGTACGGCTCAAAGATCTTTCTGACGTGCTCCAGATACTCCCACTCCGAAGGCATGTCAAAGTCCATCATATAGGTAAAGATCATCCCGTCGTTTTCCGACGCGGCAAAGTTCTTAAAAATGATATCACGCATTTCGAAGATGGTCTTTCCGTCATATCTTCCGAAGATCTCGATAACGGGCTCTATGGTCATATGGTTGTGGAACAGCCGCAGACCGGTAATTTTCATCAGTTCCTGCCCGACGGTCATTTTCCCGACGGCAGCATCTCCCAGCAAAAATAACAGTTTCATATCTCACCTGCTCAAATCAGTCCTGTTCCCGCCGGAACAGTTCGCAAATATGTGCCGGGACCTCCGCGGCGGTGCAGCCGTTGAATCCCGAAAAACGGACCAACGTCCGGTCCAGGGCGTTCCGGAGCTTTCCGGTCAGACGGACGTCAGACTCGAACCAGATATTTTTGACGCGAAGAATACCGGCTTTATGATCCGCCGCCGCTTCGATCCGTCCGATGAACCGCCGTGCCTGTGTTTTTGTCAGTTCGGTCATGGCCGCCCCTCGCTTCTTTTATTGCCGCTCCTTCGCCCGGACGGATTTCTCTGCATCTGCTTCCCGGTACCAGCGCGGAACGACGGCGGCAAAGCCGTCATAATCCTCGAAAGCCGTTCGGTATCTTCTGACCATTCCGTCGACCTCCGGCTGCCCGAACTTCTCCGCCCATTTCACGGAATACAGAGAAGCGTGCGCCACGTAGACCGCAAGCGTCTCCCAGAAATCGGCGGGTACGCGGTCCTGAAAATACGCATCGATCTGACCGACGCAGTAAGGGATGCTGATCTCTCTGCCGAAACTTTCCAGCTTGTAGAATTCTTCATAGGGATCTCCGACTTCCCAGCGGTTGAAATCGATCACCCCGAGCTCTCCTTCGGGAGTATAGATCAGATTCCCGGGATGGAAATCACCATGAAGATAAACCGGGGCTTTCCGCCAGATCAGACCGATCCGATCTTTCACATACTGAACGGCGGCTTCGTCGCCGCGGATCCTGATTCCGGACTGCTCGTAGCGGGATAACTGCCGGAGTTTTTTCTCTTTCTTGGTCGTCTGCGGAACGTCACCCGCCTCCAGCGGCAAGGAATGGATCTTTTTCAGGATCCTTCCGGCTTCCCGGCCCAGCCGGTACTGCGCTTCCTCCGGCAGTTCGGGCAGGACTTCTTCCACGTCTCTGCCCTCGATCCAGGAAAGCAGCATATAGACCTTCGAACCATCCGCCGTCATGCCGAAACTGAGAGGCTGCGACATAAGAAAGCCGAGAGAAGCAAATTTCCGAATGATTGCATATTCTTTTTTCTTGGTCTCGTACTGCGAGGCATCTGTCAGCCGGAGCAGGCAGGCTTTGCCGTCCCGGGTCACGACACGGACCTTTTGGTCGTCCGACCAACCCTTGCTGACCGGCTCGGCCGAACGCCAGTCCCGGATCGCAGCGATTCCGTTTATCTTATTGATCCATTCATCCTTCATAGTTCGAACCGGTCCTTTTCGATGCAGAACAGCTGCAGTACGGCAGATATCTGTTACTCTTTCCGAAGGATATCCAGCGTATGATGGGAAGCGCCGATCAGATCCTGCCTTTCGCAGATCGCAAAATGATACTCCATCCATCTGCTGAAAGTCTCATCATCCATAGCGTCTATGCATTCCCGCTTGTAATTCGTTGCTCCATCCGCGGCGATCAGCTTGATCCTTTTGACAGGTACCGCTGCGTCCAGTTTGGCAATCTCTTCCGTTCTCACCATCTCAAAAAGATCCTTTGGCTCACTGATACAATGCCAGTCAGGGGTCAGCATATTGAGGTCCATCACTTCGCGCAGATGGTTCAGGCCGAATACATACTGAATCACAGTCGGTTCATTCATACAATAAGNNCCGCCCGGTTTTGTCACGCGCACTGCTTCAGAAAGAGCTCTCAGTTTTTCTTCTTTCGTGTAAAGGTGATACATCGGACCGAGCAGCATGGTCAGATCGAAAGAATTGTCGGGAAACACGGACAGATCCAGCGCATTCCCCTGTATTGCTGTGAGAGGTTCCGTACCGTCCAATTTGGATCTTAAGATTTCCAGATTGTGCTCAATCAGCTCTACCGCAGTCACTTGAAGCCCCTTTTGCGCCAATGTTACACTGTAGCGTCCTGTGCCGGCTCCGACTTCAAGGATGCTTGGATCTGAAGTGCCTTCCAGACATTCTTCTATGTATCTCATTGTGGTCAGGTATTCCACCTGCCCGTGACGGGAAAGAAGACGTCCTTCCTCATCATAGTTCTTATAGTATTCCTCGAGATAATTCATGGATTCTTTCCTGTAAAACCCGGTCCGTCATTCAGCCGATGCCGGAAGACCCGCATCTTCCGGCATCATCATCAGACGCCGGTGTTCCTTCTCCGCCATCATATCATAGAAACGGCAGAAATGGAGCAGATTTCGATCCTTCTCTTTCATAACCCGAAATCCTCTTTATTTCCGGCTGCAGAAGCAGCCGATCCCTTCCACCACGGCGCTTTATGTTTACCTTCCGAAAACGATCCTGACGATCTTCATTCTGACCAAGCCGTCACAGAAACGGATCATCAACTTGTGGAATGCGCCGACACTGCCGTAAATATCCCGGTATCCGCGCATGTAGCTTTTCGCCGTCACCGAAGCAAAACGGTCGCTCCATCCCAAAAGTTCTTTCTCATCCTCCAGGGAGAAGAATGCACTGACGTCGGTGATCCCGGCCTCNNGCCTCTTTCAGCCAGGTCTTCCGCATGAGTTTTGCCCCGCGCTTATTGCAGGAATCGAAGGCCATCACGCCTCCGGGGAAACGCGCCGCCATTGCCTGGAACAGCTTTTTCACCTCTGCCGTCCTGAAATAGTAGAAAACGCCTGCTGCAAAGAAGACAGCCCCGTCTCCTGCATCGATCCTATCCATCCAGGAATGATCGTTCAGATCGCAGGCGAGATTCATTTCCCGTTCGCCCGCGGGAAGCAGTTCGTTCCGCACCTTGATCACGTCCGGAAGGTCGATGTTGTAACCTCTGCACTGTCCGTTATCGACTTTGGAAAAGGTGTCGTCCAGGCCGCAGCCCAGATTGACGACAGCCGCTTTCGGATGATCTTTCAGGTATGCCTCCGCTTCGCAGCGAAGGTCATACTGCCGCTGAGCCACTTCCAGAGCGCCGAACAGGCCTGCGGCGGATTCCATTTTCTTTCGTTTATCGGCAAAGTCATAGTCCAGGCTGTCGCAGATCCTTTCAGCCTCCGGATCGGAAAACAGCTCCGGAAAATGCTC
>DBVZ01000019.1:8955-14916 GCA_002308255.1 Lachnospiraceae bacterium UBA1251 | reverse complement strand
CTTACCATTTGGCGATAGCCCATTATGTCTGCCTGTTTTTAACGGCACGACACATTATATAAGAAAAAAACCTGAATGGCAAGAAGAATTTGAAAAAACTCTGTATTATGTTCAAAGCAGGTCTTTTTTATATTATTTTAAAAGAAATAATCGTAGCGATAATGTAGAACACGATGATTCCGCCCAGAACCAGGGCCTGTTTCAGCCGGTGTTCCGTAAGAAGACCGACAAATTCGCGGACGGCTGCATTCGGCCAGAAATACCATTTTGTGCGGGCACCCATGCCGACAGCGCGCATTTTCACGCGTCTTGCCATGAGACCGCTTCGGAAGACATGGTAGTTGGTCGTTGAAAATGCGATCTTCCCCTTCAGTTCCGGATCGACGGAGCGAATGACTTCTTTCGAAAATTTCATATTTTCGAAAGTGCTTGTCGAACGGTCCTCCGCGAGAATGTGCTCCTTCGGAACGCCCTGTTCCAGAAGATATCCGGTCATGGCCGCGCACTCGGAAGTTACTTCGTTCGGTCCCTGCCCGCCGGAAGGAATGAGGAACGGCGCCTTCCCGGTCTGTTTGATCTGCTTGCGATAGAACCGCAGTGCGCGGTCAATCCGCCCTTTCAGAAGAGGCGAAGGGGTGCCGTCTTTCCGGATCCCGCAGCCGAGAATAATAATGTAATCCTTATCCTTCTCCGGTTCGTAGCGGACTACGATAATATTAGCGATGATCGTGCCGATCAGCATACACTCGAAATAGAGGTAGAAGGACGCAAACAGGTTGTAGAAGATGTCGTGCATGAGAACCTGGAATTCGGAACCGCTGGCATACATGTTTCCCACGAACATAAAGACCTCTCCGCCGATCAGAAGGAAAGCGAGCAGGATTCCCAGCAGGTTGACGAGACGTCTGCCCTCATGCCGGATCAGAGAAATATTGGAAATGAACAGTCCGACGGAATAAACAAAAATAAACGGAAAAGAGTAAATCATATAATGGGCAGCCGAGGAGGTCAGCGTGCCCAGGACCGTCGGTACGTTGTACATGATCTCCGGATGCCGGACAGACATGAAAAAAATGTATCCCTGGGTGAGCAGGGCCGAAAACAGAAAAAGGGAGAACCCGGAATAGTAGATCGTGTTGTAGGAATAGGGGTTATATCGCAGCTGCCGGAAAAAGGCTCTTATAAGGATCGCGATCACGGCGGCGAGGTAAAGACAGACGGCGCCGGATATGGCGAGAATGCTGACCGGATCGCGGGTTATGATAAAGAGGACAACGATGACCGCAATGACGGTAATGGGAAGAAGGCTCCAGACGTTAGGTTTTTTATGCAAGGTATCAAATTGAATCATAAGGATTCCCCGTTTGAAATGGAATGGACGGCTGAGCGGCAGCCTGTAATGCCTATATTATACATGTTTTTATGATTTTTGGATTTCAAAAATGAAGGATTCTTAAAAATCATTGAATAATACAACAAAAGCCGTAGAACGGTACAACTGATTCTGTTTGAGAATGCTCCCGTGACAGGATAAAATAAGGGCATGTCACTGCTGTGAACAGAAAGGAAAAGATATGCGCCATCTTGCACGCCGCGGAAAATGCGGACGACAGTTCCCCAAAAGGAACAGCGCCCGTGAAAACAGAAAGATAAAGGAGCCGGAGAGGATAAAAAGCAACAAATCCTCTCCGGTTCCTTTTTTTTGTACGGAACCGGTCATCGGATACGGCACGCATGCGGGAAAAAAGAAAGTCAATCAGGATGCCCTGCTGGTCATGACAGCGGAGGCGGACCGCTTTCGGAATCCCCTGGTGATATTTGCCTGCGTTTTCGATGGTATGGGAGGACACAGCGACGGCGAGAAAGCGAGCGGGATCGCAGCGGCGGAGTCGGAACGCTGGTTCCGGAATGCTCTTCCGCCGATCCTTGCGGAAGAAGATGCCATACGGAAAACTGCGGATTCGTTGAAGGAATTGTTTGAAAAGATCCACGGAAGACTGCGGGAAAGCGGGAACGGGAGTCCGGAACGGGAAATGGGAACGACAGCATGCGTTCTGCTTGTGATGGACGGGAGCTACATCGCCGCGCATACGGGAGACTCCAGGATCTACGTGTTTTCCGAGACGCCGGAGCTGATCACTTCGGACCATTCCTGGGTGATGGAGGAATTCTCGGCGGGGAGACTTCGGGAAGAGGAGATGAAGAACGATCCGAGGAGGAACGTTCTGATGAAGTGTCTCGGAATCGGAAACGGACCGGAACCGGATCTCCGGATCGGCAAAAGAAAGGAAGGCGGGCTGTATCTGCTCTGTTCCGACGGGTTCTGGAGAGAAAAGGGGGTCCTGTGCGTGCGTGAAAGGTACCTCGCCGGAGGAATCCGCACCCGGGAAGAGGCGGATGCGTCCGTCAGGGAAGGATTTGAAGAAAACCTGATCTGCGGAGAGACCGACAATATGACGGCTGTGCTGATCCGGGACCGGGGAGAGGAGATGCTGCCGGCTCAAAATGCGGCGGAGAAAGGAGGAGAACGGTTTGTTTGAAGAGCAGAAGATCCTGAAAGAAGGGACGGTCATAGACGGACGTTATGAGGTGCTCCGGGAGACCGGCAGAGGCGGCATGAGCGTCGTTTACCTGATCCGCGATTTCCGGCTGCGCAAAAACTGGGCGCTGAAGGCGGTGGTTAAGCAGGAGCAGGAAAACGGAGAGGCGGAAGAGAACAGGACGCGGCGCCAGAGCGCTCTTATGGAAGCGGAACTCCTGAAGAAACTGAAGCATCCGCAGCTGCCCCGCGTCGTTGACATCATAGAGACAGCGGAATACGTCGGGCTTGTGATGGATTATATAGAGGGCAGAACGCTGGAGGAGGTGATCCGCAAAGAGGGCGCCCTGCCGCAGGAGACCGTGGTCCGGTGGGCAAAGCAGCTGAGCGGGGTGCTGTATTATCTGCATTCCTGTGATCCTCCCGTCATTTACCGGGATATGAAGCCCGGAAATATCATGCTTCGGCCTGACGGGGACGTGATGCTGTTTGATTTCGGGATCGCCAGGGAATATAAACCGTGCCGTGCGGGAGACACGCAGAGTCTCGGTACTTTCGGATACGCGGCGCCGGAACAGTTCGGAGGGCGCGGCCAGACGACGCCGCAGACGGATATCTACAGCCTCGGAGCGACGCTTTACCATCTCCTCACGGGAAAAAACCCGGCGGATCCTTCTTACGGGATCAGACCGGTACGGGAGATCGATCCGGGGATTTCCGCGGGACTGGAAGAGATCCTGCTCCGGTGCACGATGCGGGATCCCGGAAAACGTTACCGGGACTGCGCCGAGCTTCTGTGGGCACTGGAACATCTTGCCGCCGCGGACGCGATGACGAAAAAAAGGGCGAAGCGGAGAATGGCTGCTTTTGCGGTCCCTCTGTCTGCCGGAATGCTCGGGCTTGCGATGATGTGTGCCGGCATCGCCGGGAGAACGGCACAGCGGAAGAATCTCTATACGGAAAGGCTGACCCGGTGCTCGGACGCCGCTGTGGAAAGTGTTCTGAGCGGCGTGTACCGGCAGGATCTTTTTCGCGATTTCACGAAGATCATTGACCTGGACCCGTCAAGGCCGGAGGGATACAGGGAACTTCTTGCTTACTGCGGGGATATGGGACAGACGGAAGCCGGTCTTCGGGCGGTGTGCGTCAGGATCGATGCGGGAGCCGGAAAGATCGACCGGAACAGCGAGGTGCTCATGCAGGCTGCAAATCTGTATTTTAGCGGAAACAGGAAGGACAGCTCATTTTCGGCGGATTACGCAAGAGCCGCCAGGTACTACTCGGAAGTGGATCGGAAAGAATACCCGGAAGCCGCCCATCTGCAGAAAATAGCGGAAGCGCTGAGCGGGATGGGAGGAGGCGCGGACTGGGAAAAGGTCGTTCCGGCTCTGGAATCGTTTGAACGTTACACGGACGGTCTGCAGGAAAGTGAAGAGAAGATACGGCAATATCAGACCGCGGCGGGGATCTGCCTCGCCCATAAGCAGTCCATTGCCGGGGCAGGCGCGGATCCGTGCAAAATGGCGGCGGACGCTCTGCGGAAGGCGCTGCTGTGCCTTGATCTTACGGAAGCAGAGGATACGGACAGCGCATCAGGCGCCGCGGACCGGGAAAACGAAGACAGGACCGTTCTCAGGAGTGCTCTCCTGACCGATCTTACGTCCTGTCTGCTCAGTGCGGAAGCCATGGGAAGCGGGGTTTTTGACCGTGAAGAAGTGCTGCGGTACTGCGGCGAACTCCTTTCCCTGCCGGCGGGACAGGAGCAGAAGGCCGCGATAAGAGATAAAGTGGCCGGAATCACGGAAATGACAGGAGATCCGGAGCGGATCCGCAGTCTTTATGAGAAGCTTCTTGAGGAGAACCCGGAAGATCCTTCCGTACGTCTCCGGTACAGTTCCTGGCTGCTGAAAGAAGGAAAGAAAGAGGAAGCGGAGCGGCAGTATGCGGAGATCGGGGCGGAACAGGCAGCGGAAGCGGGACCGGCCTATGCCGTCCTCGGAAGAAAGATCGGTGCGGAAGGAGAGAACGGATGAATTGGGATATGCTGATCTATGCGGGGCTGGCAGCCGCTGCGGCGGGGTTTATGACAGCCTTTGCTGTCTTTATCGAACTGAAGATCCCGGAGACCGCTGCTTTCCTGAGCGGGAGAAGCCGGAGAAAAGGCGCGGACCGGATCCGGAAGAGGGAGGCTGTGCGCAGGGCTTCGTCTGTCCCGGATGCGGAGACAGAACAGGGCGGGCATTTTATCTTGCGCAGGCGGATCCTTTCCGCCTGGCCGGAAGGAATATCGGATACGGAGAATGAAAGCGGAAACGGACAGAATCGGCGGACGGAGCCTTTAACGGAGAGAACGGAGGATGTATGAAAAAACGGATAACAGCAGCGGCATCTGTGATGCTGGTACTTCTGCTCACTGCGGGTATGCAGTGTGTGCCCGCGCAGACAGACGGAATGAAAGAGATATTATCTGCACCGGCGGAGACAGGCGGGGAAAATGCTGCGGCGGCGGAGGAAACAGAAGGAGAGGACGGGACGGCGGAGGCAGAACTCCCCGAAGGATCGTATGAGATCGAACCGGGATATGAAGAGAACACGGATATCGGCGTGATCCGCTGGTATGGCGCGGAACAGGCGGAAGAAGGGATCCTGGTGACTGCAGCGGAAGGATATAAAGTCTGTGCGGAACAATCGGAGGAGGATTCCTCTTTTCAGGACAGCTGCCGGGTAAAGATCGGGGAGGAGGAGACCGTGTTTTATGTAATGCTTCCCGGGGGAGAGATCGTGAAAGAAGTGAGGACCGATCTGAGAACAGATACTGCCGCGCCGGAGATCAACGTCATTATGAACGGAAGACAGGATGAAGACGGCATGTTCTATTACCGGGCGGAGAACTGCGGGATCACTTTGAGGATAACGGACGAAGGACCCGTGGTATCCGGGGAGAATCTCACTTCGGAAGTATTTCTGGACGGAACAGGACTGGAAGTGCGAAAAAGGATGCAGAACGGGGTTCTGGAACTGAACGCGGCCCCGGAGACAGTAGCCGCGCTGGGTGACGGAAAACACAGGCTGTCGGTCCGGGTATCGGACACGGCAGGAAATTTATCGGAGACTGTGACAGAGGAAGGAAATGAAGGTGTCGTCCTTACGGAAGGTGCGGCGGAATTTATCCTGGATACAGCTGCTCCGGTCTGCCGCCTGACGGTCGTTCCCGGGAATGCTGCCGTAAAAGAATTATGTTCTCCGGGAGAACGATATTATTTCAACAGCGGGTATACGGCAGAAGCTGTCATAAGAGATGATCATCCCGACGCCGGGAAGATCCGGATGATGCGGGGGGAGGAGACAGGAGAAACCTATGAGTCTGAGAAAGTGCAGATCTCGGATTTCTTATACCGCGTTCCGGAAGAAGATACGCACTC
>DBVZ01000019.1:0-8924 GCA_002308255.1 Lachnospiraceae bacterium UBA1251 | reverse complement strand
TTTACAGATGCGGTAACAGGGGACGGTGTTTACCGCTACGAGATCTATGGGACGGACAAGGCCGGCAATCCGCTTGTGACGGAGCGATCTTCCGCGATGGAAACGGAAGGAAACCGGAGCCGGCACATCGTGGTGGATACAAAGGCGCCGCGGGGGCTGCTTACGGTCAGCAGCGGCGGCATATGCGTTTATGAGATGAATACCGACGGAGCGGTTCTGCGTGCGGAACCTTTTCTGAGCAGCCGGGAGGCGGAGATCCGGCTTTCCGTGGATGACCGTACGGAGCGGTCCCCGGTGAGGCTTGCCTTTACGGTGGATGCGAATCCGCGAAGCGGGAGCGGAGACGCGGATACCGGGGGCTGGGCCCGCAATGCGGTGCTGAAAAGGCAGCAAAGCGGCAGACAGGAGTTTTCGGTAACGTCATATTCCCTGACGGATCTTGCGGGAAACCGGACAGTGGGATCGGTCCCGCACAGGATTCGGCTGGATGCCGATCCGCCGGAAGTGGACGCACTCTCACCGGTCATCGGATTTACCGCTTCCGGAGGAGACGCCCGCGCAGGGACCGTTTCCGGAAGGACGGGGAACGGAACGCCTCTGTTTTCTTCCGACGTGACGCTTTCCGTTTCGGTATCGGACCCCTGTCCGCAGGCGGGAAGCTCCGGAATTGGGCGGATCTCCTACGAGCTTTTTAAGGGAGGCAGCGCGGCGGCGGAAGGCGTTCTGTGGGAAGATTCCGATAACAGCGGGGATGGGGACGGCAGCCTGATCTATAAAGTGACGAGGCAGCTCCTTGTTCCGGCGGAGGATTATGAAGAAAACGATCTGAAAGTGTTCATTTACGCGCAGGATCATGCCGGAAATACCGCCTCCCGCTCTTACGCATTCGGTATTGATGCCGCCCCTCCGGAGATCGTTGTGTCGGTCAGCGGCGGAACCGCTAGAAACGGCATGTATTATTCCGAACCCCGGAAAGCGGTGATCACTGTTAAAGAGAAAAATTTTGTTCCGGAGAAGATCCGGGCCGGGGGGAGGCGGACGGGAAGCGGGGATCCTTCCGGACAGGATACGGATAATCCGGAAGGATTCGGAGCCTTCGCATGGACGAAAATACCGCAGGATGGAGCAGCCGGGGGAGAACAGTCCGCAGACCTGTACCGGACCGAGCTCCTGTTCGAAAAAGACGGAGAATATGAGCTGACTGTCTTTGGGGAGGATGCAGCCGGAAACAGGTCCGTTTCCGTAAAATATGAGGGGGAGGCGGCGGAACATTTTGTTGTTGACCGGACGCCGCCGGAAGTGAAGGTTTCGTATGACCGCAATGACGCCAGAAACGGCATTTACTACCGAAACCGGAGAACGGCGGAGATCACGGTCCGCGACGGGTATTTCGGCGGGGAGCACAGGCTGTTTGTCCGGGAGGGAAAAGACGGAGAAAAAAGAGATCCGGAAATCGTATTTGAGGAGGAACGTGCCGGTGTCGTCTTTTCGGAGGACGGAATCTATGCTCTCGAAGGAACCGTAACGGATCTCGCGGGAAATGAGTCCGTGCCTCTTGAGGAGGAATTATTCGTGATCGATCAGACACCGCCGGTGCTCACCGCGGAGGGAGTCCGGGAATGGTCCGCCAACCGGGAACCGGTGTCGGTCATGATAAAAGTGGAAGACGAAAATCCGGATCCGGGGAGTCTGAAAGCGGAGCTCAGGGCACTGAACAGAGGAAAAACGGAGCTTTTTAAGTATGAAGCCGGAACGCGGACCGCGGCAGAAGGAGGCTCCGGGCAGAATGATCCCATCCTGCTGCCGCTCCCTGCAATCACAGAGGACGACCTGTACCGCCTCACCGCCGGCACCGCGGATCTTGCCGGAAATGAGGCGTCCGCGGAGCTGACATTTTCCGAGAACCGGAACGGTACGGTCTTTGTGTTTGAGCAGCAGGAAGTGCAGGGGAAATATATCCGTGAAAGCATCCGGCCATCCTTTCTTCTTTATAATATTGATGAAATATCGGTGCTGTCCGTCACGGTCAACGGCGCCGAAGTGCCGTATTATTTTCGGGAAAACCGGCTGATCTTAAAGAATTCTCTCGCGGAGGACGGAAAATACGTTATCGGCATCGACGTCAGGGATGCGGCGGGAAACATAAATTCCATGGATCCCGTGGAGTTTTTCATCGATACGGCACCGCCGGTCATCCGGATCGGAGGTCTGCATCCCGGGGAGACGGAGTATTCGGAAGATGTTGAGATCACGCTGCGAACGGAAAGAGAGGAAGATTTTTTCCGATATGTGAAGCTGGACGGAAAAACGCTTTTCCGGGCAGGAGAGAACGGAACGGAAAAAGCGGCCGGCGGGAGCGTTTTCTCCGGGACGATGTGCGGTATCCGGGAGAACGGAGATCTGTTCCTTAAGATCACGGAGTACGGAGATCATACGCTGGTCATGCAGGCGGAGGACCCGGCAGGCAACCGGAGCGCGGAGGAGTCGTACTCTTTTGTGCTGCGCGCGGACGTGAAGGAACGGTGGCTCGGAGACAGGCCGGTCAATCGTTTTTTATACATTGTGACGTTCATGATCCCGGGGGCAGCAGCGGTTCCTGTCTGGCGCCGGATTCGCAGAAAAAGATTTTTATAGAATTTTGCCGCCTTTTTTAGTATGATAGAAAAACGCGAAAAGATACAGGAAAAACCTGCCTTTTCAAAATACTGAACGAAGGTGAAGACATGGATACTAAAAAACGCGGTTCTTTCTCGGGAAAACTCGGATTCGTGCTGTCGGCGGCCGGAGCATCGGTCGGTCTCGGCAACATCTGGAGATTTCCTTATCTGGCTGCCAAATACGGCGGAGGGATCTTTCTTCTCGTCTACATTATTCTGGCGCTGACATTCGGCTACACCATGATCATGGCGGAAACGGCGATCGGCCGCTCCACTCAGAAAAGTCCCGTCAGCGCGTTCCGGTTCTATTCGAAATCCGGCGCCATGAAGGCGGGGGGCTGGATCAACGCCATTATCCCGATGCTGATCGTTCCCTATTATTCGGTGATCGGCGGCTGGGTCTGCAAGTACCTGTTCGAGTTTATCCGGATGGATATCAAAGAAATTGCGACGGATACGTTCTTTACGGATTTCATTTCCAACGGAACGCAGACGGAACTGTGGTTTATCATTTTCGCGGCGCTTGTTCTTCTCATCATCTATATGGGCGTCGAGAACGGGATCGAGAGAGTCTCCCGCTTTATGATGCCGGTCCTTGTGGTGCTCGCCGTGATCATCTGCATCTATTCCATGACGCGTCCGGGCGCGCTGGAAGGGGTAAAGTACTTCCTGATCCCCAATTTTAAGAATTTTTCCTGGATGACGGTGGTGTCGGCGATGGGCCAGATGTTCTATTCGCTCTCGATCGCGATGGGCATTCTGATCACGTTCGGCTCCTACATGAAAAAGGAGATCAGCATCGAGGATTCGACGAGACAGGTCGAATTCTTTGACACCGGCATCGCGATCCTTGCGGGACTTATGATCATCCCGGCCGTATTTGCGTTCTCGGACGGGGATCCGGCGGCGCTGAAGGCAGGGCCTTCGCTCATGTTCATCACCATGCCGAAAATATTTGCCAGCATGGGATTCGGAAAGGTCACCGGCATTCTCTTTTTTGTCCTTGTGCTGTTTGCGGCACTGACCAGTGCGATCGCGCTGACGGAAAGCGTTGTCTCCACACTGGCTGACGAATTCGGATGGAGCCGTTTCAAGGGAACGACAGTGACGGCAGTGATCATGATCATCCTCGGAACACTGTCGGGTCTCGGATACGGACCGCTCGCGTTCATCACGCTGATCGGCATGCCGTTCCTGGATTTCTTTGATTTCCTTACCAATTCTGTCATGATGCCGGTCGCGGCGCTGGCGATCTGCATCCTTGTCACGCGCTATATGACGATCGCCAAAGTGGAGGAGGAAGTCCTTCTTGAGGGACAGCCGTTCCGGCGGAAAGCCGTTTTCCGGATCATGATCCGATTTGTCTGTCCGGTATTTGTTGTGATCATCCTGCTCAGCTCCATCGCGAACGCGTTCGGATGGATCAGTATGTAACAGGCACGCATCTTAAATAAAAAAACACGCAGTCTAAAAGGCATTTTTTCCTTAAACAGTCCGGAATGGAAGAAATGCCTTTTTTTGATGCCGAAAAAAAGATAGAATAGATAAAAGAAAGCCGAATGTTTACGGACAGAGAGGAGTACATTATGAAAAAAACAGTGGGTGTGATCGGAAGCGGACTGATCGCTGCTTCTTACGCGGTTCTGCTTACCGGACACGGATTTCCGACGTGGGTCCTCGTCCGGTCGGAGAGATCGAAGGAAAAGCTGCTTGCAGGTTATCGGAGTCATTTCAGCGTAATGATAAAGAACGGGATCCTCACGGAAGAACAGGAAAAGATCTGCGAGACTTATCTTCATGTGACGGAAGCCTATCCGGATATGAAGGACTGCACTGTTTTTCTGGAAGCCGTCACAGAAGATAAAAGCATAAAGGCTTCCGTATTCGAAGAGATCGTAAAAAACTGTCCGGACACGGAACTGATCTGCTCGGCGAGCTCCGCCATCACGCCGGACATGATGCTGGGAGCATTGGAAAACAGCCCGTATCTGGAGGCGATTGAAGGAAAGCTTATTATCGCGCATCCTTTCTACCCGGCGCATATCGTTCCCTATGTCGAGTTCTGCGGAAGCAGCCGGACGGAACCGGACAAGATCGAAGAGGCCGTCACTTTTATGAAGTCGCTGGACCGGGAGCCGGTCGTCTTGAAAAAGCCGACCCCGGGCTTTATCGGCAACCGTCTGCAGTTCGCTCTGCTGCGCGAAGCGATCCAGCTCGTCGAGGAGGGGATCTGCAGCTTCGAGGAAATCGACAGGGCGCTGAAATACAGCTTCTGCCCGCGGTATACTTCGATCGGGCTTTTCGAGCACATGGATTACGCCGGACTCGATCTCGATGACAAGAACTGCAAACTCCTGTTCCCGATCATTTCCGACCGGAAGGATACGCCTCCGTCGATCACGGAGCGTCTTGCCGCGGGAAAAGGCGGAACAGCGAGCGGAGAAGGGTTCTACGACTGGCGCGGACGCGATCTGGAAGCGTATGCGGAGCGCGTCAATGAACCGTACTGGAAGTTCTGTCACTGGGAATTTCCGGAAAAATAAACCGTTCGTAAATAACGTCATGCGGACGGACCATATGACAGGGGAACGTCTATGAGATTCTTTCATCTGTCCGATCTTCATATCGGGCTGAAACTGCATAATCATGATCTGGGAGAGGACCAGGCTTACGTCTTCCGGCAGATCGCGGACGCGGCGTCCCGTGAAAAACCGGACGCTGTCGTGATCGCGGGAGACATATACGACAAGGCTGTCCCGTCCGCGGAAGCGGTCGAACTGTTCGACCGCTTTCTTACGATGCTCGTGCAGGCGGCGCCGGAAGCGGAGATCATGCTGATCAGCGGCAATCATGACAGCGCACCGAGGATCAATGTGTTCCGGGGTATCTTAAAAGACCGGAAGATCCGGATGATCGGGATGCCGCCGCAGAAGCCTTCCGAATATATTGAAAAGGTGACCCTTCAGGATGCATTCGGAGCCGTTCATTTCTATCTGCTTCCGTTCGTGAAGCCGACTACGGTCAGGAATATCGCAGGCACGGACGAAAACGGCAATAACCTTACGTATGACGAATCGGTCCGCCGGCTGATCGCACGGGAAAATATTGACGGGACCGCAAGAAACGTCCTCGTAAGCCATCAGTTTTATTTTCCCGCGGGCACGGAGGCGGACAAGGTCGAGAGAATGGAGTCCGAGATCCGGACGGTGGGAAATATTGACGGGATCCGGGCGGATGTCCTGAATCCTTTCGACTATGCGGCGCTCGGACACATCCATAAACCCATGACGGCGGGCAGCGAATATTTCCGCTACAGCGGCACGCCGATCGCCTGCTCGGTCAGTGAGGCGGGGCAGCAGAAAGGGATCCTTCTTGTGGAAATGGCGGAAAAAGGAGTTGTCCGTACTTCGGTGATCCCGCTGCAGCCTCTCCGGGAAGTGAAGGAAGTCCGGGGCACTTTGGAAGAAGTGCTCGCGGAGAGCTGTGACGATTATGTGAGAGTGGTGCTTACGGATAAGGTCGATCTCGACGTGATCGATATGCAGGACCGGGTCCGGCAGGCATTTCCGAATCTGCTCGAGATCCGCCGGGACACGGGCTCTGATGCGGAGGAACGGGAAGAATACAGCGCGGAAAAAGAGCTGGATCCTTATGAACTGTGCTGCGAATTCCTGGGTGAGACCGGGGAGGAAGAACAGCAGCTCCTCCGGGAAGTGATCAACGCGGCGGGAGGCGGAAAATCATGAGGCCCCTGAAACTGACGATGCAGGCTTTCGGATCCTACGGAACGAAGACAAGCATTGATTTTACAAAAATCAATCAGAACCTGTTTCTGATCACGGGCGATACCGGCGCGGGGAAGACGACGGTCTTTGATGCGATCGTTTTCGCACTGTACGGTGAGGCGAGTTCTACGGAAAATAAAAAAGACGGACCGGAACTGCAGAGCCAGTTCGCGGATCTCGGAACAGAGCCGTTCGTCGAACTTGTCTTTTCGGAGACGGTTCATGGAGAGGCGGAAGAATATACCGTCCGGCGCTCCCCCAGGCATTTCCGCGCCGCGAAAAGGAGCGGGGCGAAGGATCAGGCGGTGAGCGGAAGCATTTCCCTGCTCATGCCGGACGGCTCGGAATATCCGTCCAAAGAGGCGGACGCGAAGCTCACGGAGATCGTGGGGCTGACCAAGAACCAGTTCATGCAGGTGGCGATGATCGCGCAGGGCGAGTTCATGGAACTTTTGCGGGCATCGTCCGACCGGAAGAGGGAGATCTTCCGGAGGCTCTTCGGTACGGAACTCTTCAGCCGGATCACGGAAGAGCTGAACACAAGGCGCAGGGATCTCGGGGCGGAGCTTTCGAAGATCAGCACGATCGTGCGGCAGGAAGCCGGTCATGTGACCGTTCCGGAAACGGCGGAAAATGCGGATGTCCTTCGAAGCGTTCTGGAAAGGATCAGAAAAGACGAGCGCGTCAGGGCGACGGACCTGGAACGCCTGATGCCGGAACTGGAAAAACTGTGCGGCGCCCTCGCAAAAGAGCGGGGAGAGCGAAAAGAAGCATTTGACCTGGCGGCAAAGGAACGTGATCGGAAGAGAGATGCCTTCAAACGTGCCGAATCGCTGCACCGCTCCTATGAGCAGCTGCGGAAAGCCCGGGAGATACTGGAAAAATGTTCCGGCCGCGAAGAGGAGATCAGGGAAGCCGGACAGCTGACAGAGCGGATCGAAGCCTCCTACGACGCAAAAGGCGTCTGGCTGCGCTGCAGGGACGCGGCAAAAGCGGCGGAGGATACCGCACGGAAGCTTACGGACGGGAAAGAGAGACTTCCGGGGCTTGTGAAAATCTGGCAGGATGCGGTCCTGGAAGAGCAGGAAGCAAAGAAAGGAGCGGAAGAAGCCGCAGAACTTGCGCTGCTGACGAGGGCTGCCGGCGACGCGTTGAAAGAGGCCGCAGTACAGGAAAAAAGGGCCGGTGCGCTTCAGGATGATTACCTTCGCATCAAAGGGGCCTATGAACTCAAAAAAGGGGAATACGACCGGAAATTTGCCGCCTGGCTCGATGCTCAGGCAGGGATTCTGGCAAAAACACTTGCGGACGGAGAACCCTGCCCGGTGTGCGGCTCAACGGAACATCCACGTCCCTGTGTCCTGGAGGAGGACCGGGAAGAGCTGACGAGGGAGTCGATAGACGCTCTCAGTGCCGAAGTCTCCCGAATTTCGGCGGAAGCGGCCCGCAAGTCGGGGGAAGCCGGCGCGGCACAGAAACTGCTGAAGGAAAAGGAGGACTCTCTTTCGGAAAAAATGCGGGTACTGTGTGAAAAAACAGGCTCGGCATATTCCAGGACGCCAGAGAGTGCGAAGCAGGTACTGAGCCGGGCGGAAGAGCTTCGAAGCCGGAAAGAAGGCATTTTCAAAGAGGCTCAGAAAAAAAGAGAGAAGGCGTTGTCGGACAGGAACGAAGCGGAGACACTGATCCGGCAGTGGGAGGGCCAGCTTCCCGCGCAGAAAGAGGAAGCGGAAAGGCGCCGGGAGGAATACGACGCCGTCCTTAAGGAAAAGAAACTGACGGAGACGGAGTGGCAGACCGTCACAAAGACCCACAAAAAAGAAGAGACAGCGCGGCTGCGGGATCGGATCGGCAGGCATAACGCGGAAAAAGCCGCGGCGGAAGGCGCCGCAAAAACGGCCCGGGAAGCGATCGGGGGGCAGCCGGAACCGGATACGGAAGTGCTGAAGAAGGCGCTGGACGAAGCGCAGGAGAATCTTGCCAGTGCATCGGAGCAGCTGGAAAGATGCACGGATTATTATAATACGAACGCCCGCGCTCTCCGGGAACTGGTCCCGAAAACGGCGGAGCGGACTAAGACCGCAAAGAAATACGGCGCGGTGGAGCATCTCAGCAGGAGACTGTCCGGAAACCTGACCGGGGAGCGGATGGATATCGAGACTTATGTGCAGCGTTATTATCTGCGCCGGATCCTGCATGCGGCAAACCGGCGTCTTGCGGAGATGTCCGCGGGACAGTACGAGCTGCGGATGACGGATAAAAAGGCTGCCGGAGAGGGGAAAAACCGGGGACTTGACCTTATGGTCTATTCCTTCGTCACGGGAAAGGAAAGAGAGATCCGGACCCTGTCGGGGGGAGAATCCTTTATGGCCGCACTATCGCTGGCGCTTGGCATGGCGGACCAGATCCAGGAGAATACTTCCCGGATCCATCTCGACATCATGTTCATCGACGAAGGCTTCGGTTCTCTGGATGAGCATTC
>DBVZ01000149.1 GCA_002308255.1 Lachnospiraceae bacterium UBA1251 | reverse complement strand
GAGTCGGGGGACGTATCTCCTGACTCACTCGGTCACAGACTTTGACTAATTGAAAAACAAAAGAGTGAGTCAGGAGATACGTCCCCCGACTCACCCCCCCAAGGCGGTGAAGTGTTATGGCAAACGAAGGCGGCGAATGGATCATGAAAGGTCTTGACTGGGACGATCCTTACCGGATCCGTTCCTGGCGGGAGCTTCTCAGCTGGATCAACGAAGTCGGCTTTCTGCCGCTGTTCGCAAATGAGGCGGAAGGATTTTCCGCGGAGGAACACGTTTCGCCCCTTTACTGGTGGTCCGGGGACCCGGAGCAGGATCCCTGGATGTGGCGCGAGATCATTCCCGCAACCGGCGAGGCGGCATACGGCAAATTCTTTAATAATAAGACAGGATTTATTTCCAAAGAGTGGTTCCCCTGCTTTGCCAACGCCCGCCGGGACGGTTATGATTTCGACGCGGCGTGGGACGACGGGCTCATGCAGCGGAGATACAAGGCAATCATGGATATCTGCGAAGACGGCGGACTGCATCCGGGCTTTGATCTGAAGCCGGCCGCGGGATTCGGCAAGGGAGGCTATAAGAATTTCGACGGCTGCATGACGGCGCTGCAGATGCAGACCTACCTGGTCATCCGGAAATTCGAGCGCCGGCGGAACAAACGGGGCGAGAGCTACGGCATGGCCGTCTCCTATTACCAGAAGCCGGAGGCACTGTGGGGATATGAATACGTGACCGGACTCTATAAGGAAGAGCCGGCGGTTTCCGCGGAGCGCATTTTGGCAAGGGCAAAAGAACTGTTTCCGGGGGCGTCCGAGAAGGCTCTCAGGAAAGTATTGGGATGAGTTGAGTGAGTCGGGGGACGTATCTCCTGACTCACCCGGTCACAGATTTTGACAAATTGAAAAACGAAAAGAGTGAGTCAGGAGATACGTCCCCCGACTCATCCGACCCACTCCAAAGGAGAAATCACATGAAGGGAAAAACAATTGCATCATCAGCATCCGCAAAAAGAACCCGCACCGCAGCAGTGCTCATCGCTCTGGCATTATCGGCATGTATGCTGATCTCATGCGGAAAATCTGAATTTAACCTGACCGTGTTCTCTGAAAAGCAAGCGGTGATTGATGCTGCGAAAGCCCAAAAAGACGCAGCCTGTTCCGCAGGCACACTCACAGTCGAAGAAGGGGAACAGATCGTCATCGCTGCCAGTCTTACGAAGGGCTCCGTCAGAGTGGAAATCATAGAAGCACCAGAAGGATCAGACGCAGAGAATCCCCTGGAGACAAACGGAAATGCGATCATCTCTGCTAATCTGAAAAATACTGACGGAGCGTCCAGCACAATGGCCGCAGGGAAATATATTGTGAAAGCTTCCTGTCTTGAGAAGGCAACAGGTACCGTTCATATCGATGTGACGCCGGTTAAATGAAGAAGTGAGTCGGGGGACGTATCTCCTGACTCACTCCGCAGCCGGCTCTTTCGGTTCGTATACAAAAAAGAACAAGGCTTCTTCCGGATTCAAGCTGAACCCATCCGAAAAGAGCCTTGTTCTTTTTTGTGTGTGGAGTGAGTCAGGAGATACGTCCCCCGACTCACTTTTTTCACTTCAGTCTCCTCACAAACCCGTCGCTCACGTGCTGAAATCCCATCTTCGTAAGATACACGCGGTGCGCGTCCGTCATCGGCCCGTTGTACGTCAGCTTGCGGATGCGCTCATCCTTCAGTTTGTCAAACAGGTAATTGCCGACCGAAAAATCCCTGTACTCCGGCGTCGAGTAATCGAGCTGAATGTCCAGAACGCCTTCATTTTCCGTGCCGAGCAGGACGGCGATGGGTTTCTGTTCGCAGTTCACGAACAAAGCGAAGTTCGCACGGGCGGTGTCCACCTTAAGTCCCGGAAAACATTCGTCGATATCGACCCGATGCGTCTGGATGAAATGCGCCAGATACCTGTCCTTCGGGTTCACCGGGACGATCTCGTAGTCCTTGCGGGTATGCATCATTTTCCAGAGGAAATGGACATTGATCGCCACGAGGCAGGCATTCATGAGCGCCGTCGGATAAGAGTGAATGATCAGCGCGTAAATGGCAAAAATGACGCTTCCCACCGTATTCACGACCCGCAGCTTGAAGACGGACGTCATGAGGAAGGAAACGAGGACCAGCGCCGATCCGAGATAACCGACAAGTTCAATGATCATTTTCGTATTCATAGTTTTTTTGTCTCCTTTTATACCGTCATTATAAACGGAAATGCCCTGTTATAAAAGCTTCGGGGCAAAAATCCGGCCGTCCTCTTTTCATAAATAATATTCGCCAAAAAGATTTTATTTTTGTGAGAAAAAATCATCAAATACAGCCAATGACAAGAAACTTTTTTCGTGCTATAGTACCTGCTGGATGTCACACCGCCGGTTCGCAACGGACCGGCTTAAATATATAGATGGAGGTAAATCACAATGCTTTACTACTTAAATGTCTGCAAACAGAACAGACAGGAAAAAAACCGCACCAAGTCTTCCAAAGAGACCCGCTTCGTCATGCCGATCTCCGAAAATAAGACCTGGACAGTAACAGGGGTGCTCCGCAAAGATGTCTGATACAGTATGCATACCCCTAATCAAAAACTGATGCCGCTTTTCTAACCGATCAAATACGGAAGAAAAGCGGTATTTTTTTATGGTATTATATTAAAGG
>DBVZ01000033.1:60198-60352 GCA_002308255.1 Lachnospiraceae bacterium UBA1251 | reverse complement strand
CAGATCATGGACGGCGATCTGGATGAGATCGTTGACAGTCTTGCGTCTGCGGAACAGGCGGAAAAACTGAGCAGCTTATCGTAATCGGAGAGGAGGAAAAATATGAAGACATCTCTTGTAGTTCTGGCGGCAGGAATCGGAAGCCGTTACGGTT
>DBVZ01000033.1:25127-60127 GCA_002308255.1 Lachnospiraceae bacterium UBA1251 | reverse complement strand
AAGCCGGATTTGACAAAGTGGTCTTTATTATTCGAAAAGATCTGGATAAGGATTTCCGGAAGATCATCGGCGACCGTATATCGAAGAAAGTGGAAGTTGCTTACGCCTATCAGGAGATCGACTCTCTTCCGGAAGGATTTGTATGTCCGCCGGAGAGAAAAAAACCATGGGGAACTTCGCAGGCACTCATGTGTGCGAAAGATGTCATTAACGAGCCGTTTGCGGTCATTAATGCGGATGATTATTACGGGAAGAGCGCTTTCAGGACCATCCATGACTACCTTGTGAGTACGCCCGAAAGATCTGCCGACGGCAGGTATAACATGGCGATGGTCAGCTTCATCCTCAGAAATACCCTGTCCGACAACGGAGGCGTTACGAGGGGAATCTGTCTGCAGGATGAAGACGGTAATCTGACCGGGATCGATGAGACGAAAAATATCATCCGGACACCGGACGGCGCGGGAATAGAGAAGGAAGACGGTATTGTACCTGTTGACAGGAACAGTCTTGTTTCGATGAATTTCTGGGGATTCTTCCCTCCGTTCCTTGACGCCCTTGAAGAAGCGTTTCCGGCGTTTCTTAAGAAAGCCGGTGATTTTATGAAAGCGGAATACCTTCTTCCGACTTCTGTCGACGCCATGATCAAGGAAAACAGTGCTGCCGTAAAAGTACTCACCAGCGAAGATCACTGGTTCGGCGTAACCTATCAGGAAGACAAACAGTCCGTAAAAGATGCTTTTGCAGAACTGATCTCCAAAGGTGTTTATGACTCGCCTCTTGATCTGGTACGGGGATAGAATGCATTTGATGAAAAGAGCCGGAAAAAAAGGATGGATCCTCACGGTGCTGATGCTGGCAGCAGCCGTTCTTTCGGGTTGTGTCGGCTCCGAGCCGAAAGCAGCTTATGAGGCTGCCCAGACAGCACTTGAAGAACGCCGCTATGATGAGGCGATCACAGGATTCGAGACACTGATCGGGGAGGAGCGGTATCTGGCGGAGTCGTACCGCGGCCTCGGCATTGCCATGCTCCAGCAGGCTTCCTATGCGGAGGCGGCGATCAACTTTAATAAATCGATCCTTAACAGTGAAGGCCAGAAAGACGATTTTATCCGTGACGTCCGAAAATACCTTGCTTACTGCAGGCTCAAGCAGGGAAGGGTGTCGGAAGCGAAAGAAATGTATGACGAACTTCTGACGGATAAAAAAGAGGCGGATCTTCTCTACATGAGGGGAAGAATCGAGATGTCCGAAGGGGATACGCAGAGCGCGGGAGAAGATTTCTCGGCGGCAGCGGAGCTGACCGCGGATTACAATATGTACATCAGCATCTATGAGCTTTATAAAGAGCACAAGATGGACGCGAACGGGGCCGACTTCCTTCAGAAAGCGCTCGATATGGCAAAAAACCAGGAAAGCGACCACTACGGGATGGGAGTCATTCAGTATTCTCTTCAGAATTACGAAGAAGCCAAAGCGGAATTGATCGAGGATCTTCGTCAGAACCGGAATGATGAGCGGGCTGTCCTGCTGCTCGGAAAAACTTATCTTGCGATGGATGACGCGGCGAATGCCAGGGCGATGTACCGGGAGTATCTGGATAATCCGAGCTGCGCAGCGGCTTCCTACAACGGACTTGCGATGTGCGATCTGCAGGAAAAGAACTACAGAAGCGCTCTTCAGAACATCAAGCAGGGCCTTGCGTGCAACGATGATACGATCATGGAGAGCCTGCTGTACAATGAGATCATCGTGTATGAGCATATGCAGGACTGGACGACCGCCAAAGTGAAAGCAGCGGCGTTTGCGGCAACTTTCCCGACGAATGAAGCGGGACAGAGGGAGAACGCTTTTCTGTCGACCAGATAGACATTTGTTAATAGAGAAAATGTCAGTGCCCGTACCCGGGTATGTCCTTCCGCAGATGATGGACGAGCGTTTTTAGGAAGTGCGAGATCCTCTGCTTACGGAGACTTGAAAAAGAGGAATCTTTAAGAGCTGTATCTCTTAAAGATTCCTCTTTTTCGTAGTCGCAGTTAGCAGATAGCTTGCAATTCCGTTGCGAGTTTCTGCGGAAGGACATACCCGGGTATGGGAAAAGCGCCCTTTTTCTTATTTATTGTTCTCTGCTTCCAGAAGTTTCATTGCACGCACCTTCAGCGGCAGGCCGAAGAGAGTAATGAATCCGCTGGCGTCGTGATGATCATAAAGATCGCCGGTCGTAAAGGAAGCGAGCGATTCGCTGTACAGGCTGTACGGTGATGTCGTGCCGGCCTTGATGATATTGCCCTTGTAGAGTTTCAGCTTTACCTCGCCGGTTACATACTGCTGGGTCGAGGCAATAAAGGCGCGCAGCGCGTCGCACAGAGGCGTGAACCACTTGCCTTCATAGACGACCTGAGCGAGCTTGTTGCCGATGTCCTTTTTGACTTCCATGACGGCACGGTCAAGGACAAGTTCCTCGAGCTGCTGATGGGCTTCCATGAGGATCGTTCCGCCGGGAGTCTCGTAAACACCGCGTGACTTCATGCCTACGACACGGTTTTCGACGATGTCGACGATGCCGATGCCGTTTTTGCCGCCGAGTTCGTTGAGTTTGCGGATCACATCCGCGGGTTTCATTTTCGTGCCGTTAACGGAAGTAGGAACTCCTTTTTCAAAAGTGATCGTCACTTCGGTCTCTTCGTCCGGGGCAGCCTGCGGAGAGACGCCGAGTACGAGAAGATGCTCGTAGTTCGGAGCCAGAGAAGGATCTTCGAGTTCCAGGCCTTCATGGCTGATGTGCCAGAGATTACGGTCGCGGCTGTAGCTGGAGCTTGCGTCAAACGGGAGATGGATCCCTTTTTCATGGCAGTAGGCGATCTCGTCTTCGCGAGACTGGAATTTCCAGATATCTGTCATTCTCCAGGGGGCGATAATGTCGAGATCGGGAGCAAGGGCTTTGATGCCGAGTTCAAACCGGATCTGGTCATTTCCTTTTCCTGTTGCGCCGTGGCAGACTGCGGAAGCACCTTCTTTTCTGGCAATTTCCACAAGCTTTCTGGCAATTGCGGGACGGGCCATGGAAGTGCCAAGAAGATACTTATTCTCGTAAACAGCTCCTCCCTGTACACAGGGCATAATAAACTCTTCGGCAAATTCGTCATTAATATCTTCTATATATAATTTGGATGCGCCGGAGAGTTTCGCACGCTCTTCGAGTCCGTCGAGCTCATTTCCCTGTCCGCAGTCAACGCAGCAGCAGATGACTTCGTAATCAAAGTTTTCGATGAGCCACGGGATGATCGCTGTTGTATCAAGACCGCCGGAATATGCAAGCACTACTTTCTTCTTCATAAAAAGAACCTCCTTGATTTGGCTTCGAGAAAAAATATACAACATAGACATTCAATATGCAAGTGTAAAAACCCATAAAATAAGAACGAAAGTGAATGAATATTCATATAAAGTGCATAAGTATACAACGACAATGCAGTTCTCCTCTTTACAAACGAAAGAGTATTGGGTATTATGAAATGCACGAACAGAAAACTGCGATCAGGTAAGGAGCTTCGACGATGATAAAAGTCGGAATTATCGGCGCAACCGGGTATGCCGGCGCCGAACTTGTCAGGATATTGAAAGGCCATCCGGATGCAGAGATCGTCTGGCTGGGATCAAAAAGTTATACAGACCGTCCGTTTTCGGAGATCTACGGAAGCATGTTCGGGATTGCGGACGAAAAATGCATGGGAGAGGACATGCAGGCGCTCGCGGAAGCGGCGGACGTTATCTTCACAGCTACGCCGCAGGGGTTATGCGCCTCTCTTGTCAGCGAGGAAATTCTTAATAAGGTAAAGATCATTGACCTTTCCGCCGATTTCCGGATCAAAGATGCGTCGAGATATGAAGCCTGGTACGGTATTCATCATCCCTCGCCGCAGTTTCTTGAAGAGGCGGTATACGGCCTGCCGGAAAGGAACCGGGACAGGATCGCGAAAGCCAGGATCATAGCGAATCCGGGATGTTATCCGACTTGCAGCATTTTGTCGGTCTGTCCGGCAATGAAAGCGGGACTGATCGATCCGGATACGGTCATCATTGATGCGAAATCCGGAACGACAGGGGCAGGAAGAGGGGCAAAAACAGCAAATCTTTTCTGTGAAGTCAACGAAAACATCAAAGCATACGGCGTGGCGAACCACCGCCACACGCCGGAAATCGAAGACCAGCTCGGACTCGCGGCGGGAAAAGAGATCGTACTGAATTTCACGCCCCATCTTGTGCCGATGGAGAGAGGGATCCTTGTGACGGCCTATGCTTCCCTTCGGAAAGAAGTTTCGTGGGAAGAAGTCAGGGCGGTTTATGATTCTTTCTATGAAAATGAAAAATTTGTGCGCGTCCTCGGATCAGACAGAGTTCCGGAGACCAGATATGTGAGAGGCAGCAATTACGCGGATATCGGATTCCGCGTTGACAGAAGAACGAACAGGCTGATCATGATGGGCTCCATTGACAATCTCGTAAAAGGAGCTGCCGGACAGGCAGTGCAGAACATGAACCTGATGTTCGGCCTTCAGGAGGAAGAAGGACTCACTGCCGTGCCGATGGCTTTTTGAGGAGGTAAAAGAGGATGATCATCAACATTATCGAGGGCGGCGTGACCGCGGCAAAAGGCTTTAAGGCGGCTGCCTATGCGGCCAATATCAAAAAGATTTCCGAGAAACCGGATATGGCTATGATCATGAGCAGCGTTCCCTGTGTATGTGCGGGAACATTTACAAGCAATGTCGTCAAGGCGGCCCCTGTGATCTGGGACCGGGACCGCGTCAGGAGCGGAGCTCCCGCGCAGGTCGTCGTGGTGAATTCGGGCATCGCCAATGCCTGTACCGGGGAAGAGGGAATGTCGTACTGTGTGAGGACAGCCGATGCGGTGGCGCAGAAACTTGTCGTCTCTCCGGAATCGGTTCTCGTTGCGTCCACCGGGGTCATCGGAGCACAGCTTCCGATCGAAAAAATTGAAGACGGTGTGAACCATCTGGCGGATCTGCTGGACGGAAGCATGGAATCCGGCACAAGAGCGGCACAGGCGATCATGACGACAGATACGGTGGAAAAACAGAATGCCGTGACATTTACGCTTTCCGACGGAACGGTCGCGACGCTCGGCGGATGCTGCAAGGGATCCGGGATGATCCACCCCAATATGTGCACGATGCTTTCTTTCCTCACGACGGATGTCAGCATTTCCAAGGAACTTCTTCAGGAGGCACTCAGTGAGGACGTGAGGGAAACATACAATATGATCTCGGTCGACGGGGATACGTCGACAAACGATACCGTTCTGCTCCTTGCGAACGGGCTTGCGGGAAATAAAACGATCAGTACGAAAGATGCGGATTACCAGCTGTTCTGCGAGGTGCTGCATGAAGTGAATCTGTACCTTGCCAAACAGATCGCCGCGGACGGAGAAGGTGCAACGGCACTGCTCAGCTGCCGTGTGGAACATGCCGCCTGTAAAGACGACGCCAGAAAACTCGCACGTTCCGTCGTTTCTTCTTCTTTGACGAAAGCAGCGATCGCCGGGCACGATGCCAACTGGGGAAGGATCATGTGCGCACTCGGATATTCCGGAGCGGAATTTGAACCGGAAATGGTCGATATCATGGTCGAGAGCCGTGCCGGAAAACTGAAGATCGTAGAGAGGGGAAGGGCCGCTGCCTACTCCGAAGAAGAAGCGACAAGGATCCTGTCAGAGAAGGATATCGCGATCACTGCGGACATGAATGCGGGAGCAGCCGAGGCAACGGCGTGGGGATGTGACCTCACGCACGGATACATCGATATCAACGCGAGCTATCGTTCCTGAGCGAAAGAACACGTTGCCGCGCTGCAAAATGACCCGGCGGATAAACACTGCGGACAGGAAGGAGCGGCAGAGGAGAATACTATGACAGAAAATATGGAATCCTGGGTGCAGAAAGCGAATGTACTCATAGAAGCCTTACCTTATATCAGGGAGTTTTCCGGAAAGAAGATCGTCGTAAAGTACGGCGGCAGCGCGATGACGGACAATGCCCTGAAAAAAAGCGTGATCCAGGATGTGGCGCTCCTGAAGCTGGTCGGCTTCAAGCCGATCATCGTTCACGGGGGCGGCAAGGAGATCAGCAAATGGGTGAAGCTCTCCGGCCAGACACCCGAATTTGTCGAGGGACTGCGCGTGACGGACGAGAAGACGATGGAAGTCGCGGAGATGGTCCTGAATAAGGTCAACAAGGACCTCGTCCAGTATATGGAGAGCAACGGCGTCAAAGCGGCGGGCGTGTCGGGAAAAGACGGAGGCACGCTGCTTTGCAGGAAGAAAAAAGCCGGAAAACGTGACATCGGATATGTGGGAGAAGTTGCAGAGGTCAATACCTCTCTGATCGATACGCTGATCGAAAATGATTTTGTTCCCGTGATCTGTCCGGTGGGGCTCGGCAGAAAAGACTTCCACGCCTACAACGTCAATGCGGATGACGCAGCCTGCGCGATCGCGGAGGCGGAAAATGCCGCCAAACTTGTTTTCCTGTCGGATATAGAAGGCGTCTATGCCGATCCGACGGATCCGACGACACTGATCTCGGAGATGAGCGTTAAGGAGACAAATGAGTTTATCGCGTCCGGAAATGCGGGAGGCGGGATGCTTCCGAAGCTCAGGGGATGTGTGGATGCGATCGAAAACGGGGTATCCCGCGTGCATATCCTTGACGGACGGATCGAACACTGCCTGCTGCTTGAATTCTTTACGAACAAAGGAATCGGTACGGCGATCATAGGAGACAATGAAGAGAGGTACTATCATGAAAACCGCTGATTATAAAGAAACGCTGGATCAGTACTACGTGCATGTCTATAACCGTTTCCCCATTGTGCTCGAGAGAGGCGACGGAATGCGCGTCTATGATACGGACGGGAAAGAATACCTGGATTTTGCTGCGGGAATTGCTGTTTTTGCACTCGGATATAATGATCCGGAGTATAATGCCGCTCTGACGGATCAGATCGGAAAGATCATCCATACCTCCAATCTTTATTATAATGTCCCTGCGGCGGAAGCATCTGAAAAGCTTGTAAGATCCTGCGGGATGTCAAAAGCTTTCTTTACGAACAGCGGTACGGAAGCAATCGAAGGAGCGATCAAAGCGGCAAGAAAATACGCCTGGAAGAAGGGAAAGAAAGAAGGTGGGATCATCGCCATGAAGAACTCTTTCCATGGGCGCTCCGTAGGAGCTCTGTCTGTTACCGGCAATGACCATTATCAGGAAGCGTTCCGCCCGCTTATGGGCGGAGTGAAATTTGCCCGTTTCAATGACTTTGACAGCATTCTGGAATGCGTCGGGGACGATACCTGCGCAATCATTCTGGAGACAGTACAAGGGGAAGGCGGCATTTATCCGGCGGACCCGGCCTTTCTTCGGGATGTCCGCGCGCTCTGTGACGAAAAGGACATTCTTCTGATCCTCGACGAGATCCAGTGCGGGATGGGACGTACCGGGGATCTCTGGGCTTTTGACGGATACGGGATAAAACCGGATATCATGACATGCGCGAAAGCACTCGGCTGCGGCGTGCCGGTCGGGGCGTTTGTCCTGAATGAAAAGACAGCATCCTCTTCGCTGGAACCGGGTGACCACGGGACGACCTACGGGGGCAATCCCCTGGCCTGTGCCGCAGTCAGCGCCGTGTTCGATATTTTTGAAAAAAGGGATATCGTGGGACATGTCCGTGAGCTCACCCCGTACTTTGAAAGGAAACTCGGGGAACTTACCGACAGACATTCCTGTGTGAAGGAACGCCGCGGGAAAGGGTTTATGCAGGGACTTGAACTCGAAGGCAGAAAGGTCGGCGAGGTGGTCGCCGCCGCAAGAGAGAAAGGACTGCTTGTGATTTCCGCGGGTACGAATGTCCTGCGCCTCGTCCCTCCGCTTGCAGCACAGAAGGAAGACTTCGACAAAATGGCGGAAATACTGGACGTTTGCCTCGGATAATTTCCGGTTGAAACTGTTTTGGATTTGATGATATGATGAGATTGTGCACAGGGTTTATGCCCGGAACCTGAGGAATCCCGCAACCGGAAATCCATAAGGAGTGCACAATGAAAAACAGTATATTGAACCGAAAACCCGGCCGGAAGGCGGTCACGAAACCCATTTTTCTGCGAATCTTTTTCTGCCTGCTTCTTTTGACGGGAGCGATCACAGGATGCGGTTCGGGGAACGGACCGGTGTTTTCCGTGCAGGAGGAAACGGTACCGGAAACGGAAACGCAGAGGGAACAGGCGAAGCCGGGTGATGCCGCGGAGGAAGAATCGGGGGAAGCCTTCGATGAAGCGGAAAGCTCCCCGGAGAAGATACCGGTAGAACCGGCTGCTCTCTATGTATACGTGACAGGGTCGGTCAGGAATCCGGGAGTCTACGTGCTTCCGGAAGGAGCGCGCATCATGGATGCGGCTGAAGCCGCCGGAGGTCTGACGGAGGAAGCTGATCCGGACCGGGTCAATCAGGCGGCTGAAGTCAGAGACGGCATGATGATCTGTTTCCCGGCGAAAGAGGAAACAAAGGCCCTGACGGAGGATCCCGCCGCTTACGTGTCCGTCGGAGCGGATCCGCGTTTTGTGCGGGAAGGTGCAGCGGAGGAAGGAAACACGGCAGGATCCGGAAGAAAAATAAATATCAATACCGCTGATGCGGAAACGCTTATGACGCTGAACGGCATCGGAAAAGCCAAGGCGGAAGCCGTGATCGCTTACCGCGAGGAGCACGGCAGTTTCCGGTCTGTTGAGGAAATATGCAAAGTCAATGGAATTAAGGAATCTGTATTCGATCGCATCAGAGAGTCGATAACAGTTGAATGACGGAATTGGAGCAGTGATCATGGCAAGAAGAGTACTTGTTGTTGACGATGAAAAGAACATAGTGAAGGGCATTCGTTTTTCTCTCGAGCAGGAGGGATTTGAGGTCATCAGCGCGTATGACGGAGAGGAAGCCTTAAATCAGGCGAAACAGAATGAGTTCGACATTATTCTGCTGGATCTTATGCTTCCGAAACTTTCCGGACTCGAAGTATGCCAGCAGATCCGCGAATTCTCGGGTGTTCCGATCATTATGCTGACTGCCAAAGGGGAGGATATGGACAAGATCCTCGGACTGGAGTACGGCGCGGATGACTACATCACAAAGCCGTTNNTTCAACATCCTGGAGGTCAAGGCGCGTATCCGCACCATCTTCCGCCGCACGGCCATGATGCAGCGGGAAAGCGGCCAGCGGATCATCACCGTGCGGGATATGCAGCTGAACGTCAATAACCGCTCCGTGACGGTGGACGGCCGGGAAGTGAACCTGACCGCCAAGGAATTCGATGTTCTGGAGCTTCTTGTTTTCAATCCGAACAAGGTATACAGCCGTGAAAACCTGCTGAATATCGTATGGGGGTATGAATACCCGGGCGATGTCCGCACGGTCGATGTCCATATCCGCCGTCTTCGTGAAAAAATAGAGGAGAATCCGAGCGATCCGCGCTATGTCCACACAAAATGGGGCGTAGGATACTACTTTAACGCATGAGATTTATAAAAAGTCTTCAATTCCGAATACTGGCCATGCTGATCCTGATCGGGATCATTCCGGCCGTGATCGCAACACGTTCCGTCGTACGGGGGTACGAGGAACGTGCTGTGTCTTTACGCGGCATGAATGTGCGCAACCAGTGCGAGATCCTGAGCAATCAGCTGATCGACGCGGATTACATCAGCAATACAAATTCCGATATCATCAACAGCGAACTCACCCTGCTCTCCAATGTCTATTTCGGACGGATCATGGTCATCGACAGCCGGTTCCGCATTATCCGCGATACCTACGATCTCGGTACGGGGCGGATCAACGTATCGGAACAGGTCATCGACTGTTTCCGGGGAGAGGGCGGTTCCACGATCTATGACCGCGAGAACGGATATATCGAGGTGGCTGTTCCGGTGGACATTCCGGAGACGGAAGACATAGAGGGCGTGATCCTCGTTTCGGTCTCCACCAACGAAATTGCCCAGACGGTCCGGATCCTGGAGAGAAATTCGCTGATCATCATCGGAGCGGTGAGCGGGATCGTTCTGATCCTCGGATATCTGCTGTCCAGATATCTGATCAGACCGCTGCACCGCGTCACAAATGAGATCGAATCGATTACCGACGGTTTTGAGGAAGAGACGATCTCCGTCACCGACTACACGGAGACGGAACAGATCACCAATGCGTTCAACCAGCTTCTCGGGAGAGTGAAAAAAGTAGACGAATCCCGCCAGGAATTCGTATCCAACGTCTCCCATGAACTGAAGACACCTCTGGCATCCATGAAGGTCCTGGCGGATTCCCTTGTGGGACAGGAAAACGTCCCCAATGAGATCTACCGCGAATTTATGGAGGATATCTCTCAGGAGATCGACCGTGAGAACGGGATCATTCACGACCTTCTTGAGATGGTCCGCATGGACAAGAAGTCCGGGAATTTCCATTTCAGAACCGTCAATATCGGGAATATGCTCGAGGATATCATTCAGCGGCTCCGCCCGATCGCGGGAAAACGGAATATCGAACTCACCCTCGATACTTTCCGGGAAGTGGAGGCGGAGGTGGATGAGTCGAAGCTTACGCTCGCGTTCACCAATCTGATCGAGAACGGGATCAAGTATAATGTGGAGGACGGCTGGGTCCGCGTCTCACTGAACGCGGATCACCGGTTCTTCTATGTCACGGTGGCGGATTCCGGCATCGGCATTTCCGATGAGGATCAGCCGTTTATCTTCGAGCGGTTCTACCGGGTCGACAAATCTCATTCCACGGAAGTGGAAGGCACCGGCCTCGGACTTGCCCTTGTAAAGAGCGCCGTCAGCGTTCATAACGGCGTTGTTAAAGTCATCAGCAAACCCGGAGAGGGGACTTCTTTCCAGACCCGCATTCCGCTGGTTCATGAAGAGGAGGCGGCATCATGATGAAGAGAAAGAGAGGGCTCTCCGGATTGCGGATATGGACTGCGGCGGTCCTGATCTGCGTGCTCCTTACCGGCTGCGCCGGCGCCATGCAGAATCCCTCCGACAATGTTATTTATGTGTATTATCTCAATCAGGAAGAGGATGCCCTCGTCTCTATGAGTTATATCCCGACGCTCCAGATGTCGAAGGATCTTGTCGAGGAGCTTCGCGATGAGCTTTGCCGGACACCGGCCAGTGAGTCTTCGGAATGCCTTTTGCCCGATAATGTCGTAATGGAGATCATTTCTGTCGAGGACCGTACGCTCACGCTGCGTTTCCCGGAGACTTATTACGATATGGAGAAGACGCGGGAAGTACTGGTCCGCGCCGGGATCGTGAGGACTTTTGTGCAGATCGAAGGCATTGACCGCGTCCAGTTCTATATCGGCGAATCGCCGCTGACGGATGCGGACGGTAATCCGGTCGGTCTTATGCGCAGGGAGACCTTTGTCGACAATTCCGCCCAGCTTCTGAACAACTATGAGAGAAACGCGGTGCGGTTGTTTTTTGCCAATGAAAAAGGCGATAAGCTTGTCGAGGAGCCGAGAGCGATCTACCACAGCAGTTCTCAGCCTCTGGAGTGGGCTGTCGTTGCCAGACTGGTGGAAGGGCCGAAGACGATGGGAAGCTTCGCGTCGCTCCCGTCAGATACCGAGATCCTTTCGGTATCGACTGCCAATGATGTTTGTTATGTCAACCTGAGCAGGAGCTTCCTGAACAGTACGCTGAATGTATCGGAAGAGATTCCGGTTTATTCTATAGTTAATTCTCTGGTTAAAAGCTGCAATGTAAAACAGGTCCAGATCGCCATCGAGGGGGATATCAAGGTGACGTTCCGGGAACACATGCGGTTGGACCAGCTTTATGAGGCCAATGAGGAACTGGTGGAAAAGGCATCGAAGTGAAATGATGCCTGATGAAGAGGCCCCTTGTCTTAGTATGCGTTCTCCTGACCGCAGTCATCGCGGTCTGCTTCGGTTTCTTTCCCGGGAACGCGGATCTGTTTAAGAAAAATGAAGACCTGAACCGTTACCTGGGGACGGTCATTACAGCGGAGGGAACCGTAAAGTCGTATGAAGAGAAAAACGGCTATGCGGTTCTTGTGATGCGGCGCACTTTTTTTTCGGTCCGGGAGAACGGAAAGGAGGTGCGTTACAGTCTGCATACCGTGAGAACGGCGCTCGATCCCGGAAAGGGTGCCGGAAACGGTACACCGGTGTACTGCAGGGCCGGGGAGACCGTCAAGGTGCGGGGAAGACTGACGGCTTCCGCATTCCCTTCGAATCCGGGGCAGTTTGATGAAGCGAAATATGACCGGCTGCATCATATCAGCTGCAGAATAAAGAGCGCGGTACTTCTTTCCCAAAACGGAAAACAAAGTGTACTGCCGGAAACGGTGGCAGTCCTCCGACGCTTTCTGTTCGAAAGGCTCTGCGAAGTCTATCCGGACGATACGGAGGAGGTGCTCGGCGCGATGCTGCTCGGAAGAAAAGAAAATCTTTCCTACAGTCTTTCCCGCAGATACGAGAGCGGAGGGATCTCCCACATGCTCGTGATCTCCTCGCTCCATCTGAGTATTCTCTCTTCCCTCGTTTACGGAACGCTCCGGAAATGCGGATGCTCCGTAAAAGGATCTGCCATTGCCGGAGGAGGGGTTCTTCTGTGCTTTTTCTGCCTGACCGGCTGCTCGGTCTCCTCCCTTCGGGCAGTCATTTTTTATCTGGCTTCCATGGGCGCCAGAACGGCGGGAAGAACATATGACAGGCTGAATGCGGCAGCTCTGGCTGCGATCCTGATCCTGGCCGCTGACCCTTACTTTCTTTTTCACAGTTCCTTTCAGCTCTCCTTCGCTGCAGCCCTCCTGTGCATGCTCTCTGAAAAGAAAGGAAAGACAGCCGGATGCGTGATCATTCAGTTCGGGATGATGCCTCTCGCCGCCTGGCATTTCTTCGAGATCCCGGTACTGGGCGTGCCCGTGAATCTGCTTCTTCTCCCGCTGCTTCCCGTTATTCTGATAACCGGCGCCGCAGGCCTTGTACTGGGCGGGAAATGCGTGTTTCCGGCAGTGTGGTGTGTCCGTCTGTACGACAGGATACTCGGGCTTATTGCGGAATCGCCTGACCATCTGCGCATATTCGGGAAATGGAAGATCCCGTTCCCGACGGTGTTTATCACCGGAAGGCCGGGGATTGTGATGATTGCGGGATACTATGTTCTGTTTGCGCTTTTCCTGTATTTCCTTTACCGGTTCCGGAACCGGGCGAAAAAGATCCTTGCTTATCTTTTTCTTCCCGCGATGCTTCTGGTTCTCGGGCTTCGTATCCCGGGAAAAATGTCCGTTACTTTTCTGGACGTCGGACAGGGGGACGGAATCGTCGCGGAATCTCCGAACGGACGGTCTATCCTTATTGACGGAGGATCGTCGAGCGTCAGGGACGTGGGAACATACAGGATACTCCCTTTTTTGAAATACAGCGGAATACAGCGCCTGGACGTGATCGCGGTGACGCATGCGGATTCCGATCACATGAACGGGGTTATGGAGATTCTGGCTCTTATTGCGGGGCATGAAACAGCGCTTCGGGCGAAATATCTGCTTCTGCCGGACGCAGCGGAAGTGCTGATGGAAGAGGAGGGGTATCTATCGGTGGAGACGGCTGCCAGACAGGCAGGGCTGGAAGTGATCAAAGTAAAGAGAGGCGACAGCTTCTGTCTGGACGGCATGGAAGTGCGGATCCTGGGGCCGGAACCCTCTGCCGGACAGCCGGAAGCCGACGCGAATGCACAGTGCATCGTCATGGCACTAAAGTACGGCCGGCTGGATGTGCTGCTCACCGGGGATGTTTCGGGGGAAGGAGAGGAGGCGCTGACAGAGCTTGTGCAGCGTGAAGCGCATCAATATGAGATCCTGAAGGTCTCTCATCACGGTTCGAAATACTCTACTCCGCAGGCATTTCTGAGTGCTGTAAGTCCTGCCGTTTCGGTCATCTCCGCCGGAACCGGAAACCGCTACGGGCATCCTCACAAAGAGACGATGGACAGACTTGCGGAGTGCGGGACCGCGGTATTCCGGACATCGCGCTCCGGTGCGGTGACGGTGAGAACGGACGGAAGAAGCTGCACGGTGGAGACGTTTCTCAATACTCCGGCAGTACCTGATAGATATTAAATTTGAGGTAATAGGACTCCTGTGCGCCAAGGAGCACAGGATGATCCGGGGACTGGGCACGCGCCTCCACGAGCCGGAGCCTTAAGTGCGCGGCACGGGCGGAATCGCTGACCATCTTCTCGAACAGTTCGCGATCCATAAAATGGGAGCAGGAACAGGTCGCCAGGAAGCCGCCGGGGCGGACGAGTTTCATGCCTGCACGGTTGATCTCCCGGTAGCCCCGTTCCGCAGCCCGGATCGTATTTCTTGATTTTGTAAATGCCGGGGGATCGAGAATGACCAGGTCAAACAGCCGCTTCTCACCAAGAAGGGCAGGAAGCAGGGCAAAGACATCCTCGCACACGAAGCTGATATTATGGAAATGATTCAGCCCGGCATTTCTTTCCGCCATAGCGAGGGCGCTTTCGGAAGCATCGGCCGCAAGCACGGATGCAGCTCCGGCAGCCNNATGTATAGTTAGTTTCCTGTTGATACTAGAAAGAACCGGTGTGGGTAAAACAGTCGAGAACGTGTGCATTTTCGGCAAAACGGCGGATCGCGAGACGATTATATTTCTGATCGAGGAAAAACCCTGTTTTCTGCCCGTCTTTCACATCGACAATATATTTTACGCCATTTTCAGTGATCGCCACGTCCGTATCGAACGGTTCGCCGAGAAATCCTTTAACGCGTTCCATTCCTTCCTTAAGACGTTCTTTGGAATCGGATCTTTCGAAGACGCCTCTGACCAGGATCCCGTCTTCCGAGAGGATCTCCGAAAGAAGGCGGATGAGAAGCTCCTTATAGCGGTCGGCGCCTAAAGAGAGAGACTCGATGACAAGGACGTCCTCGTATTTATCGATCGTGATGCCCGGCAAAAAGTCCGCTTCGCCGAACACGATGCGGCAGCTTCCGGTATCCACGCATGCTTTGCGGTATTCCCAGGCTGCGCGCAGTCTGTTCCGGAAGAAGTTTTCGTCGATGACGGCGTCCGCGTCTCTTGTCAGCATTCTCACACGGATCTTTGAATCGTGATTGATCATGCCGATCCCCAGCGGATACCCGTCGAAATCAACAACGCGCACCGCGTCCCCGTTTTTGTGACGGCCGGTGACGGCCCCGATCTCATTGTCGAAGATCCAGGCGCCGCCGGATTTCAAAAGACGGCCTTCTCCTTTTTTTATTGTGACAATAGCCTCCGGGCTGATGATCATAATTCTTTCCTCCGCGCTTTCCGGAACAGACAGTACAACATCTGACGGGAATGAGTATACCATCCTGCGGGCGAAAAAGCGATTCCGATTCACTCTGTCCGTCATTCTGTGGTATAATCTCCCTACCGATGAATACTCTTTTGAACGATATCAAAACCGAACAGTTCCGCCCGGTCTACCTGCTCTTCGGAGAGGAGGCTTATCTTCGGCGCCGTTACCGCGACCGCCTTGCGGATGCGATCGTTCCCGCGGAGGATACGATGAACAGGAGTGTGTTTGCCGGCGCGAAGACAGAGCCGCAGAGCATCATGGATACCGGCGAGACCATGCCGTTCTTCGCGGAGAGAAGACTGATCATAGTCGAAGATACGGGCTTTTTCAGGAGTTCGTCTCCGGAACTGGCGGCCTATCTGCAGAGCATGCCGGAATATCTCCATATCCTGTTCGTGGAAAATGAGATCGATAAGCGCAGCGGCATGTATAAAGCCGTGCAGAAAACCGGCTATGTCTGTGAATTCACGAGAATGGACGAGAAAAAGCTTGCTGCCTGGGCAGGAAAACTGCTGGCCGACGCGGGGCGGAAGATCCGCACTTCGGATATGGAGTATTTTCTGACCTGCACCGGAAATGACATGACGCATATCCGTCTGGAGATCGACAAGCTGATCAATTACACGGAAGGAAGGGATGTCGTGCAGCGGGAGGACATCGATGCGGTCACTTCCGTGGAGATCGGAAACCGCATCTTCGAGATGATCCGGTGCGTGACGGAAGGGAAAAGACGCAGAGCGCTGGCACTCTACGCGGATCTTCTGGCGCTCCGGGAACCGCCGCTCAGGATCCTGGCGCTTCTTGCCAGACAGTATAATCAGATGCTGATGACGAAAATGCTCGCGTCGGAACGCACAGAGCCGGGAGAGATCGCGAAACTGACCGGAGCGCCCCCGTTCGCGGTGAAGAATTATCTGCGCGCCGTACGGAATATTCCGGAAGAAGACCTCAAAGCGGCGCTCGAAAGATGTGCCGCGGCCGAGGAGGATATCAAGAGCGGCAGGATGCCGGACCGTCTCGCAGTGGAACTGCTTCTTCTTACAGACTGAAGCACAGGTTCCGGAGAGAGCAGAATTGCCGAAAAAAACTGAATTTTTGGATTGACAAGGGATACCCTTTAGCATAAAATATCTTCGTATGTTCCACCGCGGTCTCCGTGTCTTGCCGCGGCAAGGACGCGAGATCATGACGGATGGAGGTGAGAAAATGGCAAACGTTAAATCTGCAAAGAAGAGAATTCTGGTCAGCCAGAAGAAGGCTGCAAGAAATAAAGCAGCGAAGTCTGCAGTCAAGACTCAGATCAAGAAAGTCTATGCTGCGATCGAAGGCGGAAATAAGGATGCGGCAGTTACCGAGCTCGATGCCCTCAAGAGCGTAATGGGTAAGGCGCAGTCCAAAGGCATTTACAAGAAAAATACGATGGCCCGCAAGATTTCACGCGTTTCACGCGACGTGAACAAAGCTGGCGCGTAAAAGATAAACGCTGAAAAGCAATCATGGAATGTACAGGAAGAGACTTCTTACGGGGTCTCTTTTTTGTACTCCTTTCCGATTGCGAAAGATATCTGTTTCCTTTATAATCTGAATATCTATGGGACGAAAGGAAAGCCGGACATCGGCCCGATGAACGGAAAGAGAAGGAATTTCATGGCTAAGGACAATATCAGGAATTTCTGCATCATAGCACATATCGATCACGGAAAATCCACGCTGGCGGACCGCATCATCGAGATGACCGGTCTTCTCACCGAGAGGGAAATGCGCTCGCAGGTCCTCGACAACATGGAACTGGAGCAGGAGAGGGGCATTACGATCAAGGCCCAGACCGTGCGGACGATCTACAAGGCGGACGACGGGAAGGAGTACGTGTTTAACCTGATCGATACGCCCGGTCATGTGGACTTCAACTATGAAGTATCGCGTTCTCTTGCCGCGTGCGACGGAGCAGTGCTCGTCGTGGACGCGACGCAGGGCGTGGAGGCACAGACACTGGGCAACGTCTATCTGGCGCTCGACCATGATCTCGAGATCCTGCCGGTGATCAACAAGATCGATCTTCCGAGCGCGGATCCGGACGGTGTGGCGGAGCAGATCGAGGATATCATCGGGATCGAGGCACAGGATGCGCCGCGCATCTCCGCAAAGACGGGAGAGAACGTCCGCGCGGTCCTCGAGGAGATCGTCCATAAGCTGCCCGCGCCGAAGGGAGACGAGAACGAACCCCTGAAGGCGCTGATCTTCGACGCGCTCTATGATTCCTACCGGGGCGTGATCGTTTTCTGCCGGGTATTTGACGGGACCTTTGCGAAAGGTACGAAAGTGAAAATGATGGCGACCGGCGCCTCTTTTGAAGTCACCGAAGTCGGGACCTTCGGACCGGGGCAGTTTCTTCCCTGCGAAAAACTGGAAGCGGGCATGGTCGGTTATATGACGGCCAGCATCAAGGATCTGAAAGATACGAGAGTCGGCGACACGATCACGGAAGCGAACCGTCCATGCGGGGAAGCCCTTCCGGGATATAAAAAGGTGCTTCCGATGGTCTACTGCGGTATTTACCCGGCGGATTCGGCCCGTTATCCGGATCTTCGGGATGCGCTCGAGAAACTGCAGCTCAATGACGCTTCCCTGCTTTTCGAACCGGAGACCTCCCAGGCGCTCGGTTTCGGATTCCGCTGCGGATTCCTCGGTCTTCTGCATCTTGACGTGATCACGGAACGGCTGCAGAGGGAGTTCGATCTCGACCTCGTAACAACGGCGCCGTCCGTTATCTATAAAGTCTATAAGACCGACGGCACCATGATCGAACTGACGAATCCCTCCAATCTGCCGGATCCGTCCGAGATCGAATATATGGAAGAGCCGATCGTCAAGGCGGAGATCATGGTGACGACAGAATATATCGGGCCGATCATGGAACTGTGCCAGTCGCGCCGCGGCGTCTACGAGAGTACGGATTACGTGGAGAAGACCCGCGCGGTCCTGAAATATACCATGCCTCTCAACGAGATCATTTACGACTTTTTCGACGCGCTCAAGAGCCGTTCCCGCGGTTACGCTTCCTTCGACTATGAACTGTCCGGCTACCAGCGCAGCAATCTGGTGCGTCTCGATATCCTCGTCAACAAGGAAAATGTGGACGCGCTCTCCTTCATTGTTTTCGCCGACAACGCCTACGCGAGAGGAAGCCGGATGTGCGAAAAGCTCAAGGAAGAAATTCCGAGACAGCTGTTTGACATTCCGATCCAGGCGGCGGTCGGAGGAAGGATCATCGCCAGGGAAACGGTGCGGCAGCTGCGCAAGGACGTCCTTGCGAAATGCTACGGCGGTGATATTACCCGAAAGAGAAAGCTTCTTGAAAAACAGAAGGAAGGCAAAAAGAAAATGCGGCAGATCGGATCCGTCGAGGTTCCCCAGAAAGCATTTCTCAATGTCCTGAAGCTTGGCGATGACTGAGCCGCTCGGGATCTATATCCATATACCGTTCTGCGTGAGGAAATGCCGTTACTGCGATTTCCTCTCCTTTTCCGCGCCGGACAGCCTGAAAGAAGCATATGCGGAGGCGCTGTGCCGGGAGATCCGCGCGGCGGCGGAACTGTACCAAAGACCTGTCGACACCGTCTTCATCGGGGGAGGGACACCCTCTGTTCTGCCTTATTCCGTATTCCGGAGTATGATCGATGCCTTAAGAGAAGCGTTCCGGATCCTTCCGGATGCGGAAGTAACGGTGGAGATGAATCCGGGGGCGGGATGGTCCGCGGAGGAGCTTAATGACCTCCTGGGAGGAACAGACCGGTCCGGATACGGAGCGCCGGCTGTCAGCCGCATCAGCCTCGGCCTGCAGTCGGTCCATGATGACGAACTGAAAAGACTGGGGCGGATCCATGATTTCCGGACCTTCCTCAATACTTATGAAAAGCTCCGTGCGGCAGGGGCTTCCGACATCAACTTCGACCTCATGTTCGGCATTCCCGGTCAGACGGGAGAGCGGTGGCGGGAAACGCTGAGGACCGCTGTCTCCCTTGCACCGGAACATCTAAGCGCGTACAGCCTGATCCTGGAAGAGGGTACGCCTTTCTTTGAAGAATGGAAAAAAGGGACGCTGCTTCTTCCGGATGAAGAGTCCGAGCGGAACATGGCGTATGAAGCCGCGGAATATCTCGGGAATGCCGGCTACCACCGGTACGAGATCTCGAATTATTCGAGACCCGGGCACGCAAGCCGTCACAACATCCGTTACTGGCAAAGAAAAGAATACTACGGCGCCGGAATCGGCGCGGCTTCCTTTCTCGGACATACGAGATGGAAAAATACATCGGAGATGAAGAAATATCTTGCAGTCTGGGGCGGGGAGACGGAGCGCACCGGTCCGGAATGTATGGATGCGTGCCGGGAAGATACGGAACATCTGACAAAGAAGCAGGAGATGGAAGAATTTATGTTTCTCGGTCTCCGGATGACGGAAGGGATCAGCGCAGCAGCATTTGAAGAGGAATTCGGTGTTCCGCTGAGAGAAGAATACGGTCCTGTTCTTGAAAAATATCTGGGTGAGAAGATGCTCGGCGAGAAGGACGGCCGCATTTATCTGACAGACAGGGGAACGGATGTCAGCAATGTGATCATGAGCGGGTTCCTGCATGATGACTGAAATTGCATTTTAATTAATATGGAAGCAGATTCATATTATGGAACATAAACAGTATATCCGTATACGCGGAGCAAAAGAGAATAATCTGAAAGGGATAGATGTTGATATTCCGAGAAACGAGCTGGTCGTCCTGACCGGTCTTTCGGGATCCGGCAAGTCCTCGCTCGCGTTTGACACGATCTACGCGGAGGGGCAGCGCCGGTACATGGAATCGCTTTCCTCGTACGCCCGGCAGTTCCTGGGACAGATGGAAAAACCGGATGTGGAGAGTATCGAAGGACTGCCTCCCGCGATTTCCATCGATCAGAAATCGACCAATCACAATCCCCGGTCGACGGTCGGGACCGTGACGGAGATCTATGACTATCTGCGCCTTCTTTTTGCGCGCGTCGGCACGCCCCACTGCCCGGAATGCGGCCGCCCGATCAGCAGGCAGACCGTTGACCAGATGACGGACCAGATCATGGCCCTTCCGGAGAAGACGAGGATCCAGCTTCTCGCGCCGGTCGTCCGCGGCCGCAAAGGCAGGCACGAGAAGGTGCTGGAGCAGGCAAAAAGGAGCGGGTATGTGCGCGTCATGATCGACGACGTGATGTACGAGCTCACGGAAGAGATCCGTCTCGACAAGAACATCAAGCATACGATCGCGATCATAGTCGACCGTCTGGTCGTAAAGCCGGGAATCGAGAAAAGGCTCACGGACTCGATCGAGACCGTGCTCGACATTACGAACGGGCTCTGCGTCATCGATCTGATGGACGGGAATTATCTGTCGTTCAGCCAGCATTTTGCCTGCCCGGACTGCGGGATCAGCATTGATGAGATCGAACCCCGCAGTTTTTCGTTCAACAATCCCTTCGGCGCCTGCCCGGTATGCTCCGGACTCGGATTCCGCATGAAATTTGATCCGAGACTGCTGATCCCGGATCCCTCAAAATCGATCATGGAAGGCGCTATCGCATCCCTCGGATGGCAGTCGGCAAACCAGAAGACCAGCTTTACCTACGCACTTTTAACGGCGCTCTCCGAATTCTACGGCTTCGATCTGCATACGCCTTATAAAGAGTATCCGCAGGACGTGAAGGATATCATCATGTACGGCACCGGCGGACAGAAGGTAAAAGTGCATTATAAAGGCCAGAGGGGGGAAGGTGTCTACGATATCGCCTTCGAGGGGCTGATCCGGAATATGGAAATGCGCTACCGGGAGACCGGCTCGGAACTCATGAAATCGGAATACGAGAAATACATGAGGATTACTCCGTGTCCGGAATGCGGAGGACAGAGACTGAAGAAAGAATCTCTGGCGGTAACGATAGCCGACAGGAATATCTATGAGTTTACGGAAATGCCGGCGAGGGATTTTCTTCCGTTCCTGGAAAACCTGAAACTGACAGAGCAGCAGGAACTGATCGGAGCTTCGATCCTGAAGGAGATCCGTGCCAGAGTGCGGTTCCTCAATGATGTCGGCCTTGACTACCTGACGCTTTCCAGGGCGACGGGAACGCTTTCCGGAGGGGAGGCGCAGAGGATCCGGCTCGCGACCCAGATCGGCTCAGGCCTCGTGGGCGTCGCGTACATTCTCGACGAACCGAGCATCGGTCTCCATCAGAGGGACAACGGCAAACTGCTCGCAACTCTGATGAAGCTGAGGGACCTCGGCAATTCGGTCCTGGTCGTGGAACACGACGAGGATACCATGCGCGCCGCGGACTGCATCGTCGATATCGGCCCGGGAGCGGGAGAGCACGGCGGAGAACTGGTCGGGATCGGGACCGCGGAAGAGATCATGGCGATCCCCGGGTCGATCACCGGACAGTACCTGAGCGGAAAAAAATCGATTCCCGTGCCCGCAAAGAGACGGGAACCGGCCGGCTGGCTCTCACTGAAAGGTGCCTGCGTCAATAATCTGAAGCATATTGACGTGGATTTCCCGCTTGGTGTCTTTACGTGCGTGACAGGGGTCTCGGGATCGGGAAAGAGTTCTCTTGTCAATGAGGTTCTGTACAAGATCCTCGCGCATGATCTGAACCGGGCAATGACCATTCCGGACCATTATGACTCGATCGAAGGCATGGAAGCACTCGATAAGGTGATCGCCATTGACCAGTCACCGATCGGCCGCACGCCGCGGTCGAATCCGGCAACCTATACAGGCGTGTTCGATATGATCCGGGATCTGTTCGCGGGAACGGCGGACGCCAGGGCGCACGGCTACAAAAAAGGAAGGTTTTCCTTCAACGTCAAGGGAGGAAGATGTGAGGCGTGTTCGGGCGACGGCATTATCAAGATTGAAATGCATTTCCTGCCGGATGTATACGTTCCCTGTGAAGTATGCCGCGGGAAGCGGTACAACCGGGAGACGCTGGAGATAAAGTACCGGGACAGGAACATTTACGATGTTCTGAACATGACGGTCGAGGAAGCGCTCACATTTTTTGAACATGTGCCGCAGATCAGGCGGAAGATCCAGACGCTGTACGACGTCGGCCTGTCCTATATCCGGCTGGGACAGCCGTCTACGGAACTGTCCGGAGGAGAAGCGCAGCGCATCAAACTCGCTTCCGAGCTCTCCCGCCGGAGTACCGGAAAAACGATCTATATCCTGGATGAACCGACGACCGGGCTGCATTTCGACGATGTGGACAAACTGATCCGGATCCTGCAGCGCCTCGCGGAAGGCGGGAATACCGTCATCGTGATCGAACACAATCTGGATGTGATCAAGACTGCAGATTATATCATTGACATGGGGCCGGAAGGCGGCGACGGCGGCGGTACGGTCGTCGCGTACGGCACACCGGAAGAGGTGGCGCGCCATCCGGGATCCTATACGGGGGAATTTATAAAGAGATGCCTCGGAAACTGAGCCTCGAAAGGAGCTGTTATGCCGAAAACAGATATCGGGATTGATATAGGTTCCGTCAATATCCGCGTCTATGTGCGCGATAAAGGCGTTATTATCGGAGAACCTTCGATCGCTGCCTTCGATAAGGACCGCGACCGGTTCATCGCCTACGGGGAGGAAGCGGCGCAGATCATCGCGCATGCTTCGGGAAATGTCGTCGCCGTGAGGCCTTTTAAGCACGGGAGCATTTCCGACTATTCCGTGCTCGAGGAAATGCTGCGGTATTTCATACAGAGGGCGATCGGAAGAAGAGCGGTAAGAAAACCGTATATCAGTATCTGTATACCGAATTCCATCACCAATGTAGAAAAACGGGCGATCATGGAAGCGTCCTATCAGGCCGGTGCGCGCGAAGTGACGATGGTGCCCGAATCCGTTGCGGCAGCCATCGGCGCCGGGATCGATATCACAAAACCGGTCGGCAACCTTGTCGTGGATATCGGCGGAGGATCGACGGATATCGCCCTGATCTCCATCGGCAGTCCCGTAGCGGAGACCTCGATCCCTGTCGCGGGACGCACTTTTGACGATTCGATCATGCGGTATCTGAGAAGAAAGCACAGTCTCTATGTCAATGAGACGGAAGCGGAGCGCATCAAGATCGGGATCGGTACCGCGTACAAAAGGCCGAATACGGAATCCCTGGACGTGCACGGAAGAAACGTGATCACCGGACTTGCCGCGACAGTGACCGTGACGCAGGAGGAAGTCCGCCAGGCACTGCAGGAGTCGACGGAAAAGATCGTGGAGGCCGTACACGGGGTCCTTGAGAGAACGCCGCCGGAGCTTGCCGCGGATATCGTGGAGCGCGGAATCGTGCTGACCGGCGGAGGAGCGCTCCTGGAAGGACTGGAAGAGCGGATCGGAGAGCGGACCGGGATCAATGTCATGACGGCGGAAAAACCGGAAGAGTGCGTTGCGCTCGGAGCAGGGCAGTACGCAGAGATGATCAGCATGCTCGGAAAATAATAACAGGGAGAAGAATATGCCGAAGACCCTCGAGGGGCTTGTCAGCAATATCATATACAGGAACGAAGGGAACGGCTACACCGTATTCGAACTGGCCTCCGGTGAGGAAGAGACGACCTGCGTCGGCTATTTTGAGGCGCTTCATATCGGGGAAACCGTCGAGCTGTACGGGAAATACACAGATCACCCTTCCTATGGGAGTCAGTTCCGGGCGGAACGTTATGAGATCCGCATCCCGCGCGACGCGGCAGCGATCGAGCGGTATCTTGCAAGCGGCGCCATAAAGGGGATCGGTGAGAAGCTTGCCGCAAGGATCGTCCGCACATTTGGAGACAGCACCCTCCGCGTCATGCAGGAGGAACCGGAGCGTCTGGCCGAGATCAAAGGGATCAGCGAAAGAATGGCGAGGGAGATCGGGGCGCAGACAGAGGAACAGTCCGAGATGCGGGAAGCGATGATGTTCCTGCAGGAATACGGGATCTCTCTGGCGGTGGGCATCCGGATCTTCAAGGAGTACGGATCGAAGATGTATGCGATCCTGAAAGAGAATCCCTACCGGCTGGGGGNNCCTCGGGTTCAGGACCGCCGATGAGATCGCTTCCCGGATCGGCATCCGCGCGGATGCGGAATACAGGATCCGGAGCGCGGTTCTGTACGTGCTGACGCAGACCGCACAGGAAGGAAGCGTTTTCCTGCCGGAGAAGGATGTCCTGTCGAAGACAGCGGAACTGCTGGAGCTTCCCGAAGAACTGATCGGAGCGCAGATCGGAAATCTGGCGGCGGAGCGCAAAGTGATTCTGGGCAGAGGAGAAAACAGAGAGCTTCACGTCTATCACGCCCGCTATTATTATCTGGAGGCGGAAACCGCGAGAATGCTCTGTGACCTGAACATTCTCTGCGGGGAGGATGATGAGGACGTCGAAGAGAGGATCCGCTCTCTGACGGACCGCGCGGTCATCGATCTGGAGGAGGAACAGCTCCGGGCGATCCGGTATGCGGCAAGATACGGCGTTACCGTGATCACAGGCGGTCCGGGAACGGGAAAAACGACGGTCGTCAATGAGATCCTCCGCTATTTCGAAAGTATCGGCTCGGATGTGCTGCTTGCGGCACCGACCGGGCGCGCGGCGCGGCGAATGACGGAAGCCACCGGTTACGAAGCGTCCACGATCCACCGCCTGCTTGAGATCGGAGCGATCGGAGACGGTGATGAGGGAGGGTTCCAGTTTGCGCGCAATGCGCTGAACCCTCTGGAAGCGGATGTCGTCATGATCGACGAGATGTCGATGGTCGACATTTCCCTCATGAATGCCCTTCTGCGTGCTCTGACGCCGGGAACGCGGCTTGTCCTCGTCGGAGACGTCGATCAGCTTCCTTCCGTCGGCCCGGGCAGGGTCCTCAGGGATGTGATCGACGCGGGTGTTTTTCCGACAGTCCGGCTGACGCGTATTTTCCGGCAGGCGGAAACAAGCGATATCGTCGTCAACGCGCACCGCATCAACCGCGGGCAGGAGCCTGTTCTCGACAATAAGAGCAGAGATTTCTTTTTCCTTCCCAGAGACGATGCGAACAGGATCATCAGCAACATGATCACGCTGATCCGGGATAAGCTTCCTTCCTATGTGGATGCTTCTCCTTTTGATATTCAGGTCCTCACGCCGATGCGAAAGGGAATGCTGGGCGTGGAGCGGCTGAACAGGATCCTGCAGGAATACCTGAATCCGCCTTCTCCGGAAAAAGAGGAAAAAGAGTACGGAGAATTCCTGTTCCGCGTCGGGGACAAGGTCATGCAGATCAAAAACGACTATCAGCTCGAATGGGAGATCCGCGGGAAATACGGCATTCCCGTGTTCCGCGGGAACGGCGTGTTCAACGGAGATTTGGGAACGGTCACTTCCATCGATTCCTATTCCAATACGATGACGGTCACCTTTGACGAGGGACGCACCGCAGAATATACGGCGGAACAGATGAATGAGCTGGAGCTGGCATACGCGGTGACCATCCATAAGTCACAGGGAAGCGAGTATCCTGCGGTTCTGCTGCCGCTCCTTGGCGGGCCCCAGCTTCTCATGACGAGAAATCTTCTGTATACGGCAGTCACGAGAGCACGGAAATGCGTCGTCATACTCGGCAGACAGGAAGTTGTGAGCAGCATGGCGGGCAATGTGACGGAACAGATCCGCTACACGTCTTTAAAAGAAAGAATTCTGGAGATCCATTCGGTGTCGGAAAAGATCGGTTCCTGATCTTTCCGGAATCTCAAGAGGAAAACATGGTCAGCAAAATACTGCCTTTTGGAGAGGAGGGGAGAAGAAAAGCGTTCTCCCTTCTCCTTGATGTACTCTATCCGCCCCGCTGCCCTCTGTGCGGGGAAGCGATGCCTGTCGGACAGAAAATCCATCCGGAGTGCATCGGAAAGATTCAGCGCATCACCGGACACCGGTGCGCAAAATGCGGCAAGCCGACAGATCCGGGAGAGCGTCTGTGCAGCGACTGTGCGGAAACGCCGCACCGGTTCAATGCCGGTTTCGGAGCCTTTGTTTACGACGGAGTGATCCGCGACGCGATCCTTGCGATGAAATTCCGGGGAAAAAAGGAATACGCGGATATGCTGGGACTTCTGACGGCACGTGAGGCAGAGGCTTTTTTGAGAATGAATCATACGCAATACCTGATTCCGGTTCCCATGCACCGGAAGAAAAAGAGAATGCGGGGCTTTAACCAGGCGGAAGTTCTTGCCGTGAGGATCGGTCAGTATACCGGAATCCCCGTTCTGAAAGACGTTCTGGTCAGAACGCGCGGAACAGCCGCCATGAAAGCTCTTGACACCGGGGAGCGCAGGAAGAACCTCAGCGGTGCCTTCCGGGTGAACGGCAGAAGTCCGATCGCGGGAAAAAGCCTGTGCCTTATTGATGATATCTATACGACCGGGGCGACCGCGGATGCCTGCGCGGAGGCGTGTTTTGCCGCCGGTGCGGCGAGGGTGGTCATTGTCACGGTCGGAACGGGAGATGACAGATGAGGTTGTGTTTCGGTTTGCATCTTACTGCCTTTCGTGGTACAATATAGAGCAACTATGAGTAAGGAGAACAGTCCGTATGGTCAATGAAGAGCGGCTCGGCCTCATGATCCGCATGGCGAAGCAGGATACGCCGCGTCAGCGGAAAGCTCTTAAGATCGCAAATTATTACAGAAATGACTATATAGCGCTTGCCATGATCGGCAAGTTTATTCAGATGACGATCGGATACGGGATCCTTCTTATGTTTGTCGGTCTTGTGTCCATGGATTTTCTTATGGATAATCTGGGGAGGATCAATTATAAGATCCTCGGAGCGGAGATTGTGATCGGCTATATCATTTTTGTGGGGTTTTATCTGGGCGTCACCTACATTGTCTGGTCGGTGCGCTACCACAATGCGAAGAAAATGAAGCGGGTCTATGAAGAGAATATCCGCAAGATCGATAAAATCTATCAGAGGGAGGACCGGGAAAGCTGACGGCCGCACCGGGGGAACAAAAAATGTCTTTTTTAGTAGCATGCAGAGAGAGATTACAGTCATTTTACGGACAGTTTTCCGGAATACTGAATGTATGCGGCAAATTCTTGCTCGCGGTATTCGTTTTCCTTCTGATCAACAGGGAGATCGGTTATAATCCGCTGTTCTCCAATATGTTCGTTATCCTGATCATGGCGCTGATCGCTTCGATCATGAGCTCAAAAGCGCTCGTACTTCTCGCGGCGGTCGTGATCATGGGAAACTCGTATTCCCTCGGGATCGAGATCCTGATTTTTACGGCGCTGCTGCTTCTGCTTCTTTATATTATGTTTGTCTCGTTCGTTCCCGATGACGCGATCGAAGCGATCCTCATGCCGATCTCGATCACGGCGGGGATTCCTGCCCTGATCCCTGTCTGCTGCGGACTGAAGAGAAACCCGGGATGTATTGCCGCGCTGTGGCCCGGCATCGTTGTCCATTATTACATCCATGCCCTCGGAGACAATGCGGCTGCGCTGGGCGCTATTGAAAAGACAGAGTATACGGACCGCCTGAAGGTCATTCTTGACGCAATGCTTGAAAATCACAATATCGTGGTCAGCATTTTTTCGGCAGCCGCTGTTGTGATCATCGTTTACGCCATACGGAAGCTGCAGGCGGATTATACCTATGAGATTTCCGTTCTGGCGGGCGGAATCATGTTTATCGTGATGTCCCTGGTCAGCAATTCGACACTGGGCCTTAAGATGGATCTGACGCGCATGATCGTCGGGACGCTGATCGCCGTCGTGTTTGCCTATGTTTTTCTCTTCTTTATTCACCATGTGGATTATGCGAAGACGGAACATCTGACCTTCGAGGATGATGAATACTTCTATTATGTGAAAGCCATACCGAAGATCATCTCCGAGGACTGGGAGGATGAAGAGGACGAAGAAGAGGAAGAAGATGAGCCGGACGCTCCGGTAGTGGAACAGGCCGCGCTTTTCGCGGCGCTGCAGGAAGCGGCAAAGGATGTGGCTCTTCCCGAGGAGGGAGAAAAAACGGAGGACGTTTCCGCTCAGTAAAGAGACTGTGACAGGTGCCGGACCGCCAAAGAGGGGTTGTGCGGGAAGGAAGAACACCGGTATTGATAATTGTAAGGGGAGACAGATTGTTATCCAATATCTGGAGAATCATCAATAATCTGATGTCACACCTGTATATACCGAAGATACAGGTCATTGACGTCGTGGAAATTTTGATTATTACGGCGCTTCTTTATGCGTTCTTCAACTGGATCAAGAGTACCCGTGCCTATAATCTGCTGAAGGGTATTCTTGTGATCGTTGTTTTCCTTGTCATAGCCGGCGCGCTGCAGATGACCACGATCCTGTGGCTTACCAGCGCGATCGCACCGTCCGCCCTCATGGCGCTCGTCATCATTTTCCAGCCCGAACTGCGGAAAGCTTTGGAAAGACTCGGTCAGAGAAGTCTTATTTCCACTTTTCTGCCTCATTTTACGGATCGCGACGCGGAACTGTATTTTTCCGACGCCACGGTCAATGAAGTCGTGCGGGCGGTAAGCGAGATGGCTTCTGCCAGGACAGGCGCGCTGATCGTTATCGAACAGAACGTGCTTCTTGACGAATTCGTTCAGACAGGCATCCCGATCGATGCCAATGTTTCCAGCCAGCTTCTCGTGAATATTTTCGAACACAATACGCCGCTGCATGACGGCGCTGTTATCCTGCGCGGAGACAGGATCGTTTCCGCCACCAGTTATCTGCCGCTCTCCGATTCGGAGACGATCAACAAACGTTTCGGAACAAGACACAGAGCCGGTATCGGCCTCAGCGAAGTCAGCGATTCCTTTATTATCATCGTTTCGGAAGAGACCGGAAGGATCTCTTATGCGACGGGAGGAAAGCTGACCACCGGCGTTTCCATAAGCGAACTGCGCGAAAAACTGTACGAGATCCAGAAAAAACAAAGAAAACGGGAACCGAAAAACAAGGTCTTTAAAAGGCGGGAAAAAGATGAGAACAAAGCTGTTTAATAATATTGGGCTCAAGATCGTCTCGCTGATCCTCGGGTTCTTTGTCTGGCTCAGCGTTGTCAATACCAATGATCCGATCATAACGAAGACGATCACCAATATACCTGTTACCGTGACCAATTCTTCCTATGTGGAGAGCCTCGGAATGTCCTGCAAACTTAAAGACGGGTCGGATGCTGTGTCTGTCGTGATCACAGGCCACCGGTCGGTCGTGGAGCCCCTCACCCGGGATGATATCAAAGCCGTTGCGGATCTGACGCAGATCGTCAGCATGGAATCGGACCCGATCATGGTCCCTGTCCTGGTCAGTTCCTCCAAGCTGACGAGAGAGAGTCTTTCCGTCACTCCGGGAAATATTGAGATCGCTCTGGAAGAAATGCAGAATGCGGAATTTGTGATCGCTGCCACGACAGGAGAGACGAAACCGAATAATAAACGCTATCAGGTGGGAGAGCTGACCGTTTCTCCGGAAAGCGTTACGATCACCGGACCGTCTTCTCTCATTCAGATCATAGACCGCGTGACGGCGCCTGTCGATGCGACCCAGCTTGTTGCGGATACGGTTGTATCCTCGAAGCTTGTGATCTATGACAGAAACGGGGCACAGTTTACGGATTCCCAGATGGAGTCTTTGAAGTTCTCCAAGACAGAGGGAGTCGTCAGTGTGGGCGTCGATATCTGGAGAGTTGCTTCCGGCATCACACTGGATCCTTCGATCGGGGGAACCCCGGAAAAGGGATACAGAGTGGGTGAGGTCACCGTCACGCCGCAGGTCATATCCGTTGCAGGAACCGACGAAGCGCTCACGGCGCTCTCCGAAAACGGAAACAGCCTCAGTATACCCGCGGATCTCATCGATGTGGAAGGCGCTAAGGACGATCTGTCGTTCCGGATCGACCTGACGCAGATCCTTCCGAAAGAGATCATACTGGCGGATAATGTCAGTGCGGTCGCTCTGGTTTCTGTGGAGATCCTGCCGCTTGACAGCCGGACTTTCGAGATTCCCGTGACCCAGATCGAACAGAAAAACCTTTCGGAGAATCTCAGCGTCATTTTCAGGATCGACAAGGTCCGCGTGAGGGTCCAGGGAGAAGCGGAAAAACTGGCCGGACTGAAAGAGAGCGACGTAAAGCTGTCGTTGAACTTCCAGGATATGGCGGAAGGAACCTACGAGGATTACACGGTTGCGGCAGATCTGCCGGACGGTTTTTCAACGGTGGTGAGTCCGACGGTAAGCTTTGAACTGGCAAAGACCGTGGAGTCGGAGGAAGAGAGCGGTGAGTCGGAGCCCGCGTCTCCGTAAAAGCGGTTGAAAAAAGTTTGTGCTGTTGTGTTCCGAAAAGTGAGAACATCTTTTTCCGGAGGAAATGATGGTAAGCAAAAAGGTGACAATATTAAGTGAGACGGGACTGCATCTCCGTCCGGCAGCGCAGTTCGCGCAGGAAGCCTGCAAGTATCAGTCGTCCGTCACTTTTACGGCAGGAGACTATAAAGGAAGCGCCAAAAGCGTTCTTTCCGTACTTGCAGGTTGTGTAAAGTGCGGGGATACGATCCTGATCGAGTGCAGCGGAGTCGATGAGGAAGAGGCGCTGAACGGGATGTGTGCGGTCGTTGCGGGCGGCCTTGGAGATAAAAAGGAATGAAAAAAAGAATCTCTCATATTAAAAAATGGACTGTTCTTTTCCTTACGGTCATGTTGATGACCGTACTGTTCTCGGAGACAGTATATGCGGACGCGCAGACAGAGGCGCAGACGGAAGAAACGCAGGAAGCAACCGCGGAAGAAGCGCCGGCGGAAGATCCGACGGCGGAGCCGTCTCTTCTCGCTGAGAAAGCGGTCCTGATCGAGGCGGAGACCGGAAGAGTTCTGTATGAAAAGGATTCCCATACGCCGGCTTCTCCCGCCAGTATGACAAAAATCATGACCGGGTATCTCGGCGTACTGAACGGGGATCTTTCGCAGAGCGTAACGATGACCGAAGCAGGCGTCGCGATGGCTTATTCGGGCAGCGCAAATCTGTATACCCAGGTCGGCGAGACGTTCACACTGGAACAGCTCCTTTACGGCACACTGGTGTATTCGGCAAATGATATGGCTACACAGGTGGCGGAAGCGATCGGCGGATCGGTGGATCAGTTTGTCGGAATGATGAATGACAAAGCTGCGGAGCTCGGGTGTACGGATACTCAGTTTGCCAATGCGTGCGGATATCCCGATGAAGGAAATAATGCCTCTGCGTACGATATTGCGCTGATCCTTCGGGCAGCCATCCAAAACGAGACTTTCCGCACGATCCTCGGCGCAGTGAAATATGTGATCCCGCAGACGAACATGACGGATCATGACCGGGTTATCGACAGCAGGATCCTGCTGAAAACGGATCCGGCATATGCGTATGAAGGGATGATCGGCGGCAAAACCGGATATACCGATATTGCGGGATACTGCCTTGCCGGCGCGTGCGAAAGGGACGGAATGACGCTGATCGCAGTCGTCATGCACGCACCCGATGCGCCGCAGGCAGCCGCCGAGACAGCGAAGCTCTTTGATTACGGCTTTTACAATTTTGAAAAAACGGAGATCAGCCATCCCGATTTTCCGGAATATACCGGCATAGCTCTTCTGAAAAAGGGAAGCACGGCGCAGGAGCTCACAATACAGGAAAATCTTGATGAGAGTGCGGAGGAAGGTCCGCAGCATATTTTTGAATACTATGACGGGGAACAGAAAGCCGGTACGGTAAAAGTCCCGGAAGACGTTTATCAGGCATTTCTTGATTCGCAGATTGAATCCTCCGAACCGGAGCCGGAAGAACCTGAGATTACGGAGACGCCGGAGCCGACGCCGACGCCGGTCATCACGGAACAGAAGAAGCGCGTCGAATTTCCGAAAAATCTGCAGGAACTGATGGTGTGGCTTGACGACGGCGCGAACCGTCTGCTGTTCATTCTTGTGATCCTTATCATTCTGGCGCTGATCCTGGCTTTTGTTCTCTGGGTCAAGCAGCTCGGAAGAAGGATCCGCAGAAGAAAGAGGAAGAGGCAGCTGAAGAAAAAGAAAAAAGAGATGGCACGAAAGAAATGATCCATTCGGAAGGATAATAAATCCCCGCACAATGTGCGGGGATTGTATCGTACGGCAAATTCGGAAATCAGGAGCGGAAGCATTTCATATAGGAAGGTGCATCGGGGCCGGTCATCATGAGCAGATCGATGATGCTGACCGTACTGACGTAATCCCCGTGCAGCTGCGGATACTCCGGATATCCTTCGTAATCCATATAGGCGAGCTCGATGCCCGCGTCCTCAAATACTTCGTCGACAATGTAGTCTTTTGCGGCCGGCCCGGAGAGATAATAATCCCCTCCCGCCGAGAGGACAAGCCCGGCCAGACGCTCGGTTTTGCCGGGGACCAGGGTGTAATCGGAGGACCATGTGATCTTCGTGCGGATACCGAGAAGACGGCAGATCCCGGTGAGAAACAGATAATTGATCTCGCTGAGATAGTCCAGGGAGGACGCTTTTTCGTACAGGTCTGCCAGGACCGGTTCATATTTCTCATAATAAGGGGCGTGCGAGTAGTTGAGCCGGATCGCTTTCAGGTGTTTGAACGCCCATTCATGATCGACAACACGGGTCTCGTTGATCTTCTGAAGATATTTTCCCTTCGTGTCAACGGGAATCGTGAGCCACTGCAGTCCCTGCGGTGTTTTGATCTTGTTCCGGTTGCGCCAGTCGCGGCGGGTATACTGCATATCGTCATAAAGAATAAATTCGTCGACCAGACCGATAATATCAAAATACCCTTTCCACGGTATATAATTGGATTGCAGAATTGCTATTTTTTTCATGACCGGCACGTCCTTTTCTTTGATTTCGGATTAACATGCCATATCATAGCAGATAGAGAGAAAGAAGTAAAGAATGAAGAAACTGATGGTTTTAGGGGCAAGCTATTCCCAGATCCCTCTGATCCGCGCCGCGAAAAGGCGCGGCGTGCATGTGACCGTGGTGAGCATCCCGGGTCCGTATGCGGGATTTGCGGAAGCTGACGAAGCTGTTTACGCGGACATTACCGATCCGGAAGAAGTGCTTAAAGCGGCGGAAAAGATCCGTCCGGACGGCGTGACGACCTGCTGTATGGATGTCGGGACGCTGTCCATGGGATATGTCTGTGAAAAGCTGGGCCTTCCGGGACCTTCGTTCGCGGCTGTGAAAGCGGCTTCCGACAAAGCGGAGGAAAAAGAAAGATACGTGCGCTGCGGCGTTCCGACCGCGAAACACAGGATCGTACGAAGTGCGGAGGAGATTCCGGAAGTCCTGAAGGATCTGAAATTCCCGGTCATGGTGAAAGCGGTCGATCTCATGGGGAGCAGAGGGATCTCGAGAGCGGATACACCGGAAGAAGTCCGCAGGGCGTTTTCATATGCCATGAATGCCACAGACAGGGATTTCTGCATCATCGAAGAGTTTATTGACGGAACCATGTTCGGCGTGGAGGCCATGATCGGCGAAAAGGAGCTTTCCTATTGCCTTGTGCTGGGCAATGATATGAAAGGCGGAAACCCGTCTTTCCCGACCGGACATTATGTGCCTTATCATCCGGATCCCTCCGGAACGGAGAAGGCATCGGAGAGGATCCGGGAAGTGACGCAGAAAGTGGCGGATGCTCTCGGATACAGGCACTGTGCCATGGATCTCGACTGCATGTGGAAAGACGGAGAGATCTACGTCATCGAATCCACATGCCGGGCCGGGGCGACCTGCATCACGGATACGGTGAGCATCTATTACGGGTTTGATTATTTTGATGCGATCGTCGCGGCGGCACTCGGCGAAGAAACAAAAGAGATGTTTTCTTCTCCGGACACGCCGAAAACACCGAGCGTTACAAAACTTCTCGCTTCTCCTTCGGGAGGAACCTTAAAAGAAATCGTTGTTCCGGAGTCCCTTCCGGAAGGAGTCACGGATCTGTCGTTCAACGTCCGCCCCGGAGACGCGGTCCGTCCGATGGAAAACGGCCGTGACAGGATCGGGCAGCTGATCGTAAAAGGCGAAAGCGTGGAAGCGTGCCGCGGCCAGATCGCGGAAGTCCTCCGCGGCACCTGTCTCGTCTTTGAGGACGGGAGAAAGGAGCATGTATGCTGATCTCCATTGTTGTTCCCTGCTATAATTCCGAACACACGATCGAACCGCTTGTGGAGGCCTGCAGGCAGGAATTCGACCACCGAAACGACTATGAACTGGAGATGGTTCTGGTTAATGATTTCTCAAAAGACAATACCTTCGAAGTGATCCGAAAGCTGGCATCGAAATACCCGTTCGTGAAAGGGATCGATCTCGCAAAGAATTTCGGCCAGCACGATGCCCTGCTTTGCGGTTTCCGGTATGTGACCGGTGAACTGGTGGTCGGAATGGACGATGATCTGCAGAATCATCCGGAACAGATCCACTCTCTGATCGCAAAGCTCAACCAGGG
>DBVZ01000033.1:21095-25075 GCA_002308255.1 Lachnospiraceae bacterium UBA1251 | reverse complement strand
GCGGTGAGCCAGTTCCTGCTCCATCGGCTCATAGACAGACCGAAAGACGTGGAAATGAGCAGTTTCTGGGTCTCGAGGAGGTTTGTGATCGAGGAGATGAAAAAGTACAGGGGGACAGACGCCTTTATTCAGCTCCTCTTTGCGAGAACGACCAGAAGGATCACGGACCTTGAGATGGAGCATTATTCGAGAAAAGACGGCAGTTCGAATTACAACTTCCGAAAAAGAATGCGGCTGTTCCTTTCTTTCATGAGCTTCTCGACGATACCGCTTCAGCTTGCGACTATTTTCGGAACTACATTTTCCGTGATCGGTTTTATCATGGCAATCGTTGTGTTCATCCGCAAACTGGTCCATCCGGAAGTGGCGATCGGCTGGTCGTCTCTCATGTGTCTCATGCTGTTTGTGGCCGGTATCATTATGCTGATGCTGGGGATCATAGGCAGTTACATCGGAAAGGTGGTCATGACAATGAACCGAACGCCGATGTTTGTCGCAAGAGAAGAACTGAACGTTGAGGGCGGACGGACGCACCGGCAGGGCGCCCGGGCGTGGAAACACTCGGAAGAAAGGGAGATCAGGAAGATCGAAAAGACGGAAGAACCGGATGATGCGGGGGAGAATGCAGAAGAACTGCTGCTGAAATAAGAACGGAACAGGACAGGGGCACGGAATCCGGAAAACGGATCCCGTGCCCTTTTTCAGCAAAAAACAGGAATGATATATGTAAAAACTGATTGACATCTGCTTTTGGCGGGAGTATATTATCCATAGATGTTAGCACTCATTTAAACCGAGTGCTAAAACCGGAAGACGGTTGCTGATGCCGAAGAGGAGAAATGTTTTGGAAGCGTTGGACAACAGAAAACTGAAGATTCTGCGGGTGATCATCTCCACCTATCTTGAGACCGGTGAGCCGGTCGGATCGAGGACGATCTCGAAAGCGGCGGATCTGAATGTCAGCTCCGCTACGATCCGGAACGAGATGGCCGATCTCGAGGAGATGGGATATATTGTTCAGCCGCATACTTCTGCGGGAAGAATACCGACGGATAAAGGATACCGCCTGTATGTGGACCAGCTCGTGCAGGAGAAGACACAGCAGGTCGTATCCATGAACAGTATGATCATCGCCCGCACGAACAGGATGGAACAGATCCTCAAGCAGGTGGTGCGGCTGCTCGCGGCGAACACCAATTATACGTCGATGATCACGGCGCCGAGCTACCGGAAAAACAAAATAAAGTTCATACAGCTGTCCAGGCTGAATGAACAGCAGGTACTGGCGGTCATCGTTATTGAAGGGAATGTGATCCGGAACCATATCATCGACCTGAACAATATGATCGATGAGGAACATGTCCTGAAACTGAATCTCCTGCTGAATACGAATCTCAACGGTCTTACGCTGGAAGACATCAATCTCGGGATCATCTCCGAGATGAAGGAAGAGGCCGGGATTCATTCCGTGATCATTTCGGAAGTGCTTGACGCCGTAGCGGAAGCGATCCGGGCGGAGAGCGACGAGGAGATGCAGATCTATACCAGCGGCGCCGACAATATTTTCAAGTATCCGGAACTGTCTGATACGGCGAAAGCGAGCCGCCTGATCTCAACGCTGGAGACCAAGGATGTTCTGGCGGATTTCATCCGGCAGACCGCGGACGACGAAAAAGACGAGAACGGGATCCAGGTCTATATCGGAAATGAGTCCCCGGTAGAGTCCATGCAGGACTGCTCGGTGGTGACGGCTTCCTACGATCTCGGCGGCGGCATGGAAGGAACCATCGGCATCATAGGACCGAAGAGAATGGATTACGAGAAGGTCATGGAAAATCTCAAGACCCTCCGGTCGTCACTGGCAGATCTTTTCGGAAACAAAACGGGAGCGGGAGAAATCTCCGCAGGAACGGAAATATGTCCGGGAGACGGTGAAGAACCGAAACCCGTTCAATAGATAAAAAGGAGAGCTGACCTTATATGGATGAAGATAACATGAGCACGGCGATGCCGGATGAGGAAAACGATGGAAAAAGAGAAGAAGAAAATGCTGCAGGAGCTGCAGGCGCAGATGAAGCAGGAAGAGAAGCAGAAGGAGAAAGCGGACCGGAAGAGAGCGAAGAGAATGTCTCTGATCAGGAAGCTGCTGAATCGGATTCTGGGACGGATCCTGTAGAAGAGAATGCGGACAGTCCGGAAAACGGAAAGGAACCCGGGGAGGAAGCGGAGAGCGATGAGAAAGCTTCCGCGAAGACTTCGAAAAAGAAAGAGAAACGGGGGATGTTCCGGGCCGGCAAAGAACTGCAGAAAAAAGACGAAGAGATCGCCGAACTGAAAGACCAGCTCCTTCGCGCGAGAGCGGAATTCGAGAATTTCCGCAAACGGACGGACAAAGAGAAATCAGTGCGGTTCGATGACGGAGCGATGTTCATTCTTCAGAAACTCCTCCCCGTTGTTGACAATTTCGAAAGAGGACTGGCGCAGGTCCCGGAGGAGTCGAAAGGGGATCCCTACGTCGAAGGACTTGAAAAGATATATAAACAGCTGACTGCGATGCTGCAGGAAAGCAGCGTGACGCCGATCGAGGCGGTTGGAAAGGAGTTCAATCCGGAACTCCACAACGCGGTCATGCATGTGGAAGATGAAGAACTGGGAGAAAACGTCGTCGCCGAGGAATTCCAGAAAGGATATTCCTACAAAGACAGGGTGCTGCGGCACAGCATGGTCAAAGTGGCGAACTGACGGAATAAAATAAAAAATAAGATACTTTTCTGATAGAAGGAGGAATTTGTTATGAGCAAAATAATCGGTATTGACCTTGGTACGACAAACAGCTGCGTAGCGGTCATGGAAGGCGGACAGCCGGTCGTCATCCCGAACGCGGAAGGCGCCCGCACGACACCGTCTGTCGTGGCGTTTACAAAGAACGGAGAGAGACTCATCGGCGAGCCGGCAAAGAGACAGGCAGTCACGAACGTTGAAAAAACGATCTCTTCGATCAAGAGAGATATGGGAACCAGCAAAAAGCGTTCGATCGACGGAAAGGAGTATACACCGCAGGAGATTTCCGCGATGATCCTTCAGAAACTGAAAGCGGACGCGGAAAACTATCTCGGAGAAAAAGTGACGGAAGCTGTTATCACGGTTCCGGCATATTTTAACGACGCGCAGCGCCAGGCGACAAAAGATGCAGGCAAGATCGCGGGACTTGAAGTCAAGCGTATCATCAACGAGCCGACGGCAGCCGCTCTCGCATACGGTCTGGACAATGAGAAAGACCAGAAGATCATGGTCTATGACCTTGGCGGCGGCACCTTCGATGTTTCCATCATCGAGATCGGAGACGGCGTTCTGGAAGTTCTCGCGGTCAACGGTGATTCCCATCTTGGCGGCGATGATTTCGACAATGTCCTGACAAGCTATATGGTCTCGGAATTCAGGAATAAAGAGGGCGTGGACCTCTCCGGGGACAAGATGGCGATGCAGCGTCTTAAAGAAGCGGCGGAAAAAGCTAAGAAAGAACTCTCCACCGCGACGACGACAAACATCAACCTTCCGTTCATCACTGCTACGAACGAAGGACCGAAACACTTTGATATGGATCTGACCCGTGCCAAATTTGACGAGCTGACCCATCACCTCGTCGAAAAGACTGTTGAACCGGTCCGCAAAGCGCTGCAGGATGCAGGCCTTACGCCGGCTGATCTCGGCAAGGTGCTGCTCGTAGGCGGATCCACAAGAATTCCGGCGGTTCAGGAACGCGTCAAACAGCTGTCCGGACAGGAACCGAGCAAGAACCTTAACCCGGATGAATGCGTCGCGCTCGGCGCATCGATCCAGGGCGGCAAGCTCGCGGGCGATGCCGGTGCCGGCGATATCCTGCTTCTCGATGTCACCCCGCTTTCGCTTTCCATCGAGACGCTCGGCGGCGTAGCGACAAGACTGATCGAGAGAAATACCACGATCCCGACCAAGAAGAG
>DBVZ01000033.1:9623-20949 GCA_002308255.1 Lachnospiraceae bacterium UBA1251 | reverse complement strand
GATATCGATGCCAACGGTATCGTCAATGTATCCGCGAAGGATCTCGGAACAGGCAAAGAACAGCACATCACGATTACCGCAAGTTCCAATATGTCGGATGCGGATATCGACAAAGCCGTAAAAGAAGCGCAGCAGTACGAAGCGGAAGACAAGAAGCGCAAAGAAGGCATCGACGCGAAAAATGATGCGGATTCCCTGATCTTCCAGACGGAGAACGCGATCAAAGAGACCGGCGACAAGCTGGATCCCAATGACAAAGCGGCTGTGGAAGCGGATCTCGCGGCTTTGAAGCAGACTGTCAGCAGCATCGGAGACGGTGTGCCGACAGACAGCCAGCTCGATGAGATCAGAGCCGGCAAGGAAAAACTGCTTAACAGCGCCCAGAAGCTTTTTGCGAAGATGTATGAACAGGCGCAGCAGGCGCAGGGCGGTCCGCAGGTCGATCCGTCCCAGTTCGGCGGAAACGGCGGCGGATTTAACGGCGGAAACAGCGGCAATGACGACGATGTCGTCGACGCGGATTTCCGTGAGGTATAAACTGTTGGAGAAGACTCTCCGCAGAGGATGAATGTTACGGGCGCGCAGGGAAAACCCTGTGCGCCTGCGATGATGTAATAACGCGTTCGCGCGGAAAGGAAGATCAGCGAGAGCTGAACAGGCGATATGGCTGAAAAAAGAGACTATTACGAGGTGCTCGGCGTCGACAGGAACGCCGATGACGCCGCGCTGAAAAAAGCATACCGGCAGCTGGCGAAGAAGTATCATCCGGACATGAATCCGGGGGATGAGGCTGCCGCGGAAAAATTTAAGGAAGCTTCCGAGGCGTACGGCATTCTTTCCGATCCGGAGAAGAGAAGACAGTATGACCAGTTCGGTCACGCTGCTTTTGAGCAGGGCGCGGGAGGGGCCGGCTTCGGCGGATTTGATTTTTCCAGTATGGGAGATATTTTCGGGGACCTCTTCGGCGGCGGCTTCGGAGATTTCTTCGGAGGAGGCCGCAGATCGAACACGAACGGTCCCATGCGCGGCGCGAATGTGAGGACGACGGTATCCATTTCTTTTGATGAGTCCATAAAAGGATGTGAGAAGGAACTGGAGCTGAATCTGAAAGAAGAATGTGCGACCTGCCACGGGAACGGATGCAAGCCGGGAACATCCCCGGAGACCTGTAAAAAATGCAGCGGAACCGGCCGGGTCTATGTGAGACAGCAGACGATGTTCGGCACGATGCAGACCGAGCAGGCATGCCCCGACTGTCACGGGAGCGGACAGATCATCCGCGAAAAGTGCAAAGACTGTCACGGAACCGGTTATATCACTAAGAGAACGAAGATCAAGGTCTCTATCCCGGCCGGAATTGACAACGGGATGAGCGTAAGGATCCGGGACAAGGGAGAGCCGGGCAGGAACGGCGGACCGAGGGGAGATCTGCTCGTGGAGGTCCGTGTCGCAAGACACGAGATCTTCGAGAGGGAAGACCTCAATATCTTTTCGGAGCAGAAGATCTCTTTCCCGACTGCCGCGCTCGGAGGAACAATCCGAATTCCGACGGTCGACGGAAATGTCGAGTATGAGGTGAAAGCAGGTACGCAGACCGATACCAGGATCCGTCTCAGAGGAAAGGGCGTTCCGTCCGTGCGGAGCAAAGGCGTGCGCGGAGACCACTATGTCACACTGATCGTGGAAGTGCCGACAAAGCTGTCGAGAGAGGCGAAAAAGGCTTTGCAGGCATACGATGAGGCGACAAGGAAGAAAAAACTGTTTTAAGGAAAGCAGATTCCGGGACATACCCGCGCGGTTTAAACGCGCGGGCAAATGTATATCAGGGGAAAAAACAGAATGAAGTGGAGAAAATACACGATCCATACGAATGCCTGCGCCGAGGAGCCGGTGACAGCCATGCTCTCGGAACTCGGGATCGAAGGCGTTGAGATCGAGGATTACCTTCCTGTTCCGCCGGAGGAATCCGGTAATATGTTCGGCGACGTGGTTCCGGAAATGCCGGAAAACGACGAACGTGCCAGAATTTCATTTTATATCGGGATGGATGAATCCTCCCGGGAACCGTCCGGTGCGCCGGGGGAGGAAAGAGATATCCCGCCTGAAGAGGCCGAACTGCTTCTGAAGATCCGGAATAATCTGGAAGAGATGCGTTCTTTCTGCGGGATCGGAGAGGGGAAAGTCACTCTGTCGGAGACCGAAGACAAGGAATGGATCAATCGGTGGAAAGAGTATTTTCACAGGTTCTTTGTGGATGACATCGAGATCATTCCCTCCTGGGAACCGTCCGAGCCGGATGAAGGCGCGTCGATGGCTCTGTATATCGATCCGGGGACCGCTTTCGGGACCGGCAAGCACGAGACGACGCAGCTTGCCATCCGCCAGCTGAGAAAGTATCTGGCAGCACGTCAGGCGGAACAGAAAGAAGGGGAGAAAGAGGATCAGACGCTTCTTGACATCGGGACGGGAAGCGGCATTCTTGGTATTATAGCGCTTCGGAGCGGAGCGGGATCTGTTTACGGAACGGATATCGACCCTGTCGCATTTCCGGCACTCGACGACAATCTCACGAAGAATCATATCCCGGAGGAAGACTTTGTAAGGGTCTGCGCGAATGTGATCAGCGATGAGACCGCGCGAGATGCCGTAAAAGCCGCTTGTCCGGAAGGGTACGATATTGTGACGGCCAATATCATAGCGGAGATCCTGACGGAACTCACGCCGTTTATACCCGAATTCTTAAAAGACGGAGGTATCTACATTACTTCCGGTATACTGCGGGAGAAAGAACCGATGATCCGGGAAGCTTTGAAAAAAGCGAAAATGAAGGTCCTGGAGGTGACGTACCAGGGAGACTGGTGCTCCGTAACCGCGTTGAAGCCGACAAAAAGATACCGCTATTTCCAGCATCGGGAATGTGAGTATTTCCCGTGCCACGCGGGAGAGGATCCGGATAATTTCAACTGTCTGTTTTGTTTCTGCCCGCTTCATTTTCTCGGAAAGCAGTGCCCCGGGACGCCCCGATTTACGGAAAAAGGGGTGAAGGACTGCACGAAATGCGCATTTCCCCACAGAAGGGAAAACTACGAGACAGTGGTCCGCATCCTGAAAGAGAATAAATACTTCGAATAAAACAGAAAAAGGACTTCCGCGAAGAGAAGCGGAAGTCTTTTTGTGTCTCCTGAGATCGCTGCCGCCTCAGGGCAGATCACGAACGGCTTCGCGAATGATCTCCAGAAGGAGATTCATCTGTTCTTCCTCCGGCAGCATCAGCCGGACGGCATTTTTTCTGAGCCCCACATAACTCTCGCAGTTCACGGTAAGAAGACCTTTGGAGAGCAGGTGCCGGAACAGGCAGAAATCATTGCCCCGGTCATTTACATAAAGCATCATGATCGGAGTTGCCGGATGCGTTTCGGCGGCCAGAAGCTTCCTGCCGAATATTTCATTGTATTTGCGGATCTCCGAGAGCAGAAGATGTTTGTGTTCGAAGACCTGACGAACACCAAACGGATCATAAGGATTCTCGAGATCGCTGTCCAGCGCGGCTTTAGCGAGTGCTCTGGCCAGTGCGTTTGCCTGGAAGGGAAGCAGGACTTTCTTCAGCTGCTGCAGGATATCTGTTTCCGGAGAAGCCGCTGCGTAACCGAGACGAAGCCCCGCCATGCCCCAGCCTTTCGAAAAGCTTCTTGTGACGATCACATTCGGGAAATCATGAATCAGATTAAGGGCGCTGTCCTCATACGGAAGGTATTCCGCATAAGCTTCGTCTACGACAAGAAGACAGTTCAAAGCGAGGGCTTTCCGGGCGATCCGGCGCATTTCCCCGACAGGAATGCTTTGCCCGGTGGGATTATTGGGATTTTCAATGATAAAGAGATCGATCCCGTTATCCATCGCTTCCAGATATGCATCCGCACAGAACCGGTAATTCTCTTCTTCTCTGAGCGGAACCGCACGGTAAACGGATCCGGTGCAGAAAACATGATCGACATAGGCGGTAAACTGAGGGGCATGCCCGAGAACGGTCCTTCCCCCGGTCAGGCACATGAGATTGATCCCTTCGAGAATACCGTAGGAGCCGTTTCCGAGGAGAAAACAGTCATCCGTGAGCCAGTCTTTCCCGACCCCGTGTCGTTTGTACCAGGAAACAAGAGAAGGGATGATCGAATCATCATGCGGATAATACTTGATCTCCGCATAATTTCCTTCATTGATCACTGTTTTTTTGCTTCCTTCGTGCAGAACGGATTTTTGAGAAAAACCGTGCAGACGGTCAAAAATAACATTTCCGAGCAGATCGGAATTGACGCCGAGAGAGCAGTCCAGCCGGACGGGAACGTCGGCGGCGGTGCCTGCATAATCTCTGGAAGTGTATTCTTTAAGATATCGGTTTACAGAACGAAATTCCATAATGATCCTGAATGGTCATAAATAATAATACAAAAGATAAACTCATTATACAGTACAGCGGAGAAAACTCAATATAAGTAAAAAGAGAGCCGAAGCTCTCTTTTTTTATAATCGGGGAAAGGTCCGATCAACCGATGCCGCCCAGAGCAGCGCCCGCGATGAGCGCGATCAGGGACAGGATGCAGAAGCCGTATTTGCCGAGCGGATAGAACCACGAGCCGATCGGCTTCGGAGCACCTTCGTTGACTGCCTTGAGAGCTGTCTCCTTCTTGAGGACCCAGAAGAACATGATGCCGGCAAGAAGAGCGCCGAACGGAGCGATGTAGATCGAGACGAGGTCCATCCACTGGCTGGGCCAAGGCTGGATCAGAACAGAAACGATACATCCGATCACGCCGATCGTGGCAACCGCGCCGACACGTTTGAATTTGAATTTTTCCTGCATGAACGCGACCGGAGCTTCATACAGGTTGACGATGGAGCTGAGGCCTGCGAAAAGGACGCAGATGAAGAAGATCATACCGACGATCCTTCCGCCTCTCATGCCGTTCAGTACGTTGACGAGATAGACGAACATAAGTCCCGGGCCGCCGGAAGAAGGCTCTACGCCGCCTGCTGCCATCGCGGGAAGGATAACAAATGCCGCGAGAAGGGCTGCCAGCGTGTCAAAGAAACCGACGCGGACCGCTGCTGCCGGAACATTCTCCTTCTTCGACAGATAGGAACCGTAAATAACGGAACCGTTGCCGCCGAGAGACAGGGAGAAGAAAGCCTGACCGAAAGCGTAGATCCAGACTTTCGGATTTGCGAGGCCGCCGGGCTGCAGTGTGAAAATGTACTTATATCCAACACCGGATCCCGGAAGAGTGGCAATGTAAATGCCGAGGATCACGAACAGACCGAACAGAGCGGGCATCATGATCTTATTTGCTTTTTCAATACCGCCGGAGACGCCCATCGCCATGATGACAAGGGCGACAACGAGGCCGATGATCTGCCACACACCGTTGCCGATGCCGAAAATGCCGTTGGAGAACATCATGCTGATGGCTTCACCGAGCGTTGCCGCTTCAGGAGCCGTAGCGCCGAATGTTCCGCCGATGTTGCCCATATCCGTGCCGAGTTTGAAGAGACCGCCGGTTATACCCATGAAGCAGTATTTGAAGATCCAGCCCATGACGACTGTATAACCAATTGCCAGCATCATGGAGCCGAGGATCGGAATGACACCGATCGCGGATCCGATGCTTTTGCTGCCGGTGCGCTCTTCCGTACATTTACCGAAGGCACCGACCGGACCGGCCTGCGCCCAGCGTCCGAGCGAGAACTCTTCCATGATGCCGGAAGCGCTGACAAGTACGACGAAGATGAAGTAAGGGATCAGGAAGGTAAGGCCGCCGTATGTCGAGACCATGATCGGGAAACGCCAGATGTTTCCCATACCTACCGCAGAGCCGATACAGGCTAAAATAAAGCCCCATTTGCTCTTAAAGCCGTCGCGTGTGTTTTCCATTTACTATTCCTCCTTATTGAAACATAGACAGATAATAAACTAAACGGAGGCGGTTCGGAAATACCGCCCCCGGCAGTTCCTTTTATTACTCGTTCGCGTACGGCTCAAGGAAAGCGTGGAAGTGTCTCATGGGCAGGTTGTGTCCCCAGACGATACGCATGTTCGGGATGTTCTCCCTGTCTTCGTAAAGCTCTTTAACAGCAGCGATAACATAGTCAAGGTGCTCCTTTGTCAGGCGGCTGCGGTCGATCGCGAAACGTACAACGTTCGCGACTTCAGCCTGCTGTTCCGGAGTCTTGAGGTCATATTCCATGGAATAGTCACCCAGCTCACTGACACGGATGCCGTAGCGGCGGATCAGCTCCAGCGAGAAGCCTTCGCCCGCGAAGGTGTCATGTCCGCGCTTGCCGTCGAAGAACTCGTCCATGTTGATATAGACCGCATGTCCGCCAGCCGGAAGAACGACGCCCTTGACGCCCGCATCGTAGAAGCCTTCCGCCAGGTAATTGCACTGGGAGACACGCTCGTTGAGGTAGTTGAAATCGCAGCTCTCATAGAGACCGACAGCGAGGGCCATGATGTCACGGCCGGACATTCCGCCGTAGGAGTCATTGCCGTAGCAGGAGATCTGCTTAACTTTCAGAAGAACGCCTACATCGGTCTTGATGCTGCCGTCTTCGTTGAAGTCGGAGAAGTTCTTCCAGAAGAGGCCTCTGTCACGGAAAGCAAGCATACCGCCCATGTTGGCGTGGCCGTCTTTCTTAGCGGACATTGTGAAGCCGTCGCAGTAAGAGAACATCTCGGTAGCGATCTCGGCGATGGACTTGTCGGCATAACCTTCTTCGTTCATCTTGATGAAGTACGCATTTTCAGCCCAGCGTGCAGCATCGAGAATGTACGGGATGTTGTAGCTGTGAGCGATCTTGCTGACTTCACGCAGGTTGGCCATGGAAACGGCCTGGCCGCAGACCGGGTTGTTGGTGATGCAGGTGAAGATCAGCGGAACATTTTCCGGACCTACTGCAGTAATGAGCTGCTGCAGTTTGTCAAGATCCATGTTGCCCTTGAACGGGTTCTTCTCATAGCGGCCGCCTTCCGGTACTTCATAAAGGAGTTCCTTATTGTAAAGGTTGCGCGGTACGGAGCCCATCTGCTTGATGTTGCCCTCGGTGGTGTCGAAGTGGCCGTTCGACGGGATCGTGAACACTTTGCCCGGATGACGTTTGGCAAGGATGTTCTTGACGATCTCCATGAGGACCGACTCAGCGGCACGTCCCTGCTGGATGATGAAGGTGTTCGGACGTTCCATCTGCGCTGCGCCGCCGTTGAAAAGGCCGCCCTCATATTCGCAGAGATAGACTTCGTCCATCATCTTCTCAACGTCACGGCAGTCGGTGCGGACGAGATCGATGATCTTCTTCCAGTTCTTCTCGCCGCCGCGTTCGAAGATGTCGCGGAACGTATCCAGAAGGACATAATAGCCGGTGTTGCGGCCATAAGCCTCGTCGCCCAGGAACAGGGCGGCCCACTGCTGGTTCGTCATGGCGGTCGTGCCGGAATCGGAGAGCATATCTACTGTAAGCATGCCTGCCGGAAATGCGAACTCGTTGTAATGAGTTGCTTTCAGGACGCGCTCACGCTGCTCTACCGTTACCTCGGGAAGATCACGTACTGCAAATGAAAAATGACGCGGTGTAGGTACATTAAGGGGATACTCTTTAGCCATGGTGTTAACCTCCATTTTTGGGCGCTTGGCTGCGCCGTTAATTGTATTTTGGGTACCCCGGTCGGACTATAGCCTGGCGGACGGTATCTCCTGCTTTTTTTACATTCGGACCGGCGGCGTTATTTAGCCGCGATCACTTCGATTTCTACCAGCGCGTCCTTGGGAAGACGTGCTACTTCAACGGCGGAACGGGCGGGATAAGCTCCTTCCGGGAAGAATTCGGCGTAGACCCCGTTCATCGCAGCAAAGTTATTCATATCGCTGAGAAATACGGTAGTTTTAATTGCATCTGCCATTGTAAGACCGGCTGCCTCAAGGACTGCCTTGCAGTTTGTCAGAGACTGGCGGGTCTGTTCTTCGATGGTCTCCGGGAACGCGCCGGTTGCCGGATCGATCGGAAGCTGGCCGGATGTAATGACGATGCCGCCTCCGCAAACGCCCTGTGAATACGGGCCGATCGCAGCAGGGGCTTTCTCGGTGCTGATGACTGTTTTCATGAGATTCACCTCCTTATGAACATAATCTAATAAAAAAATACCATAATAATAAATTATTATCAATAGACAAAGTGCCAAAAGAAAAGACATGATTTTAGTTAGTTTTAATATATGTACTTTATGAAAATAAAAGCATATTATAATGTTGACGACTAAAGTGAGAATTATTTCTCATTTTGACGCTGTCATAAGGCAAAACAGCCTCTTGAATGAGGGAGTGAGAGCAATGCAGGAAAAAGATATCAGATACTATTCCGGTCTCATGGATTTTCTGTCAGGCCTTCTCGGGCCTGATTATGAGATCGTTCTGACGGATCTCAATTCCGTTCTCGAGATCCGGAACGGGCAGATCAGCGGAAGGAAAAAAGGATCGCCGCTCAGCGATACCGCAATGAAGATCATTTCGGAGAGACAGTACCTTCACCGGAACTGGATCCTGAATTATCAGGGACAGGCAGACAACGGGAAGATCGTAAGAAGCTCTACCTATTTTATTAAGGAGAATGACGCTTCACTGAGCGGCCTTCTCTGCATCAATTTTGACGACAGCCGGTATAAGGAACTGGCAGACCGTGTGTTCCGTCTTTGCCATCCGGACAATTACGCATCAGAAAATATCAATGTAAGTCAGATTCGGAACGAAAACCAGGAGAGACTGTACAGCGACGTCACGAATATGATCGAGGATGTGCTGCATGAGACCCCCGGAACAGGCAGGAACGAGTCGGGACTCACCTATGACGAGAAGCTGACTGTTATTCGGGAACTCTACGACAAAGGCATTTTTTCGGTAAAGGGAACGATTCCCGAAATCGCGGAGCGCATCGGCGTTTCGCAGGCAAGTATGTACCGTTACATCAGCATCATACGCAAAGAAAAAGAAGAATGAGGAGAAATTCAGATGGTATCGGAAAATATGTATGACAAACTGGCGGAGCTTGTCGTCAGAAAAGGCGTCAATGTCCAGAACGGCCAGCCGGTCATCGTTAAGGCGGATATTCATGACGCGGCTTTTGTAAAAAAGGTCGTAAAATGCGCTTATGAAGCCGGAGCGAAATATGTCAGCGTGGAGTGGGGCGATCCGGATCTGACGAAAATGGCTTATGAGTATCAGACGGCGGAAGTTCTGGCGGAAGTTCCCCAGTGGAAATATGACAGGACGAAATCGCAGCATGACGAAGGGGCCTGCTATATCTCGATCACTTCGGAAAAACCGGGCGCGATGGCGGATGTGGACAGTGAGAAGATGAAGATCGCCAATCTGGCTTATTATTCAAAGATGAAAGATCTGGCTGCCTATACGATGAACAATGAGGGACAGTGGTGTGTCTTCGGGATTCCTTCTTATGAGTGGGCAAAGGCAGTATTCCCGGATCTTGACGACGAGGAAGCTTATGAAAAACTCGGAGATGCCATTTTCGCGGTGACCAGGGTGACGGAGGACAACGATCCGATCGCCGAATGGACACGGCACGATGAAGAACTGATCGAGCACGCAAAAAAGCTCAACGAATACCGCTTTGAAAAACTGCATTTTACGAGTGAGCTCGGTACAGATCTCTATGTCGGACTGATCGAAGACCATATCTGGGCAGGCGGAGGCTGTTATACACCGGCCGGGGTCTTTTTCGACCCGAATATGCCGACGGAGGAGTGCTTCTGTATGCCGCTGAAGACGGGAACCGACGGGATCGTATACGCTTCGAAGCCTCTTGATTATCACGGAAAGCTCATCGAAGATTTCTGGCTGCGCTTTGAAAAAGGGAAAGTTGTGGAATTCGACGCAAAAAAAGAAAAAGAAGCGCTGGAGCAGCTGCTGTCCTTTGATGAGGGATCCTCTTATCTCGGCGAGGTGGCGCTCGTACCGTATGACTCCCCCGTCTCCCGATCCGGGATCCTGTTCTTTAACACGCTGTATGATGAAAATGCGGCCTGCCATCTGGCCCTGGGCCGTCCCTATCCGGAAAATCTCGCCGGGGGATGCGATATGACGGAAGAGGAGCTTGCGCAGCACGGTGCCAATGATTCCATGCAGCACGAAGACTTCATGATCGGGACAAAAGAGATGAATATCGACGGGATCCGGAAGGACGGAACGGTCATCCCCGTGTTCAGAAACGGAAACTTTGTGTTTTAGAAAACAGCTTTTTCATAAAACCATATTTTAAGACGCACGAAAAATGCCATCCTCCACAGCAGTGAAGAATGGCATTTTTTACGTCCCTGCTTTGTACCGAAGCAGCGGGCGCGGAAATATTTAAAGCAGGATCATACGATTCCCTGAGCCATCATGGCGGTGGCGACTTTCAGGAAGCCCGCCACATTGGCGCCGGTGACATAGTCGTCTTCATTTTCGCCGTATTCTTTCGCAGCCGCGGAGATATTGGCGAAGATGCTCTTCATGATGCCCTGCAGTCTCTCGTCGACTTCTTCGAAAGTCCAGGACAGGCGGAGCGAGTTCTGGCTCATTTCCAGAGCGGAAACACCGACGCCGCCGGCATTGGCCGCCTTGGCCGGAAGGAAGATGATGCCGGCTTTTTTATAGACTTCCTGCGCTTCCAGCGTAGAAGGCATATTGGCGCCTTCCGCAAGGAGCCAGCAGCCGTTCTCGATCAGCTTCTTCGCGGAGTCTTCGTTGATCTCGTTCTGCGTAGCGCACGGAAGGGCGATATCGCACGGGATCGTCCAGATGCCGCTGCAGCCTTCGTGGTACTCTGCGGACGGAACGGCATCGATATACTCTTTGATCCGGGCGCGTCTGACTTCCTTGATGTCGTGGATGACCGGAAGATTGACTCCGTTTGCGTCATAAATATATCCGTTGGAGTCGCACATAGCGACGACAGTCGCACCGAGGGAGGTCGCTTTTTCGGCAGCGTAAATGGCAACGTTGCCGGAACCGGAGATGACGACGCGCTTGCCCTCGAAGCTCTTGCCGTGAGCCTTCAGCGCTTCATTCGTTATGTAGACAAGACCGAAGCCGGTCGCTTCCGTACGGGTAAGAGATCCGCCGTAGGTCAGGCCTTTGCCTGTCAGAACGCCTTCGTAAAGACCGGTCAGTCTCTTATACTGGCCGTAAAGGAAACCGATCTCACGTCCGCCGACGCCGATATCGCCTGCCGGGACGTCCTCATCCGCACCGATATATTTGAAAAGTTCCGTCATGAAGCTCTGGCA
>DBVZ01000033.1:0-9612 GCA_002308255.1 Lachnospiraceae bacterium UBA1251 | reverse complement strand
GACTTGCCGTGGGGGTCAAAATCGGAGCCGCCCTTGCCGCCGCCGATGGGCAGACCGGTCAGGGAGTTTTTGAAGATCTGCTCAAAACCGAGGAACTTCAGAATGCCCTGATTAACGGTGGGATGGAAGCGGAGACCGCCCTTGTACGGGCCGATGGCGCTGTTGAACTGGACTCGGAAACCGCGGTTGACCTGAACCTCACCCTTGTCATCGATCCACGGGACACGGAAAGTAATGATCCGTTCGGGTTCGATCATACGTTCGAGGAGTTTGGCTTTCTGATATTCCGGGTGCTGTGCAACGACCGGACGAAGAGTGTTCAGTACTTCTGTAGCGGCCTGAATGAACTCCGGCTCACTCGCGTTTTTTTCTTTAAGCTGAGCAAGAACCTGATCTACATAATCCATAAGTTAAACCTCCGTTCTGTTTTGCAATCCTGTGCAAAATTTCTATGGAAAACATTATAACTTTAGCTTTTTGGCTGGGCAATAAAAAAATTCTGCATGTTTATACATTATTGCTATCGTTTTCCATACAAAAAAAATATAATAAAGAAGAAAGAACTCAAATTTGGAGATTGCGGCATCTGTCAGGGTGAGATATAATTCATGAAAATATCGATGTCCGTTCCACTTTTGAGCCGGACAGATTTCCGTTATTTGTAAAGGGGCCCGTAAATGGCAGATAAAAGAAAAGAATCCTATTTTAAACAGCAGAATATTGAACTTACGGTCGACAGGATCTTTATCAAGGGACTCGGAGGAATGGCGCACGGCCTTTTCGCTTCGCTTCTCATCGGAACGATCATCAAGACGGTCGGCACTTATATCCCGGGACCTTTTGGGGCATTCCTTGTTGAAAGCGCCGGGTATGCCACACAGGTACAGGGTGCTGCGATGGCGCTCGCGATCGGTTATTCGATGTACTGTCCCCCGTATATCATGTACGCGCTCGCGGCAGTCGGCCTGTGTGCCAATTCCCTTGCGGGCGGCGGCGGACCGCTTGCGGTGTATGTGATCAGTCTGCTCGCGATCTTCTGCGGCAAACTTGTCTCCAAGCGGACACCGGTCGATATAATCGTGACGCCTGCGGTGACGATCCTGTGCGGCGTTCTGTTTGCGAAGATTCTGGCTCCGCCGATCGGAAGCATTGCTACGGCGCTCGGGTCGCTGATCATGTGGGCAACTAATCAGCAGCCGTTTGTCATGGGCGTCCTGATTTCGGTGCTGATGGGAATCATACTGACGCTTCCGATCAGTTCGGCGGCAATCTGTGCGGCACTCGGTCTTGTCGGTCTTGCCGGCGGCGCCGCGGTCGCGGGCTGCTGCGCTCATATGGTCGGGTTCGCGTTTGCTTCCTATAAAGAAAATAAAGCCGGCGGACTGGCGTCCATCGGGATCGGGACTTCCATGCTTCTTGTCCCCAATCTGTTCAAAAACCCCCGGCTCTGGCTGCCGCCGGTAGTGGCGTCGGCGATCACAGGCCCGCTTGCGACCTGCGTATTCAAATTACAGATGAACGGGGCTCCGGTTTCCGCGGGAATGGGGACCTGCGGATTCGTGGGACCGATCGGTGTGATCACGGGATGGTTCTCTCCGAGTGAAGCGGCAGCGGCGCAGGGACTTGCGGCGATCGCTCCGGGTATCGGGGACTGGATCGGTCTGGCATTGATCTGCATTGTCCTGCCGGCCCTTCTGTCATGGCTCACGGCGGAACTGATGAGAAAGAAAGGATGGATCAGCGAAGGAGATTATAAGCTCCTGTGACGGATCAGTAAATGACCTTAGTAAGCGTAAGCCCTTCCGGCGGTGCGGTTTTCCCGGCTGCACGCCGGTTTTTTGCATCCAGAATGGCGGAAATGCAGTCGGAAGGCCTTTCACCGAGACCGATCTCGAGCAGTGTTCCCGTCATGATGCGGACCATATACTGCAAAAAACCGTCTCCGCGGTAAATGATCGTGAGATCGGGGCCGTCGGAGAGAACCTCGACCGAATACAGTGTTCTTACGGTGGATTTCTTGAAATGAGAATTGCCGCAGAAACTTCTGAAATCATGTGTGCCGACGAGATCGGACGCGGCGGAGCGCATAGCTTCGATATCGAGAGAAACATCCGGATCGAGTCTTGTGATATAACGGCGGTCAAAAACGTGCCTGGAAAGATCAAGCGTCAGGCGGTAAGTATAAATCTTGCCTTTTGCGTGATAACGGCTGTGAAAGCGGGGATCCGTTTGTTCCACGGACAGAATGCCGATGTCATCCGGGAGATACCGGTTCAGATAGGAGCGGATCATTTCTGCGGAAACGGTACGGTCCAGTTCCCCGGGCATACGGAACTGCGCCGTCTGTGCGGCGGCATGTACACCGGCGTCCGTCCGTCCCGCTCCGTGGACGTCCACCTGTTCGCCGGCAAGAGAAGAGAGGACTTTCTCGATCTTCTCCTGGATCGTGTTGGAAGAATCGCCAAGTTTCTGCCATCCGTTGTAACGGGTTCCGTCATACGCGATCTCCATGCGGTAATTCATATAAAAACACCATCCAATCCCTGAAGCGATGTGCTATAATATGTTGCCGGGGCTGCCGGAGGCTTTTTCGGGAAAAAGAGACCCGGACAGCATCTTTCCTTAAACATAGCATGATTTGACAGGCCTTGCAAACAGGTCCTTTTCATGATGATCAGACAGGTTTAGATATGAATCGTATATACTTTGACAACAGCGCTACGACAGCCGTATATCCGGAAGTGAGAGAGATCATGCTCCGTACCCTGACGGAGGATTACGGAAATCCGTCCTCCATGCATATGGCCGGCGTCGAGGCGGAACAATACATGAAAGACGCGCGGCGCGCGATCGCGAAGACGCTGCATGCGAAAGAGAAAGAGATCTTTTTTACATCCGGCGGGACAGAGTCGAACAACTGGGCACTGATCGGAGCAGCCATGGCGATGAAAAGAAACGGCATGCACATCGTCACTTCCGCAGTGGAACATCCTTCCGTATCGGAGACAATGAAATATCTCGAAGAACAGGGGTTCCGCGTGACGAGAGTCGGAGTTGACTGGAAAGGCACCGTCGATCCGGACATGCTGGAAGCAGCGCTCACGCCGGATACCGTTCTGGTCTCCGTCATGTACGTCAACAACGAAGTGGGTTCGGTCAACGATCCGGCAAGGATCCGCGCTCTCATTAACAGGAAATGCCCCGGCGCCGTCTTTCATATGGATGCGGTACAGGCGTACGGGAAATATGATATCCATGTCGGAAGAGACGGCATCGACCTGCTTTCGGCGAGCGGTCACAAGATCCACGGACCGAAAGGGATCGGTTTTCTTTATAAGAAGGAATCGGTAAGGATCCTTCCTTTTATTCATGGAGGAGGACAACAGGACGGGATGCGCTCCGGGACGGACAATGTACCGGGGATCGCCGGGATCGGCAAAGCTGCTGAGATCGTCTATGCGCATCTTGCGGAAAACAGAAAACACCTCTATGAATTATCTGCTTATCTGAGGCAGCAGCTGAAAAAAACGGACGGCGTCGTTCTGCACGGTCCGGAAGGAGAAGCGGGTGCACCTCACATTGTCAATGCTTCCTTCATGGGGGTGGGATCGGAAGTCCTGCTGCACGCGCTTGAGGACAGGGGAATCTTTGTTTCCGCCGGAAGCGCGTGTTCGTCTCACAAGAGAACGAAAAGTCCGACACTGACAGCGATGAAGTGCCCGGTTTCGGAACTGGATTCGATGATCCGCTTTTCGTTTTGTGAGAGCAATACGAAGGAAGAGATCGATGCGCTTCTTGACGCGCTGGAGAACCTGCTGCCGATGCTGCGGAAATACCGCGCGCGCTGAAACGGCAAACAATTCTTATTTTTTGGAGAACAGATTTATATGGTACATTCATTTTTGATCAAATACGGTGAGATCGGTATTAAAGGGAAGAACCGCAATCTCTTCGAAGACGCGCTTGCGCGTTCCGTGAGACAGACACTCGCCCGTGTCGGAGAGGGGTATACGGTGCGGAAAGAACGGGGAAGGATCTACGTCAGCTGCCCGGAGGGCTATGATGCGGAGGCGGCCGTCGACGCGCTGCAGCACATCTTCGGCATCGTCGGGATCTGTCCGGTTGAGATCCGGGAGAGAACGGATCCGCAGCAGCTCCGGGAAGACATTCTCGCGTACATGGATGCGGAACATCCGGGATTCTCCGGGACGTTTAAAGTGCACGCCAAAAGGATCGAAAAAACATTTCCGATGTCCTCGATGGAGACCGATGCCTATTTAGGAGAAGCGATCCTGGAACATTTTCCGGAAGCAAAAGTGGATGTTCATCATCCGGAACTTATGCTTGACGTGGAGATCCGGGGCGAGGTCTATATCTATTCGAAAGTGATCCCGGGACCCGGAGGCATGCCGGTGGGAACGAACGGCAAAGCCATGCTCCTTCTGTCCGGCGGGATCGATTCCCCGGTCGCCGGATGGATGATCGGAAAAAGAGGCGTCGTTCTGGATGCCGTGTATTTTCATGCTCCGCCCTATACAAGTGAGAGGGCAAAACAGAAAGTGGTCGATCTTGCCAGGATCGTCTCCCGTTATACGGGACCGATCTGGCTGCGCGTCGTCAATTTCACGGATATCCAGCTGTACATCTACGACCAGTGTCCGCATGACGAGCTGACTATCATAATGAGAAGGTATATGATGCGCATCGCGGAGCATTTCGCAAGGGAGAACGAGGACCTCGGACTTGTTACCGGCGAGAGCATCGGGCAGGTTGCTTCCCAGACGATGCAGAGCCTTATGGCGACCAACGATGTGTGTACGCTGCCGGTCTACCGTCCGCTGATCGGATTTGACAAAAATGATATTATCGATCTGTCGAAAAAGATCGGGACTTTTGAGACGTCCATTCTTCCGTTCGAGGACTGCTGCACGATCTTCGTCGCGAAGCATCCGGTGACGAAGCCGAATGTAGGGATTATCCGGAGATCCGAGAAAAAACTGGAAGAGAAGATCGACGCCCTCGTAAACGAGGCGATCGAAACGGCGGAACTCATAAAAATAAGCGCGGACTGAAAGCCGCGCTTACGGTATACAAAGCAGTTGTATTCGGGATGATCAGATCTCGTATTTGGAGAGGACCTGAAGGACTTCTTCAAGCTGATCTCCGTCGGAGTGGATCATGAGTTCGATCGGACTTGAGAGGTCGAGGGAAAAGATCCCGAGGATAGATTTCGCATCAATGACATAGCGCCCGGAGACGAGATCGAAATCGCAGTTGAAGCGGTTAAGGTCATTGACGAAATTCTTTACTTTGTCGATGGAATTAAGAGAAACCTGAATTGTTTTCAAGGCAGAGGCCCTCCCTTTTTGAAAAACTCCGGACCGCCCGCCTTAAAAAAGACGGCATGCGGCGTGAACAGTTACGGGAACAGATGTTTTGTTTCTATAAGTTATCTTAAACTGAAAAAACGGGCAAGTCAAGACCTCCGGGGGGATTCCGAAGGCAGGTTTCATACAGGATTTTGAATGAGAAAAAGGAGCATCCGAAAATGTTCAAGACCAGATTGATCAGCGGGATCATTCTCGTGATCGCGGCCATCCTCACCATCCGGGCAGGCGGCTATGTTCTTTGCGCGACGATGATGGCACTGTCCGTGATCGGAATATGGGAACTGTACAGGGCGTGCGGGATCGCAGGAAAAGACCCGCTGCCTCTTACGGGCACGGCAGCGGCATTTCTGTGGTATGTGGTACTGGCGCTGCCGGCGGAACGGTACCATATGCTGTTTACAGCAGGGGTACTGATTGCCGTGATGACCGTCTATGTTCTCACTTATCCCCGCTATCGGGCGGATCAGGTGATGACAGCCCTTTTCGGTTTTGTTTATGTACCCGTGATGCTGTCATGCATTTATCTTACGCGCATCACTCCGAACGGTCATATCACCGTCTGGCTGATCTTCCTGTCCGCATGGGGAGCGGATACCTGTGCCTACAGCGTCGGCATGCTGATCGGAAAGCATAAGATGGCACCTGTCCTGAGTCCTAAAAAATCAGTGGAAGGCGGTGTCGGCGGCGTCGTCGGTGCCGTCCTGCTCGGTGTGATCTATGCGCGCATCATGCACCAGCCTGTTCTTGAATACGGCGTCATCTGCTTCTTCGGAGCGCTGCTCTCCATGGTCGGAGATCTGGCGGCTTCGGCGATCAAAAGGAACCGGAATATTAAAGATTACGGAAAACTGATCCCCGGGCACGGCGGTGTGCTGGACCGTTTTGACAGTATCCTTTTCACCGCGCCGGTGATCTATTTCCTGTCTCTGATCCTGCTCTCAAAGTAACAAGCGGGACAGAACGTGTTTTTCCGGGAGGAAATGCAGTAAATGAAATGGCTTATAGCGTTTATTATTTTCAGTATCATCATTCTCTACCATGAGTTCGGCCACTTTATCGTAGCCAAGCTGAACGGCGTCGCGGTGGAGGAATTTTCGTTCGGGTTCGGTCCGAGGATCGTTTCAGCGGTAAAAAACGGCACGAGATATTCCTGGAAGGTCCTTCCCTTCGGAGGCTCCTGCCAGATGAAAGGCATGCTCGGAGAGGAAGAGGAAGGAAAACAGGCTGACGAGGATTCTTTCAATGCCAAATCATGGGGGAGGAGAGCGGCAATCATATTTGCGGGGCCGTTCTTCAATTTCATGCTTGCTTTTCTCGCTGCGATCGTTCTGATCGGCGTGATGGGAGCGGACCCCGCGAAAGTGACAAATGTGTCGGAAGAGATCCCGCTTCGGGAGGGAGATCTGATCCGCTCCGTAAACGGAAAGTCCATGGCGACCGGCAGGGATGTGGACGGCTATTTTACCTACCGCACGCTTAAAGAAGGCGATCTCCTCAAAGTGACGTTTGTCCGTGACGGGCAGAAAATGACGGAGAGCTTTCCGGTCATCACGCAGTACCGTGTGATGATGGGAATCTCGTATTATGCCGACGATGAGGAGGCCGTTCTGAGCGCTGTGCAGGAAGGTTCTCCCGCGGAGGAAGCCGGGATGAAAGCCGGCGACGTAATTACCGCTGTCAACGGAACGCCGATCACGACCGGGGCGGAGCTGCATGCTTATATGGAAGAGAACCCTCCTTCCGACAGGGAGATCGTTCTTACGCTGCACCGGAACGGCAGAGACTATGAAGCCCGTCTTGTGCCGAAACTCCTTCCTTATTCCGACCCCGGCTTTGCCTGTTATACGGCGAGAGAGAAGACCGGTCCCGTTGAGACGCTCGGATACGCGTTTGCGGAGATCCGCTTCTGGATCCGCACGGTCTTTTCTTCTCTGAAAATGCTGGCGACCGGCCGCGCCGGCGTCGAAGATCTGTCCGGTCCCGTCGGCGTCGTAAATGTGATCTCCGATACCTATGACGACGTACAGAAAGAAGGCACGCTGATCGTCGTAATGACGATGCTGAATCTTCTTATCCTCCTGTCCGCGAATGTCGGCGTTATGAATCTGCTGCCGTTCCCCGGCCTCGACGGAGGAAGACTTCTTCTGATCGCCGTGGAGATCGTGATCGGTCATAAAGTCAGCCAGAAAGTGGAGAATGTCATCAGTTTTGTCGGGATGGCACTTCTCATGTTTCTTATGGTCGTCGTTCTGTATAACGATATCATGAAGCTGTTCTGAGCCGGCAGAGATTAAAAAAAGTGAAAAATTCGTTGTTGACAAAGAGGATGCGGAAACGTATAATACGATTTGTTGACGGCATGCGGAAGTGTCGGAACTGGCAGACGAGCTAGACTAAGGATCTAGTGCTTATTGCAAGCGTACGGGTTCAAGTCCCGTCTTCCGCATCACAAACCGGGATTCTTTGCGAAAGGAATTCCGGTTTTTTGTTTTGTATTTATTTAATTTTCCGTGTTCTCTAAAACAGATCTATCTTCGGAGGAAAACAGAAATGGCACAGACAGAACAGATTTTCCGGCTGCTGATCATCAATCCGGGCTCTACATCCACGAAAGTCAGCCTTTTTGAAAATGAGACTTCTCTTTTCGAGAAAAGCCTGTTTCATGACGCGCCGGTCCTTCTTCAGTTTCCTCATGTCAATGACCAGATCCCGTTCCGTTATCAGGTGATCCTCGATATGCTCCGGGAGGAAAAGGTCGATCCGGCTCAGATCGACGCATTTGTCGGCAGAGGCGGAAGCGCCTGCACACAGCCCGGAGGCGTGACGGTAATCGATCAGAAACTGTATGACGACACCGTCGCCGCAGTCGGCGGCAGTGAGCATCCGGCGAAACTCGGCGTGATGCTGGCGTGGAAATTTGCCTGTGAATTCGGGAAGAAAGCGTACACCATGAATCCAACGAACGTGGATGAATACGGGGAATACGCAAGGCTGACCGGAATCCGGGGCGTATACCGTGTCTCCCATTCGCATGTTCTCAATCAGAAAGCGGTGGCGGAGGCGCATGCGAAGTCTTTGGGCAGACGCTATGAAGACTGCAATTTTATCGTGGGCCATATTGACGGCGGCATCACGGTAAGTGCCCACGACCACGGAAAGATGGTCGACGGAAATATGGGGGCGGACGGAGAAGGCGCGTTTACACCTACCAGGATCGGGAGTGTCCCGGTGCTCGCGCTGCTCGATTATATCGACGAGCACTCCGTGGAAGAGGTCCGTCTCATGTGTTCCCGCGCCGGAGGATTTGTGAGTCTCTTCGGGACATCGAATTCCGATACGATCCATGATCTTGTGGAAAAAGGAGACCGGAAGGCATCTCTGGTATGGAATACACTGATCTATCAGGTCTGCAAAATGATCGGGGAAATGAGCTGCGTTCTTTGCGGGAAGGTGGACGGGATTCTTTTGACCGGAGGCCTCATGCGGTTTGACGATATCGCGGAAGGAATCCGCAGAAGATGCGGCTGGATCGCGCCGGTTACGGTCTATCCGGGAGAGGATGAAATGGGGGCTCTTGCCCTGGGAGTGCTGCGCGTTCTCGACGGACGGGAAGAAGCAAAGGAGTATTAAACAGTCATGAAAGCAGGGATTATGAAGAGAGTGGTATTTATTATTATCACAATTTGCATGGCAGCCATGTTTACTGCCTGCGGAAATTCTTCCGGCAGTCAGGAAGAACAGACGAAGCAGACAGAACAGGAGGATGAGATGGAAACGAAGCAGGCAAAGCTTCTCTACATGGGGCACGCGAGCATAAGAATAACCACGCCTGAGGATAAGGTGATCTATATTGACCCATTTGCCGGCGAAGGATATGAACCGGCGGCTGATCTCATACTGGTCACCCATGACCATTACGATCACACAGTTCTTGATAAGATCGAAAACCGCAACCCCGACTGTGAGGTCATCACCTGGAAGGAAGCTCTGGAAGGCGGCAGACATCAGAACTTTGACCTGGGATACGCTGAGGTTGAAGCAGTTGAAGCGGGTTACAACAAGAACCACGATGTTACAAAGTGTGTAGGATATGTAATAACCCTGTCCGATGGAATTAAGGTATATGTGAGCGGGGACACATCAAAGACAGAGCAGATGCCGGCCCTCGCTGAGAAGGAGATAGATTACGCGTTCTTCTGCTGCGACGGCGTATACAACATGG
>DBVZ01000101.1:77131-77253 GCA_002308255.1 Lachnospiraceae bacterium UBA1251 | reverse complement strand
TGGATCTCGCCCTTCATGACGGCGACTTTGCCCGGAAGGATCAGGGTGCGGTTGTTGATCTTGCTTTCGATCTCAAGTTTGTCAAATGTCTTCTTAACCGTGCTGGAGGAGAATTTTCCTGC
>DBVZ01000101.1:10683-77074 GCA_002308255.1 Lachnospiraceae bacterium UBA1251 | reverse complement strand
CTCGCCGGAGACCAGGAAGTAGGTCAGCGCGAAGTCGACGGTCATCATGCACGGGTCGTCCGGGCCGGCGCCGTTGAGCGGGTAAATTCCCTCTTCCACGCGCATCGGCTTCTGCGGATCCGTGAAGATGTTCTGACGGAGGCCGTACAGAGTCAGCGCTTCGGCGTAGGTCATCTTGTCCATGACGACGATGGAGCCGTATTTGATTGTGAACAGAGCGGCCAGAGCGGTCTGCATGTGCATATCGCCGCCGGCGATCCTGGTCAGGTTGACAATCGACGGATAGCCGAGGACTTTGACTTCTTCGACAAGCGCTGCACGGCGGACCGTAACGGCATTTGCGAAAGTCTGCTTGATGGAATCGGCGGTTACGTCGAAGATGAGCTTCTTGTTGCCGGCTTTCTCAAGCTTCTCGGCAATATCATAGAACTCTTCCGGGGTAGCGGCTTTCACGCCGAGGATCGCTTTGTCCTTGACAAGGCCGTTGAGCTCTTCCCAGTTGGAAGCATCCGCGCCGTCGATGATGACGTCGGTGGAAACCGCGAGAACAGCATTGATGACATCGGCGTCTTTCGTCTCGACGATCGCGCCGCGACCGCTCTCCTGGACTTTTTTGACGAGGTCAGCCGCCTTGTCGGCGCCTGCGCCTTTGTCAGCGATGAAAACATATTCCACATACTCACGCTCGCCGATACGCTCGTAATCGACAGCCTTGATTCCCTGCAGGGAAGCTTCAAGAGCCGCGTCATCCATATCGGTGGCAAGTTCCACCGCGTAACGGGTCGGGGAAACGAGAGTCTTTTCGTGACGGTACATGACCGTTTCGCCGCCGAGCTTGTGTCCGCCGACTTCGATCGTCTTCATGGGCGGAGCCGTCGCTTCCGACAGAAGCGCGATCGCCTGATCGGACATATACGGGCAGTTGGTGATCGGAACCGCGCCCTGCGCGACCTTCATGCAGAATGCCATACAGGTCGGAGAGCCGCATTCCTTACAGTTTTTCTTCGGGGATAATTTGAAAATATCCAATCCTTTTACAGCCATTTTCTACGACCTCCTTACGCAAGTGCTTCAATCATATCAGAAACCGCTTTGATCGATGCCGGATGTCTCATGATGACGGCATCCGATCCGCATGCGAGGCAAGCCGTTGCTGTTGCGATTTCCATTTCGATACCACGTTCTTCCGGATCACCCCATTCCGGCTGTTCAGATTCCGGAAGGATCGATTCCTTGACACCCCATGTCTCGGAAGAGATCGGGGTCATGATCGGCATCTGAAGCATATTATCGCTGGCTACGAAAGCCGCGTTTTTGATGCGGTCCAGCGTGGAAGCGACGTATTCATAGCCGTAGCCTGCCGCCGCGGAGCCGGCCTGCATCACGATCGACTGCGCCGGAACACCGAGCTGGGTGATGATCGTGTTCAGCTGTTTCGCAAGGTTGATGTCGACCGCGGATTCGGCGCCGACTTTCTGACCGTAAGCGAGAACGGCGGAAGCACCGACCGTCTTGTAGTTTTCTTCTCTTGCGGAAAGCACGAGAATGTTTTTGCCGCTGAGCGCGTCGCTGATCTTTGTGAACAGCTCGGCATCTTTTTCAATGTTCTTGCAGCCCATGATGACAAGCGGCATTTCGATCTTTTCAGCGACCTTCTTTGCAAGTTCCACGCACTCCTCGGTGGACTTGTTGAGGCCGTTCGGATCCGCGCCTTCCAGGTGCAGAACGATAAAGGACGCGCCGGGGATCTCCTGCGCTTTTGCAGCCATATCTTCGATGGTCGCACATCCTTCATAGAAGCTCTTAAGACCCGGCTGTACATACTCTTCGAGAGCTGTGTCCGTGATCTCGACACCGATCTTGGCGAGGTTGGCCGCCGGAGCGTCGAAGCTGTAGAACGGGAGAATGTTGTTTCCGCCGATCGTTACAGCCTTGTCGCCTGTGCCAAGCTCCACCGCGTTGATAGACGCGTTAAAAACCTGTTTCTTCGGTACGTAAGGCATACGTCTTTCCCTCCTGAACTCTTTTGTGACTCATTTTGTTTTTCCGGATACAGCGTATCCGGTTTGTATCTATTTAAAAGGAGAATACCGTTTCCGTGCGGTATCCGCCCTTAAAACCGTTTTCGGAAATCTCAGATTCCGAGATTCTTCAGCACCCCGTCCAGCGCCACTTTGATCGCGGATGTATCCGGCACCTTCGCGCTCGGTTCGCCCTTCCAGTCCGCTTCATAGACCAGATCGTCCTGCGGAAGGACGCCGGCGAGAACGAGTCCGTGTTTTTCAATCTCTTCCATGACTCCGGGAGCCAGTTCCTGTCCCGGCGCGCGGTTGACGATCAGTTTCATCTGTCCGGGTTTAAGATCCAGCTCACCAACCATTTCGGCGATGCGGCCGACCGCCTGAATGCCGCGTCTCGAGCAGTCCGAAACAAGGATCAGCGTATCGATGTGAGGAAGGATGCCTCTTGCGATATGCTCCATCCCCGCTTCATTGTCGATGACCGTGTAGCGGTAATTCTTATAGTACTTCTGAAGCTGTGTCTGCAGCAGTCCGTTGACAAAGCAGTAGCAGCCTTTTCCCTGTGTGCGCCCCATGATCATCATATCGAAATCATCTTCCTCGATCAGGGCTTCGCTGAAGCGGAAGTCCGCGTAATCGGCCTTGGTCATCCCTCCGGGGATCGGGTCTCCGTGCTGTTCGGCATGCGCCATTTCCTCACGGATCTCACCAAGCGTCGTCTCCGCTTCCACTCCGAGAACCTCATTAAGGTTCGAATTGGCGTCCGCGTCGACGACGAGGACCGGTGTTTTGTGTCCTTTCACAAGATATTCCACGATCATGCCGCAGATGGTCGTCTTTCCGACGCCGCCTTTTCCGGCGACCGCTATCGTATGTGGCATATTTTTCTCCTGTATTCGGTCCGGGTCAGATCTCCGTAAATATGTATTTCTGGATCAGTCCCTCAATATTGACGTAAACGACAATGCTGCCGTCGCTCTTCTCTTCCTGCGTCACTTCGACGCTCTTTCCCGCGTGAAGGGAACGAACATACTCCATCGGGGAATCGCAGTCGATCTCTTCAAAAAAGACGTCCCTCATCTGGTTATTGGCACAGCTGTTCTCGATCTCGCGGATCATTTCAAAACTACGCATTTGCGGTACCCACCAGCGCGAATCCGTCGACAAGGGATGCTTTTTTAAGATATCCCGGAATGATCATTTCCGCTCCCATAAGATCGGTCAGCACGACCTCTCCGGGTCTGCACTCGATCGTCATGACATTTTTCATGAGGATGTTTTCCGCATCCTGCGTTTCTTTATAAACGGTAGACAGGCACATATAACTCTCCTCCTTTGCTATTCTCAAAAAAAGACCTTTTTACGCACCGCACCGGCGGTGTTCCCAAAGGCCTTTTCGCTGAGCCGCCCCTGAAAGCCGGGTTTCAAGCATCGGGAACCTTTTCCTTTTGTACTCGCACGTTCAGACCGCACGCGCCGTTTTTCCGGCATCATCCGGTCCCTTCATGCATACAGTCAGTTTCTCGTGACTTGAAACCGGATTTTCTCCTTTGCCCTTCCTCAGGACAAAACGGCTTTCTCCGGTTTCCGTATAACGACAGGCAGGTCTCCTGACTTGCAGCTCCCTGCTCCCGCAGCCTTCCCGGCGGAACTACCAGTGACATCTTTGCGGCCGCTCCCTGCTGACAGTGACGAGTTCGTACAGGATTCTCACCTGTTTCCCTTTTCACCGACACGACCGGGACACTCGCTCCGGTCTGCCGACACCTGCCGTTTTTATGCTATTTTTACTGGTTAAGAATATCACAATGCCTGTTTATACGCAAGCGTCAACCATGCATAAATACTGATACTTTGCTTTTTTCATCGCATTTGACGAATCCGCCGCATCTGCTTTGCTACAAATTGATATGTTTTTCTTTTCAAAACACTTACCTCCCGCCTGCTGTATGATACCTGATCCGGACTGCCCGTTCAAGAAAAGGATCCCTTATTTCCCCTTGTTTTTCCGCCGGGAATCCATTATCATAAAATCCGTTTCCGAATGACGCAAAGAATTGCCGGGCGGATTTATGATACTCACCCCGAAAACTTTTCTCATTGTTTGTCCGCTTCTGTTTCTCGCGGGATTTGTCGACGCGATCGGCGGAGGGGGCGGACTCATTTCCCTGCCGGCTTTCCTGATCGCCGGTCTTCCTCCTCATTCCGCGATCGCGACCAACAAGATGTCCTCGACGTTCGGCACGGCCCTTACGACCGCGCGGTTTCTCCGGAAAGGACTGGTGAATCTTTCTCTTGCGGTGCCGTCCGTGATCGCGGCGCTGATCGGTTCCTTCTGCGGAGCAAAACTTTCACTGCTCCTGAGCGAAAGCCTGATCCGGGGCCTCATGATCGTGATCCTCCCGGTCGCTGCTTTTTTCGTACTGAACCGCCATCTGTTCGGGGACAGCGGTCCGGAGGAAGTGATCCCCGACAGGCGCACTTACCTGACAGTCGTGACTGCCGCCCTGCTGATCGGGATGTACGACGGCTTTTACGGACCGGGAACGGGAACATTCCTGATCATCGCGTTTACGGTTTTTGCGAAAATGAGTGTTTCCGCCGCCAACGCGCAGGCAAAAGTGATCAACCTTACCACGAATATCACCGCCCTGACGGTCTTCGCGCTCAGCGGACAGGTCATTTTCCTGCTCGGTCTCGCGGGCGCCGTCTGCAACATGCTGGGGAATTACGCGGGGTCCGGCCTGGTCCTTGCAAAAGGCTCCCGGATCGTGCGGCCCGTCATTCTCGGCGTATTATTCCTGCTGCTGCTCAAGATCCTGGGCTTTTACTGAGGCATCCGGATTTTCTGTCCGCCGTGCCTGCACTGTACTTTTATACTGTAATACTGTATTTATAATCGGAGGTTTTTATGAGAGCAGCCATCCCCTGTGAAAACGAGAACATCTTCCAGCACTTCGGAAAGACGACCCGGTTCATGCTTTACGAGATCGAGAACGGCAAAGTGCTCGACAGCCGGCTGATCAGCACCGGAGGGCTTACCGGACACGAAGCTGTCGTGCAGTTCCTTACTCTCTGCAAAGCAAGCGTGGTCGTGTGCGGCGGAATCGGCGGGGATGCGAGAGCCGCCCTCCTTGCCGCAGGGATCGCCTGTTATCCCGGCGTGATCGGACGCTGCGACGACGCGGCGCGCTCTTTTGCCGAAGGCAGACTCAGCATGAATCCTGCGGGCTGTGCGCACCATCTGGGCGCCGGCTGCCCGCATCATATGCATGACGGGACAGCGTGCGACCCGGACGACGAAGCCTGCGCGGGATGCAGCGGCTGCTCTTCCCCCGCTTCCGAACAAAAGTAAGTCTGCCGATCGTGCGCGCTGTTCCGAAAAAGAAAAATCCGGCTGTCAGGCCGGATTTTTCCGTTTGGGTTTTATAACTGATGATAACGCAGGTGCATTTTCGTATTACTTGAAGTGGCCGCCTTTGATATAGCCGACGGTTCCCTTATAGTCAACTTTGTACCAGTTGTCGGCGCAGTTCTCAAGGATCGTGACCTTGCCGTTCTTCGGAATGACCTTGATGATGTTGCTGCTGTTCTTTTTGCTGCAGGAGCTGCGCATGTTCAGGTCTTCCTTAAGCGTCTTCGTCACTTTTTCCGTCGCACCGACGCCCATTCTGGACTTGTCATCGGTGAAGTGGCCGCCCATGATATACCCGGTCTTGCCGCTGTATTTCACTTTATACCAGCCGTCGCTCTCCTTGCTCAGGATCGTGACCGTCGCCCCCTTCGGGATGATCTTGATCAGGTTGGAATCATTCTTCTTGCTCATGGAGCTGCGCATCTTCAGGTCCTCGGCCATCTTCTTGGTCTGTGTCGAAGAGCTCGAAGAACCGCCGTCCATTCTGGACATATCATCCGTAAAATGTCCGCCCATGATATAGCCGGTCTTTCCGCCGTAGCTCGCTTTGTACCAGCCGCCGCTCTCCTTGCTCAGGATCGTGACGACGGCGCCTTTCGGAATGACCTTGATGATATTGCTCTTGTTCGCCTTGCTCATGGAGCTGCGCATATTCAGATCCTCGGCCATGGTCTTCGTCTCCGAGGTCGTCTTCTTGCTTCCCAGATATTTGGAATAAATAAAGCCGGTCTTGCCGCTGTATTTCACCTTATACCAGTTGGCGTTGGAGGTGCTGACGACCGTGACGGCCGCGCCTTCCGGAACAACCGTGATCTTTGCCGACGCGGAGCTCGCGTCCGCGCGGAGATTGACGGCAGTCGTCGTCTTCATCGTCGTATCCGCCTGCGCCGTGATCATCGTCATGGAGCCGGCGAGAAGGAGCACCGCTGCCAGCAGGACTGCCATTGCCTGTTTCATCTGCTTCGTAAACTTCATGTTGTCTGTTCCTCCCTGTTTTGAATATATTTTTCCGAACCGGGCACAGGAACCGCCTCTTTGGCAGTCTCTCTCGGTGTGTTCTCCTTTAGCCCCTCAGCAATGCTTCGGATTAAATTATTATACCATGAGGAGCCGCACAAAATATTGAAAAACTATTACGATTTTTATGCTTTCCTGTTGCCTCGCTTCTAAGGGATATCACCCGCAGGCATCCGTTCGGCATCAGAAAGACGGTATTTTTGAAAATGCCATTTATCCCTGCGTTTTTTCCCCGTCCGCGCACCATTTTGCGAACTGAAGGAGACCTTCCATGGAGTCGTCGGTGCATTCGGCGATCCTGCATTTCCGCGGAAATACACTTTCAATGCACCGGAACAGCGGCTTGTTTTTCCGGACGACGCCGCCCGTGCACACGACCTCCCCTTTCCCTTCTGCCGTTTCCGGAATATTCAGGACCGCGGCATTTTCCGCATACGAGCGCGCGAACGCAAGGTAAGTGCTCCGGATCAGATTGGCGATCGTAAAATTGCTGCCCGTGATCCCCGCGACGGATCCGCCGTCCGGACCGAAAAAGGAGAAATCCATCCGGAGCGGCTCTTCCCCGATATCCTCAAAATCAAGATGATCGATATAATCCCACACCGCTGCCTCAAGGTCCGCATCATCGGAAACCTCCCGGCCGGCCGGACCCGGACCAGCCAAACCTGGTACAAGTGGTACAAAAATTTCTTTTCCGATGCTCTTCAGAAACTGCATGAGGACATTGATCGTGCGGCCCGAAGGGAGCTGCGTGACGGTGCGGATGAAACTGCCTCCGAAATAAGGCCGGGTCTCATACGGACCTGGTACGGGTTCCGCCGCGCAGTATCCGATCTGTCCTCCGGTCCCGATATTGATAAAGACATCCCCGATGCCGGTGCCGATGCCAAGGACTGTTGCCTGCTGATCGCCGAGCGCGGCATAAAGCGGGATCTCTCTTCCGTCCGATGCTATGTAACAGGCCGATGCGCGGCGGGAGTCTTCCACCGGCGGCATATCCAGATGTCCGAGACCGAGTTTTTCAAGAAGCTCTTTATTCCATTCCCCTCGGGAAAGGCTGTACAGTCCGGAGGAAGCCGCGTTCGTGGGATGGACCGGCACCCGCTTCCCGGCGAGCATGCGTACGAGAGCATCGCCGATCATGGCGAACTGCGTTCCGGGAGCGATCTTATGTTCCCTCGCGTAACAGGTGAGAGGAACGACGGAATGATTCGGCCGAAGCCGAACGCCGTCTTCTTCAAAATAAGATTTCCACTCCTCTCCCCGAAGCTCTTCGAGCACGGAAATGCCGCCTGCCCCCGGCATGACGCCGCGCGTGTCCTGCCAGGAAATATAATTGGTCAGCGGCATGCCCTGCGGGTCAAAGAGCATGAATCCGTGCATCTGCACGGAAAAAACGACCCCGTCGATCCCGTATGCCTCCTCTGCTTTCTCGATCAGGGTTCTCACGGCGGAAGCAAGCTGCTCCATAGGGATCTCCCTGCACGCAGGGCTCAGCTTTGCGCCGGAAAGATCCGTTTTCGCAAATGCGGGCGTAGGTGTTCCGGACGCCTCCGCCGCAGTCCCTTCGGTCAGGTTCAGAACGGAACATTTCAGAAAAGTGGATCCGACATCAATTCCGAGAAAATTCATACATTTTCCTTTCTCTGCAGGTATACTGCAGATGGATTTCTTATGAATTCAGCATACCCTATCCCCGGGACACAGGCAACGAAAAAGAATTTCATTGTGATTTTTCCCGCCGCAATGTATAATGATGCGTAAAAATCGGAAGAAAGGACGAACGGGGGTATATTTATGAGCAGAACGACTTTCGACGACGACAACATTCTGGCCCGTTTTTTCGGTAAATCGTCAAATTATACCAATATTCCCAATAATCTGTTTAAAGAATACAACGTTAAAAAAGGTCTCCGCAATGAAGACGGCACCGGCGTGCGCATCGGCCTCACCCGTGTCGCGGACGTTGTCGGATATGAAAGAGATGAGGAAGGAAACGTCATCCCGGCAGACGGCGATCTGCTCTACCGCGGCTACAGCATTCGCGATCTCATCAAGAACCGTCAGGGCAATTTCGGCTTTGAAGAGACGTGTTTTCTCCTGCTCTTCGGCTATCTTCCGGGCAAATCGAGCTTTGAGGAATTCAAGACTTCGCTTGCCGCCCGCTATGAGCTGCCGGCCGGATTTCTGAACGACATCCTGAGTTCGCCTTCCACGAGCCTCATGAACCGTCTGGAAATGCTGACGCTGAACCTCTACAATTACGACAAACACCCGGATGAGACGGACGTCTACGAGACACTTCGCAAGGGCATCAACCTCATCGCGAAGTTCCCCGCCCTCGCCTGCTACTCCTATCAGGCGAAAATGCACCAGATGTACCGGAAATCCCTGATCGTGCACTATCCGGAGCCCACTTTCTCGATCGCGGAAAACATCCTTCATATGCTCCGCCTCGACGGAAAATTCACATCGAAAGAAGCGAATCTGCTGGACGCCATCCTGGTGATCCACGCCGATCACGGCGGAGGAAATAACTCCGCGTTCACCAACGTCGTCATGGGGTCCACGGGGACGGACCTTTACTCGGCGATCTGCGGATCCATCGGTTCCCTCAAGGGGCCGAAGCACGGCGGCGCCAATATTTCCGTTTCCCGAATGATGCGGGACGTCGTCTCCGTCACCGCTTACAGCACGGAAAAAGAGCAGCTCCGAAAAGTCATAAACAGCATTCTCGACGGGGACTTCTACGATCACAGCGGTCTCATCTACGGTTTCGGACACGCCGTCTACACTCTCAGTGATCCGAGAGCGGTCATTCTGAAAGAAATGTGCAAAACGCTGGCGGAGGAAAAAGGCTGGCAGGAGCAGTACAATTTCTATGTCGAGTTTGAAAAGACCGTGAAGGAAGTACTCGCGGAGAGGGGCAAAAAGATCCTGCCGACCAACGTCGACTTCTACTCCGGCCTCGCCTACAGCATGCTTGACATTCCGGAAGACCTCTATACGCCGCTCTTCGCCATCGCGCGCGTCGCGGGCTGGGTCGCGCACAATATCGAAAACAAGCTTTATGACGGACGCATCATGCGCCCCGCCACGAAATACGTCGGCAATATCAATGAATATGAAAGAATGAAAGACCGCACTTGAAGCGGTCTTTCTTTTTTCGCTGCACGGTCAGGTTACAGTTGACATACCGTCCAGCTTCATGTTATACGTATAAAAACAATCAATTTGCGCTGCTATACAGTACAAACTGATCAGGCCGGACCGATGGTCTGGAGCCGGGCCCAGGGGGCAGTGGAATATCCTTCCGCAGGACAGTAGTTACATGGCCTGCGGATTTTTTATGCCCATCGGTACCCGCGACTTGGCATTTCAATGCGGTTTTTTATCCGAAGAGCCGATCCGCAAGGCATGCAGTGCCCCGAAAGGAGCCCTCCTATGCCAATCAGCAACTCGCCCGCCGTTGACCAGGCGACGTACGAAAAAATCACAACCCGTGTCTCATCCGTTTCCATGGCAGGAAATATCCTTCTTGCCCTTTTCAAATTCATTGCAGGTATACTGGGCCGGTCAGGCGCCATGATCAGTGACGCGGTTCACTCTTCTTCCGATGTCCTCGGAAGCCTGATCGTGATCATCGGCGTAAAGATTTCAGGCAAAGACGCGGACAGAAACCATCCTTACGGACACGAGAGGTTCGAGAGCGTGGCTTCTATTCTTCTTTCCGGCATCCTGCTGTTCGCGGCCTACGAGATCGCGGAAAAAGGGATCCGTTCCGTCGTGAGCGGAGATTATAAAACCGCCGCCATTCCGGGATTCATCGCGCTCACCGCTGCCGTTCTCTCGATCGTTTCGAAAGAAGCCATGTATCATTACACGATGCACTACGCGAAAGATCTCTCCTCGGGATCGCTGAAAGCGGAAGCCTGGCATCACCGGTCGGATTCTCTCTCCTCGATCGGTTCCCTCATCGGCATCGCCGGGGCAAGGCTCGGCTTCCCGATCCTGGATCCCGTCGCGGCGGTCCTCATCAGCCTGTTCATCCTGAAAGCCGCCTATGATATTTTCATGGGCGCCATCAACCAGATGACGGACCACGCCGGCAGCAAAGAGCTGGAAAAAGAGATACGCGAATGCGTGGAAGGCTGCGGCGGCATCCGTCACATCGATATTCTCCGCACCCGCGAATTCGGACGAAAAATCTATGTGGATCTCGAAGTGAGCATGGACAGCAGCCTCTCACTGGAAGAAGCCCACGAAAATGCCGAAGCCGTCCATCGCACCCTGGAAGAGAGATTCCCGGAACTCAAGCACGTCATGGTACATGTGAATCCCGACTGAAAAGTAACACGGATACCGAGCAGCCGCGGCTGCTCTGCAGTTCTGATCACAAAGCTTCTTTCAGCGCCGCAAGATCCTCGTCCGTCGTCGCCCAGCTGGTCGCAAAACGGACAGCGGTACGATCTTCATCGACCGGTTCCCAGACACTGAAAACGACCTTCTCCGCGATCCGTTCCATATCGCTGTTCTTCAGGATCACGAACTGCTGGTTGGTCGGCGAATCAATAAAGAAATCATAACCTTTTTCTCTGACAATCGCCTTCATCTTCTCCGCCATATCGATCGCGTGCCGGCTGATCTTAAAATACAGATCGTCCGTAAACAGCGTATCGAACTGGATCCCGAGAAGTCTTCCTTTCGCGAGCAGCGCCCCGCGCTTCTTGATCCGGTTCTCGAAATGAGCCGGTTTGTTTCCTTTTGTAAAAACGACCGCTTCTCCGCACAGTGCACCGACCTTGGTGCCGCCTATATAAAACACGTCGCAGATCCGGGCGATATCCTGCAGCGTCACATCCGTATCATAGCTCATGAGGCCGTACCCGAGCCTTGCTCCGTCGAGGAACAGCGGCATTTTATATTCATGGCAGACCGCCGCAATGCCTTCCAGCTCCGCTTTCGTATAGAGCGTTCCGTATTCCGTCGGGTGAGAGATGTAAACCATTCCCGGGTAGACCATATGTTCCTGCGTGCCGTCTGCGTAAAACACCTCCAGGAAATGCCGGAGCGAATCCGCTTCGATCTTCCCGTTCTTTGGCGGAACCGTCAGCACCTTATGCCCGCTGTACTCGATCGCTCCGGATTCATGGACGCTCACATGTCCTGTTGTCGCCGCGACGACGCCCTCGTACTCCTGAATCATCGTCGATACGATGATCGCGTTGCTCTGCGTCCCGCCGACCAGGAATTCCACTTCCGCGTCCGGGCAGCCGCAGGCGTCCTTGATCTTTTCCTTCGCGCTGTCGCAGTAATGGTCGGAGCCGTATCCGGGCAGACTTTCGAGATTAGTCTCCACAAGCTTTTTCAGAATCTCCGGATGAGCCCCGGCGATATAGTCATTTTGAAATGCTACCATGCTGATTTCCTCCTGATCCGGGCTGCTCCGTGCGGCGCCCTGTACTTTGTTTATTTTACATGAAACTGCCTTTCAGCACAAGCATGCGGCTGCTCTTGGGCGCCGGGCGGCAACATAAAAACCATGCTCTTTTTACACCGCTGAAGCGGCTGCAAAAAGCATGGTTTTTTCAGATGTATTCCGGGGTCGATCCCGTCACTCCCTTGTCGTTCCCCCCGGGGCATAAAATACCGGCAGAATAACCAGCGCCGGTCCTTTTACGGCATCCTTCTCAAGCAGCAGTTTAACCGCCGTTTCGGCGATCTGTTTGACCGGCTGGACGATCGTCGAACAGAAGTATTTTCCGGTAACATAATCCCTGATACCGTCGAATCCGATAACCTGCACATCTTCCGGCACCCTGACGCCGAGGAGGCGCAGCTGATCGATCGTACGGATCGCCAGATGATCCGTATTGCAGAAAATGCCGTCGTACGCAAACTTTCCGTCCTGAAAAGCATCACTGATGCATTTGACGAACAGGCTTTCCGGATCCTCGTCTTTCAAATACAAAATATCGTAAGGCACGCTCCTTGCCCTGCAGATACTCTCAAACCCGGCCGCACGTTTATCCGGTTCACCGGCTACGGTCGACCCGATCCTGAGAAAGAGCAGTTTTTTACAGCCCAGCGTCAGAAGCTTCTCCGCCGCCATCTGGCCGCCGCCGTAATTATCCGACGAGACGCAGGGAACATGCTCACCCGCAAATCGATCGATCGTCACGAACGGGATTTTCTCGTCCACGATCAGATCCCGCCGGTAGGAAAGCGCGATGATCCCGTCCGCTTTATTATTCTGAACCGCCTGAATGCATTTCTGTTCCCCGTCGGGGTCAAAACTCGTAATCATGAGCTGCGTATGATATCCCCGGTTCATCAGAATACTGGTTATCTCATCTGCCAGTCCGGAGAAAAATGGATGCCGGATGGAAGGAAGCACCAGCGCAACGATGCCGCTCCGCCCTTTCCGCCGTACTGCGGTTGAGGGATTAACCCGGTAGCCGAGCTTCTTTACGGCGTTCTCCACTTTCAGCCGGTAGCTCTCTCCGACCGGGATGTCATTTATGACTTTGGAGACAGTACCGAGAGAAACACCGGCTTCCGCGGCAACCTCCTTCATAGTGACGTTTTTTTTTCTCATTTATGCCTTTTTTACTCTTAATATATTTCTTGCTGCTTACCATTTTCTTTATACCGCGTTCGGATCAGATAAGACCCTGATCAGATTTCGATGTCATACTTCTCCACATCAACAAGCGCCACGCCGTCCGCGGCAAAGCTGATGGATTCCGCTGTCAGCGGTGTATAGAGAACGACGGAAAATGCCTGCTCGCCGTCATTTACAAAAAGCTCCATGCTGTATCGGTCCAGAATGATCCTGATCTTAATGCTTCCCTCGATCATCCTGACCGGGAATTCCCTGTGACTGACAATATCATGAGGGAACCCGCTGTGGGTGCGGTCAACGCGGATGCATCCGGTCTCGGGCTTAAACCGGATCGACGTATATCGCTCGCCGTCTTTGGCGACGTCGACGCGAAACCATTTATACAGGGCGTTTTCATTTCCCTGCCGCACGGTGACAGTCATATCAATATACCGGCCGCTGATTCCCGCAAATGAAGTTTCCCCGCTTACCAGGATATTTCGGTATCCGATTCTGGTCTTTCGATAATTCTCCAGTTCGCGGACCGGATTCTGATAAAGATGACCGTCTTTGACACGCAGTTCCCGCGGTATTGTCATCTGCCCCATGAAACGGGCTGTTCTGGAAACCGAACCGGACGTTTCCCAGTTCTGCATCCATGCGATCATGACGCGGCGTCCGTCCGATGTCTCCAGGGTCTGCGGCGCATAGAAATCAAGTCCGTAATCGATCGCCTGCACATATTCTCTCATCAGATGATGCTTTTCCCTGTCATAATTACCGATCAGACAGATATTCGCATTGCCCGGATGGAATTCAAGGCCTACCGCCTGCATTTCCATAGGGCTGACCAGGAGGACATCCTGTCCGTCCAAAGAGAAGAAATTCGGACATTCCCACATTTTTCCGAACTGATTGTGGCAGGAAGCGAGGATACTGACATATTTCCAGGAAAACGCGTCCTCGCTCTCATAAAGCAGGATATCTCCGCTCGTGTCTTTTCCTCTGTTGCCGACGATCAGCCAGTATTTGCCGTCCTCTTTCCAGATATACGGATCGCGGAAGTCAATCTGGCTGCCGCCTTCGGGCAGCTGGTCCGATCCGATGACCGGGTTGCACCCGAGCTTTTCATAATCGAAGCCGTCCCCGACCGCAATGCACTGGGTCTGGCTGCTCTCGACCCTTCCGTCTTTTCTGCGCGTATTCTTTACTCCGGTATAGATAAGGAGGTGCCTTCCGTCCGGCAGCTCGATCGCTCCGCCGGAAAAGCATCCGTCTCTGTCATATTCACGGTCAGGCGCGAGAGCGACCGGCAGTCTCTCCCACTTGATGAAGTCTTTTGTTTTAACGTGTCCCCAATGCATGGGGCCCCATTTTATGTCATACGGATAATATTGAAAAAACAGATGATACTCCCCTTTATAAGGAGCAAAACCGTTGGGATCATTGATCCAGCCGATTCCCCCTGTCACGTGGAATGCAGGCAGTTCCCCCTCCACATACGGCAGGGATTTTGCCACAAATTCTCGCGCTTTTTTGAGTTTTTCACTTGTCATACGGTTTTCCTCCGGGAATATTCATTGGTTTGCTGTTTTCTGCAGTACACCCCCGCACATATCGATGCGGGGGTGCATGAGGGTGTCAGGAGAAATCTTTTACCGTCCTGGCGGTATGATTTCCTTGATTACGAATAGTATGCATCCAGATATTTCTGGAAGATCGCGAGGTAGTCGCCGAGTCTGTACGCCTCAAGATCCTTCTGCAGCTGATCCCAGTCCGCATCCGTAAATCCGTTCATAACCCAGTCGGATTTCGCGGTGTTGATGCGCTTCGTGATATCTGCCTGCAGGTCGGAGATCGTCTTGGTGTCGTCCGTCGTCATGAAGACGTTCGGGAAGACATATTTCGTGTTCATATCCGGCGTATAGACATTCTTGATCCAGTCAAGACGATACTGTGCATCGTCCGGGCAGGTAACATAGACGTCATAGTAGCTGTCAAGGATAGCCAGCGGTCCGCCTACGCATTCGGCTTCACGGACTTCTACCGGAGAGGCATCGCCGAGCCATGCGTGTTTGAGCATCTTCTCACCCTTATCGTTCTCACCGAGCTCAAAGATATCGAAATCATCATCTTCGCCGTAAGTTCCCCAGTTGTTCTGCGGGGACTGGAACGGATCGTACATCTGATCGAGCCATGCGCAGACCAGTGCCGGATTCTTCGCAGCAGCGGTAACGACGCAGCGGCCGCGGTCAAAGCCGGAGGTGAAAGAACCGTTCTGCGGAGTGATGTTGCGGACATCCGCTGTCAGTGCCGGAAGCGGCACCCAGCTCTTGCCGGCGATCAGGTCATCCATACTGACCTGAGCAATGTTGGCAACGTCCCAGGAGAAGCAGACGCCGTAACGGCCGGATTTGCCCTTTGCAACGTAAGTGGACCATTCCTGCGTGAACGCTTCCGGATCGATCAGTCCTTCTTCGTTCAGTTTGTGCAGCCATGCAATACCCTTCTTGAATCCTTCGGTATTTGCTACGCAGATAACCTTCTTGTCATCCGTTACAGCAATATGTCTGCCGCGGTCCGGATCGCCGTAGCCTTCGCCGAAACCGTTGATCAGGATGCACGGATCCTGGTCGCCGTCGTTCATGATGCAGGCCATCGGAATAATGTCGCCGTCAATGTTGAATTCAGCCTTCAGCTCTGCCGCGTGATCACGGAAAGCGATCAGAACCTGTTCAAACTCGTCAACCGTTGTCGGCATCTCAAGGCCGAGGAAATCAAGCCAGTTCTTGTTGATGAAGCTCATATTGCCGACCGTCTGAATAGCGGTCTTTTCGGAACCGAGCTGTTCGATCCACGGAAGAGCCCAGATATGGCCGTCCGCGTCTGTGCACATCGTTCTGTATTCGGGAGCCTGCTCGAATACTTTCTGGAGATTCGGCATATATTTGTCGATGTACTCTTCGACATGGATGATAACGCCCTGTTTCGCGTATTTCAGAAGATCCGTGTCGCCGAAGCCCGCATTGAAAACGAAATCCGGAAGGGTCTTGGTATTGGCCATCTCGAGGGAGATCTTGTCGCCCCACTGGTCACCCTGGATCGTCTTCCAGTTGATGTGGACGTTCGTCTGCTCTTCAAGACGCTTGAAGATCGTGCGGTTGTTCGGTTCGGACTCCGATCCGACCGGATAATTTGTAAGACCCGAAAGCTCCGCCTTCTCGGCAAGCGGGAAAGCAAGCGTTGCCGGATCGACGTCCGTTCCGGATCCTCCTGCTGCCGCGCCGCCGTCACCGGATCCGCCGCAGCCTGCCAGCATTGCGCATACCATGACCAGCGTAAGAACAGCCGCTGTCACTTTGCGAAATGTGAGATTCCTCTTTCTCATTTTTCTCTTCTCCTTTTTCTTTTTCATCTGTTACAGGCATAAAGCCTGGTGCAACACATTGTCCTGCTGCCGCTGCCCGCGGCAGGCCGTTCCTCTTCGATCAACCCTTGACCGCACCGGCCATAATACCGTTGTCAAAGTATTTCTGGAAGAAAGGATACATGATCATCAGCGGAATACTGGAGATGATAATCGTTGCGTATTTCAGCAGTTCTGCAAGCTGAGCGCGCTCCGCCGTACTCTGCATATCCGAGACCATGCCGGGCTCCGGCTGGTTCTGAATAAGGATGGAACGAAGGACCAGCTGCAGGGGCTGCTTGGAAGCGCTGTTCAGGTAGATCATCGCGTCAAAGTAACTGTTCCACATACCGACGAACTGCCACATGGCGATCGTTGCGATGATCGGCGTACATACCGGAAGCAGGATCTTGAAGAAATAAACCATTTCGGTAGCTCCGTCGATCTCCGCCGCCTCCTGCAGGTCCTTAGGTATTCCCATGTAGTAGGTCCTTGCTATGATCATGTTCCAGACACTGAAAGCGCCGGGGATCAGGATCGCCCAGATCGTATCCAGCATGCCCAGCTTGCTGATCAGCAAGTAGGTCGGGATCAGGCCGCCGCCGAAGAACATCGTGATGACAAAGATCGTATTAAAGAATCCTCTTCCGATAAAATCCGTCCGCGACATCGGATATGCCGCAAGCAGCGTCACCGCAACGGAAATAACCGTAAACAGAACAGAATAGATCAGCGCGTTGCGGAAACCGACCCAGATCTGTGCGTTGGACATGACGCGTTCATACGCCGTCAGCGTCCATTTGGAGAAGTCGAAGGTCAGACCGCTGTTCTGCAGGGTGATCGGGTCAATAAACGATGCAAGGATAATATAGACAATCGGTACGATGATCGCGGCAATAAAGAGTCCGAGAATCACATAGCCGATGATCAGGATCGTTTTGTCTTCCGCTGCATATTTCGCGAATTCGCTTTTCTTTTTTACTACTGTAGTATTTGCTGCCATATTCGCACCTCCCCGTCAAATGCCCTTGCCATCGTTCATCTTCTTCACGATGGTGTTCATGGAGATCAGGAGAATGACATTGATGACCGTATTGAACAGGCCGACCGCAGTCGAAAATCCGTAGTCACCGTCCAGAAGACCTTTTTTATAAACATAGGTGGAGATGATCTCGGATGTATTCAGGTTGAGGTCTGTCTGCAGCGCGTAAGCTTTTTCAAAGCCGATGCTCATGATGTTTCCGACGGACATGATGAACTGAATAAGGACCGTGTCCTTGATGGCCGGCCATTCCACTGCTTTGATCTGTTGGATGATGTTGGCGCCGTCGATGACCGCAGCTTCTTTCAGTTCCTTACTGGCATTGGAAAGCGCGGCGGTATAGATGATGGACGCCCAGCCTGCTCCCTGCCAGATACCGGATGCGATGTAGATCGTCCGGAAAGCGGACGGCATCGTCATAAAGTTCGCTGACGTTCCGAAAAGGGAATTGATCATCCCTGTCGGGGAAAGAAGGATGCGGACAATACCGCAGAGGACGATGACCGAGATAAAGTTCGGCATATACAGAACCAGCTGGATCTTCTGTTTGGTGCTGGTGCTGAGGATCCTGTTCAGCAGGAAAGCAAGAAGGATCGGTGCCGGGAACCCCCATAAAAGACCGAATATGCTCAACTTCAGTGTATTTCCGAGGTATCGCATGAAATCGGGTGACGAAAGGAATCTGGTGAAATTCTTGAATCCGATCCATTCACTTCCGAGAATGCCGCGGATCGGATTGTACTCCTGGAAGGCGATCATGATGCCGCCCATGGGAATATACCGGAAAATTATCGTCAGCGCGAACGCAGGCAGCATAAAGAGCAAATACAGCTGCCAGTGCTGTCGAAAATAAACCAGCGCATTGTTCATTTTCGAGCCTGTGCCCTTTTTAACGGCAGCAGGCGATGACACATTTTTCATGGAGCTCCTCCTTTTTCTCTCCCGTGTCCATGTGCTGCGCAATCTGATTTTTGTGCATTTGCACACTTCCCCTTATTTTTTCGATAAAATAATACCATTTGAGGTGTTTTGAGTCAATGTAAACTTTGCATATGCACACTTTATGTCCAATATGCACAATTTTGCATTTTCATTTTCAGCAATAATGCTTTCTTGCAATTGCACATAGCCCCATGTGTCTGTTTGACAATTATTTCAGCGCTATGATAGAATTATCATGAACTGAAATATAATCTGGCATATGATTTCATGCCTGTTGTTCACCGTTTCAGAGGTAATTTCACAAATGAAAAAAGTCACCATACAGGATATTGCTGATGCTTTAGGTATATCCCGAAATACTGTTTCAAAAGCTATTAATAACTCTGATGGTCTGGCTGATGCGACAAGAGAAAAGATACTTCAAAAAGCCGTTGAAATGGGATATAAACAGTTTTCCTACGTCAATTCGCTTGCCCGTATCGCTCCTGATGTTCCTGACGCAGCCAAAAAGAAAGGTTTTGCCGGGGAGATTGCGCTCCTGACCACCACTTTTTTCAGCCTTTCCCACTTTGCCTCGCTGATGCTTGATAAATTTCAGCGGGAAATATCCCAGCTCGGCTATACGCTCAACCTTCACCGTGTGGATGAACAGTGTCTGAAAAACAAAGTTCTTCCCATCACTTTCTCAAAAGAAAGGGTCCGGGGCATTTTATGTATTGAAATGTTCAACTGGGAATACGATAATATGGTCTGCGAAATGGGCCTGCCCGTTCTTTTTATCGATGGGCCCCACAGGGGAAATGGAAAGATGCTTCCCGCAGACCAGCTTTACATGGCAAACGTCACGGAGATCACTAAGCTGGTCAATAATCTTCTTGAGAAAGGAATAAAAAGAATCGGTTTTATCGGCGATTACGAACATTGTCAGTCATTCTACGAGCGCTACATAGGATTTCGAATGGCAATGATGATGGCCGGAGAAGCCGTGGACGAAACCTTTGTGATCAAGGCAATCGACGTCATTGATCTGGAAAAGCAACTTTTCGCGCTCAAAACATATCCGGATGTATTCCTCTGCGCAAATGACTTCGTTGCCATGGACTCGATCCGTATCCTGCGGACGATCGGGAAGAAGATACCGGAAGAGATCCTTTTCAGCGGCTTTGACGATTCTCCGGAATCGAGGATCATCACGCCGTCGCTCACGACCGTTCATATTCACACGCAGGTGATGGCGTTCGCCGCCGTCGAACTTCTGATGTCGCGCATCAAAGAGCCGTCTCTCGACTACCGGATCGTGCATACGCAGACGGACCTGATCCTCCGCGAATCGACAGGCCCCTTATCCGGCGAGCTCTGACCGGCTGCACTGCGCGGGGAAATGCAGGCCTGGGTCTGCGGAGGTGCAGGGATGAGATTTTTTTCTTATGACAGTAAATTCAGCCAGCTGATCCTGAGGATCTGCTGGGCTTGTTATCTGAACCTTCTGTGGTTTGTTTTTTCCATTCCCGTGATCACGATCGGTGCCTCCACAACGGCGCTGTATTATGTCAGTCTGAAAATCGTCCGCGAGGAAGAACATAACATTACAGGTCTGTTTCTCCGTTCCTTTAAAGAAAATTTCAAACAGGCTACGGTTCTGTGGCTCATTATGCTTGCGATCGGCACCATACTGGGAGGCGACTTTTACATCCTTGCGCACCTCCGTTCCCATACCACCGGATCTCTGGCCGTATTCTGGACGCTCCTGCTCGCTCTCGTAATTGCAATGACTGTATTGTATGTCATTATTCTTATCTATCTGTTTCCTCTCACGGCCAGCGTCGTCAACACGAACCTTGCCATGATCAAAAACTCCTTTTTTATCGGGACCCACTACCTTTTCTGTACGATCCTGATATTTGCGATCCACTTTGCGATGTTCTTTCTTGTTGTCCGCGTCTTCACGCCGCTGATCATGTTCGGAGAAGGACTGTGCGCCTTGCTGAGTTCCTATCTGCTTTCCAATGTCATCGCGGCGTGTTCCTGTGATCCGGAGGACAGTGCCGATGAATAAGAAAGAAAAGGCCGCGCGGAAGGAATCTTTTCGTGAAATGGATCTTCCTCAGAAGGCAGATTACATTTTAACTTATTATAAAATACCGATCATTGCCGTTATTCTTGCCGTCATCGCGCTTTTCTCTTTTGTACACCGGCAGCTGACAAAAAAAGAGACCCTGCTGTACGCAGGGTTTATTAACGTTTCTATCGGAGAAGATCTCGGGGCGGCTCTCGACGGGGAGTATTTCCGCGAAGCAGGCATCGATCCGAAAAAGAATGAGATCATCCGCTATGAAGCCCTGTATCTGTCGGATGACGCCGATACTCTGAACCATCAGTATGCCTACGCGTCCAAAACAAAGATCACAGCCGCGATCGCGGATAAAACGCTGGATCTTGTCTTCATGAACCGGGAAGGATACGATATTCTTTCCCGCGCCGGTTATCTTCTCGAACTCGAACCGCTCATACAGGAAAATGACCCCGCCCTGTACGGGACGGCATCGCCGTACCTTACACAGAACGAGGTCATTACGGAAGACAATTCCATTGAATACACTCTCAACGAGGCATCCGAACTTGTCATCAACACGGAATTTCAGACAAATGCGCTGTCCGTCGGCGGGCTGCCCGTATTCTCGTCAGCCGGCTTTAACGGCGACGTTTTTATCGGAGTGATCGCCAACACGCCCCGCACGCAGAACGTGACGGCTTATCTTCGATGGCTCCTCCGGGAAGGCACCGTCTGATCTTCTTCCGGTTCAGTCAAAAGAATACGCTTCCGTCGCATTCTTATAATAGATCTTCTCCAGCTCTTCTTCGGTAATGCCCGGGACCTCCCGGACAAATCTCTTCAGATCCTCATAGGTCTCAAAGCAGACCACCGACGGCATATCCGTGCCCCACAGCAGTTTGTCGGCGCCGACGATATCCAGTGCTGTGCGGATATAGGAGATGCCCGACGGATACGGATATTTCTCCGGTGAGACATTGAACGGTACCGCCGCAAGATCGAACCAGACGTTCGGCAGTGCCAGCATCTCCAGTGATCTCTTCAGGATCTCCCCTTCTCCCGGACGCGGCGCCATAAGGTGGCAGACCACGAACCGCAGGTCCGGATATTTCTTTGCCATGCGTGCGATCGCCTCCGGCTGATAACTGTACTGGTCCGCGGATCCGATATCGAATACGATTGTCCTGCCGCGCTTCAGCAGCTGCGGAAGGTAGGGATCCACCGCCTCATCGATCTCGAAATCCTTATGATAGCCCATCATCCCGCCGCCGACACTGACTTCAAATTTGAACGCTTTGAAATCGTATTCCGACTGCAGGCGGTCAAAGATGACCTGCGCATTTCTGCAGAACGGATCCAGAGTGCCCGCTGCAATGAACCTGTCCGGGTACTTCCGTACGGTCTCGCCGGTGTATTCATTTCCGAATCCGTAAAAACTGCCCTGGAGCAGGACACCCTTCTCGATGCCGTTTTCATCCATCATCCGGACGGCGGACTCAGCGAGAAAATTGGTCTCGCCGTACCCTTCCGGGATCATCGGCTGCACAAATCCGTCCGCCCAGCGGGCTTTTCCTCCGCCGATGGGGCGGAATTCGCCGTGCATGCCGAAGCCCTTTAACATCTCAAATACGTGGATATGTGTATCAATGTATTTCATATCGTTTTTCCTTCCTCATGCAAAGAGGACAGTTCTCCCCGGCTGTCTTTCCGCCTAAGAGAACCGTCCTTCAGGCCGTTCGTTTACGCAGCTTTCTCCTTAGCTGCTTCTTTTTTCGCCTTTTTATGTCCGCCCTTGCGAAGTCCGCTCTTGCTGAAGCGTACATAGGCATCGAGCGCGACGGCGCCGATGATAACAATACCTTTGACGATGCCGTGATAGTTGCTCGTGATCCCCATAAGGCGCAGCGCGTTGGAAATGATGCCGACGAGCAGAACGCCCCAGATCGCGCCCTGGATATTACCTTCGCCGCCCATAAGCGATGTGCCGCCGACAACGATCGCCGTGATGACTTCGGTCTCATAACCGGAAGCCGCTTTTGCGATTGCCTGCCGGTTCATGCTCGCAAGAGCAATGCCCGCCAAAGCCGCGGTCAGGCCCGAGATCGTATAAGCGATCATGATCACTCTTTTGCTCCGGATACCGGACAGCAGAGAAGCCTCCACGTTGCCGCCGACCGAATAGATCTGTCTGCCGAAAACCGTGTGATTGAGGATAATATAGCTCAGCACGCCGGTGATCAGAAGAATATAGATCGGGAAGGGAATGCCGAATATCTGGCCGCTGCCGAGGAAAATGAAACTCGGCGGCCCCATAATGGCCGTCACCTTATTCTTGGTGATCAGCTGGGCAATGCCGTACACGATATTCTGAGTCGCCAGTGTTACCAGGAATGCCGGTACGCCGAACTGCGCGACCATGATGCCGTGAACGAGGCCGACTCCAAGGCCGAGCAGAAGGCCGACCAGAACAGCGAGGAACGTATTCACGCCGAAAGCGGTGATCAGCTTAACGGTTGCCGCCCCTGCCGCCGCCGCGACAGCGCCGACCGCAAGGTCGATACCGCCGAGCAGGATCGTGAAAATGGCTCCGCAGACCATAATGCCGTAGATCGAGATCGAATACAGCGTATTGACGATATTGGAGCGTGTCAGGAAAATGCCGGGCTGCAGGATCGTCATCACCAGTACGACACCGGCGAGGATCCAGAGCTTCTGTGATTTCACAAGGCTCTTTCCGAAGTCTTTCATGCGCTCGCCTCCTCTCCCTCTTCAATGCCGGACGCCGCCATAAGGACATCCTCCTGCGTGATGCGTCCGTCGGCAAACTCCTTAAAGATCTTTCCTTTCCTCATGACGATGATCCTCTGGGATACCCGCAGCAGCTCCTGCAGGTCGGAAGAGACCAGGATGACGCTGGAACCGGCTTCCGCCAGTTCTTCGAGCAGCTTATAGATCTCATCCTTCGCGCCGATGTCGATACCTGCTGTCGGTTCGTCGACGATCAGGATCTTCAGGTCGCGGGAGAGCCATTTTCCGAGGACCGCCTTCTGCTGGTTGCCGCCNNTTGCCGACCGGGATCAGCGGATTGCCCGGACGGATGTCCAGTTCCTCCACCATCCGGATGCCGAGTTTCTTCTCGCCGGCTCCGTTGACAAATCCGAGATGTGCGAGCGAGTCGTAATTGGTCATCGCGACGTTTTTCTCGATCGACAGGAGCGGGACAAAGCCCTGATTGCGCCGGTCCTCCGGAACAAGGCCGAAGCCTCTCTTCAGGGTCTCTTTAACACTGTTCGGAAGCTTTTTCCCTTCAAACAGCACTTCGCCGCTGTCATATCCGTCCGCGCCGAAGACGCAGCGCATGACTTCCGTGCGGCCGGCGCCGACAAGTCCTCCGAACCCGAGGATCTCTCCTTTGTGGAGCGTAAAGCTCACGTCTTCGAATACGCCCTGCCTCGTGAGGTTCTTCACTTCGAGCACCGCTTCCGTATCCGGTTTCTTCAGCGGCTTGGATGCCGTCGCCTCAGACAGCTCTTTGCCGATCATGAGACGGATGACGTCTGCCGGATTGATCTGCTCTTTTGTAAGACACGCGACTTTTTCACCGTCCCGAAGGACCGTCAGCCGGTCGGAGAGGCGGTAGNNCCAGACGGTGAGAGATGTAGATGATGCTCACGCCCTGTTCCCGGAGCTGTTCTATGATCTCGAACAGACTCTCCGATTCCTTTGCGGACAGGGAAGCCGTCGGCTCGTCCATGATAATAATATTGGATTTCTCGCTCAGTGCCTTCAGGATCTCGACGGTCTGTCTCTGGGCGATCGTCAGCGTCTCGACGATATCATTTGCCCGCAGATTGAATCCGTACTTTTCGATCAGTTCGGTCACCTGCTTCTTCATTTCCCGGACTTTCAGGAAACCGCCTTTGCTCTCTTCCTTGCCGAGCATAACGTTCTGCATGACCGACAGCGTCGGAATGAGGGACAGTTCCTGGTAAATGACGCCGATCCCGTATTTACCGGCGTCTTTACGGCTTTCGATCTCGACATGTTCGCCGTTAATATAGATCTCACCGCCGTCCTTCGGGTAGATGCCCGTGAGGATCTTGATCAGCGTCGATTTTCCGGCTCCGTTTTCTCCCATGAGGGCGTGCACCTCGCCTGCCTTCACGTCGAAATCGACACTCTTTAAGACCTGTACATCATTAAATTCCTTGACAATTCCTTTCATCTCGAGAACGGTTTCGCCTGCCATTACGCTTCACCTCCCCGGGCTTCCATCTGGCGCGCCTTTTCGAGGACGCGTTTCTCCATGTAACGGTTATAGATCGAGTCGAACATGACTACGAAAATAATAACGACGCCCTTGACGATGACCTGCGCCGCCGTAGGCAGATTGTACTTTAAAATACCGTTCTTGAGGACCGCCATGAAAATGGCGCCGATCACGGTACCGATGACGTCGCCGCGGCCGCCGCTGAAAGCGCATCCGCCGACCACGACGGCGGAAATAACTTCAAATTCAGTCCCTACACCGATATCCGTCGAGACCGATCCGATACGTCCCATGGTAAACAGGGCGCCGATCCCGCACAGGAAACCGGTGATCGTGAATACGATCCTCTTGATGCGGCCGGTATTGATACCGGACAGCTGCGCCGATTTCAGGTTGGATCCGGTGGCGTAGATATAGGTGCCGAGTTTCGTTCTCTTCAAGATCAGCTGTCCGATGACGGCGATGATGAGGAAAGCGAATGTTACAAAATAGAAACCGTCAATACTCGCGCCGAAAAGCAGGATCGTGCGGTTCGTAATGACTTTATTGGAAATAACGCCGTCCTCGCGGATCGCGAATACGAGCATGAACGCCTGCAGGATAAACTGCATCGCCAGTGTCGCGATAAAGTCGGGCAGACGCAGACGGGAAACCAGCTGACCGGTGATAAAACCGCAGCCGGTGCTGAGCAGCAGCGCGAGAATAATGATCGCAAAAGCCGGCAGCTGATATAAATAGAGGATCCTGGCACAGAGCATGGCCGAAAAGCCGAGCACCGCGCCGGTGGACAGGTCGATGCCTGCCGTGATAATGACAAATGTGACGCCTACGCCGATAATTCCGTAGACGCCGGCGTCTCTCAAAATAATCTGAATGTTAGAAAGCTGGAAAAAATTATCGGTCGTCACACTGAATACGATGACCAGAGCCAGCAGAAGTCCGATAGAAATAATCCTCCGGATACTTTCCTGTCGCATTCTATCTCTCCCTTCGGGATTCCTGCGGCTGCGCGGACAGAACGATTATCCGCCAGACCGTTTCTTGCCGTTTTTTAGAAAAAGGGGGTCCGCCGAGGACCCCCTCTGTTACCTTTCGAGTCTTTAATTCCACACCGTATGAACGGGTTTCATTACCAGCGCATATCCGGAGTGATGGTGTCTACATTTTCTTTTGTGACAACGATCGGAGCAACTTTGACGACCGGAGTCGCTGCTGCTTTGTGAACGCCTGTCTGGATGAAGCAAAGTGCAAGACGGGCCATTGTCGCGCCCTGGTCATGGCAGTTCGTATAGACGGTTCCTGTGCACAGACCCTGCTCGATGTACTCCAGCATCTTGGTCTCGCCGTCAAGACCCCAGATCATCAGTTCTTCCAGTCTGCCGGCAGCTTTGGCTGCTTCCGCAGCACCTTCCGCCATCGCGTCGTTGTGGCAGAGGACGCCCTGGATCTCGTGGTTCGTATCAGCGGTCAGGAAGTCATTCATAACTTTGTTGGCTTCCTCTGTCAGCCACTGGCCGGTCTGCTCGCCGACGATCTCGATGTCCGGATACTCGTTCGCAAGAACTTCTTTGAAGCCCTTGTTGATGTTCTCACCTTTCGTTGCGCCCGGAGCCGCGTCGATGATAACCACTTTGCCTTTGCCGCCCATCGCATCGCCCATGCTGCGCGCGATCTGACGTCCGCCTTCGATATCGACCATCGCGCAGAGCGCGGAGTGAACGGTATCAGCGTCAAGGTTCGCCGTGATGACCGGGATGCCGGCTGCTTCCGCTTTGTCCACAGAAGCCGCAAGTCCGGCGCTGTCCGCGCACTGGATAATGATCGCGTCATATCCCTGATCGATCATGTTGTCCATGTGCTTGACCTGCTCTTCGACGGATGCGTTTCCGTCAAATGCCTGATAGGAAATATTGTCGTAGTTGGACAGTTCCTGGGCGATACCTTCATTCCAGGCATTTCCTACCGAGTCGCCGATCGTGTACGCGACAAAGCCGATCTTGATATCATCGGTATACGGATCTTTGGTCTTCACTGCAGCGGTCTCTTCCGTTGCGGTGCTTTCCGCGGCCTGATTGTCCGTCTTGACTTCGCCGCATCCTCCCAGCAGCATTGCCATAATGCAGATCACGGCAATTACAGAACTCAGAACTCTTTTTTTCATGTTTGTTACTCCTTTCCAAAAGATAACAAAATAATAATACGGTGCGGCATGACGCCGTCACCTATTGGGTATTTTATCATTGTTTTCTATCTGAATCAAATAAATATTTGTCACACTTTTCAATTCAGGTCCCAATTATGGTCTGTTTTTTTGTCTGTTTTCCACAAATATACATCTCAAAAAACTAACAAATCATTTAAAAAAACGCTCTCATCCGCCTTCTGCCGAAATACTTTCACGTCTGTGTCCGGGATCAGAATGTTTCAAAACGAAACATCTGTGTCCGGAATACGTTGTTTCCGGACACAAAAAAGGCCGGCAGTGCCGGCCTTTTGCCGGAAGCGGCTGTCCCGCCTCCGAATTTTTTTACTTTCTTTACTTTCTCGCGATCGCTTTCTTCGCCGCTGCCGCGATGTCTTCCGCGTTCAGATGATACTTCGCAAACAGATCCTTGTAGGATGCGGATTCCGCGTGCGTATCCATGACGCCGACCTTTTCGACCGGTACCGGGAACGTCTTGACGACCGCTTCCGAAACAGCAGAGCCAAGACCGCCGATCACGTTGTGTTCTTCCGCCGTGACGATCGCGCCGGTCTCCTTCGCGCATTTTTCGATCAGTTCTTCGTCAAGAGGCTTGATCGAGAACATGTCGACGACTCTCGCGCTGATGCCTTCCTTAGCAAGAAGCTCTGCCGCTTCCATCGATTTGCTGACCATGATGCCGCAGCCGATCAGGGTGACATCCGTGCCTTCGCGGACGATCATGCCTTTGCCGTATTCGAAGACAGCGCCTTCCGGATGGCAGTCCGGCATCGCGTCTCTGGAAAGACGGATATACATCGGCTGTTTGCGGGCAATGGCTTCGTTGACAATGAACGCGGTGCTTGCCGCATCGGACGGAACAAGAACGTCAACGTCCGGAAGGGCACGCATATTGGCGATATCTTCGAGCGCATGATGGGTCGCGCCGTCATAAGCGTCGGAAAGTCCGCCGTAAGCGCCCATGTATTTAACATTCAGTCCGGAATAGGACATGAAGTTTCTCGCGCCGAGAAGGCCGATCGTGCTGATAAAGACCGCGAATGTGTTGACAAACGGGATCTTTCCCATTTTGGCAAGGCCCGCTGCCATGCCGACCATCGTGTATTCGCTGATACCGCAGTTATAGAAGCGGTCCGGATAAGCTTTTCCGAAGATAGCCGATTTGGTGGAGCCGGATACGTCAGCGTCGAGCACGACGATGTCGTTATTGGTCGCGCCGACTTCTTTCAGGATTTCGCCATATATTTCTCTGAGCTGTTTTCCCATTACTGTGCACCTCCCAGTTCTTCCATCGCTTTTTCATAGGACGCGTCATCGATCGGTGCACCGTGCCAGGCGTTCTTGCCTTCCATGAAGGAAACACCTTTGCCCTTTACGGTATGGGCAAGAATAACGCTCGGAACGCCTTTCGCGGCCTTCGCCTGTGCGATCGCGTCAGAGAGTGCAGCGACATCGTGTCCGTCGCATTCGATCACGTTGTAACCGAAAGCGGCGAATTTGCCTGCCAGATCGCCGATCGGCATGATCTGATCGGTCGTTCCGTCGAGCTGTACCTTGTTCCAGTCGACGATCGTGATCAGATGATCCGGTTTCCATTTATTAACGTTCAGCGCGGTCTCCCATACGACGCCTTCATTGAGCTCGCCGTCGCCGAGGATCGCATAGGTGTAGGAATCTCTGCCATCCATCCTGTCCGCAAGCGCTACGCCGACAGCCATCGGATATCCTGCGCCGAGCGGGCCCGTCGAAGCTTCGACACCGGGGGTCTCTTTCGAGCACGGATGTCCCTGCAGACGGCTGTTGAGCTGGCGGAGGGTCTTCATCTCTTCCATCGGGAAGAAGCCCTTCTTCGCCAGGTTGAGATAGAGCATCGGGGCCGCGTGACCTTTGCAAAGAATGATCTTATCGCGGTTCGGATCATCAATGTTCTCCGGTGAGATATTCGCCTCACTGAAGTAAAGCGTCGTCAGGATCTCACATACAGAAAGCGATCCTCCCGGATGTCCTGTCTGAATGGAGTGCAGAGTTTCGATCAGGCATTTCCTGAACTCCAGGCACAATGCCTCTAACTCTTTCTTTTTTTCATCGGTCATAGTTATTCCTTTCCAGATCTTCTCAGATCCATTGAACCATCGCGTCCTCAACAAAAACCTCCGGACAGGGCGCTCCGGTTCCGCCGCGTGTTTCCTGTATATGCAAGCATTTTCCGATTTTTCTTCCGAAAAACACGATGCACCTGTTTAACAGACCATTTTAATTATAAAAATGAGAGCAGGAAAAGTCAATTAATTAACAGGAAACGACGGCATTTTTTTCGCATCATGCCGTCGTTTTCCTTTTTGGGATCGTCAGATGCCGAGAAGCTCTCTGCGGAGTTTTTCTTTTATGCTGACATCCGTCGTCGGCTCATAGCCTTCGAGCCGTTTGATTTTCTCATGGATCGTATCCAGGATCGTATCTTCGTTCGGGAAATAATACCGTTCGAGCTCCGGACACGGAGAGACCCAGTTATGGGATCCGACCGTCGCGGGCGGGGCATCGAGGTAATTAAATGCGAGCTCTGTGATATTTTCCGCCATCGTCTTGATATAACTGCCTCTTTCGCAGGCATCCGAGACGAGAACGATCCTTCCGGTCTTCTTTACGGATTCGATGACCGGTTCGTAGTTGAACGGGACAAGAGTCCTTGCATCGATGATCTCCGCGCTCATGCCGTATTTTTCCCGAAGGATATCGGCCGCTTTCATCGCCGGATACAGCGTCGGCCCGATCGTCAGGATCGTGATGTCGTCACCTTCCCGTTTGATGTCCGGTTCCCCGATCGGGATCTCGTAATAGCCCTCCGGGACACCTTCTTTATGGAAAAGTTCTCCCTTATCGTAAAGCTTCTGGCTCTCAAACATCAGAACCGGATCCGAACCCGAAAGAGCACTGTTCATGAGGCCTTTCATGTCATACGGGGTCGCCGGGTATACGATCTTGATGCCCGGAACGTGCGTGCCCCAGCTGGTCCAGTCCTGGGAGTGCTGGGCGCCGTAGAACGCGCCGACGGAAATGCGGCAGACGACCGGCATTTTGAGATTGCCGGCGCTCATGCCCTGCCACTTCGCGAGCTGGTTGAACAGTTCGTCCGCGCAGCGTCCGATAAAGTCGCCCCACATGATCTCCGGGACCGCGCGGCCGCCGCACATCGCGTAGCCGACTGCCGTCAGGACGATCGAAGATTCCGCGATCGGCGCATTGAACATCCGGTGATACGGAACCGACTCATAAAGGCCCTGGAGCACGCCGAAGGAGTTGCCGTGTTCACGGATGTCCTCGCCGTACAGCACCATTGTCGGATCTTCGTAGAACTTGTCGAGAAGCGGCTCGAACACGGCGTCGCGCAGTGTGTAAGTCTTCATCGGGGACAGTTCTTTGCCGTTCTCATCAAGGCCGAATCTTGATTTGCGCATGATCTTGACCATGCGGGAATTGTCTTTCTTTTCGCCGATGACTTCCGGCTCCCGGTCATCCATTTTCAGGATATGCTCATTCGAGAACATGCAGCGCGCGATGGCGTCGGGATCCTTTTGAAGGTCCATGCGCGGGGTGAATTCAAGATCGGTCGCATAGCGGAGGATGTTCGTGATCTTTTCTTTAATATCCGCCTCGAACTGCTCCGTTTCTTTTTTCGTCATCACGCGCTCCGAGATCATTTCCTTCTTGTAGCGGGCGATGCAGTCGTTCTCCATCCACACGTCCATCTCGTCCTTGGTCCGGTACGCGTTCTGGTCCGTGACGGAGTGGCCGGTATGACGGTAAGTAAGCGTATCGAGGAAGACCGGTCCTTTGTTTTCGAGCACGAGCTGTTTCTTTCTGCGGAAAGCGTCGATAACCGCGAACGGATTCAGTCCGTCGATGCGCTCCGAGTGCATCATGTCCTCATTGAACGCCGCGCCGACGCGGGCAAGGATCTCGTAGCCCATCGTCTCCGTCGCCGTCTGGCCGCTCATCGCGTAGCCGTTGTTCATGAAGTTGAAGATAACCGGAAGGCCTCCCTTGTACTCGTCTTCCCACAGCTCCGTGAGCTGCTTCATGGTCGCGAAGTTGATGCACTCCCAGACACAGCCGGTGGAGAGAGAACCGTCACCGGAGTTGACGACGACGATGCCGGGTTTGTGATTGACCCTCTTGTAAAGCGCCGCGCCTGCTCCGAGGCCGGAAGCGCCGCCTACGATCGCGTTCTGCGGATAAATGCCGAACGGCTTGAAGAACACGTGCATCGAATTGCCGAGGCCGCCCGTAAATCCGATCTCCCTGCCGAACAGTTCGCTCATGAATCCGTAAAGCACAAAGTCAAGGGCAAGGTCTTTGGTATTGTCCGCTTTCGAGAATTTCTCCACCTGCGCAAGAAGTTTTCCGTCCTTGTACTCCTTCAGCGTTCTGTACAGGGTCTCGTCGTCCAGCTGACGGATCGCCTGGAAGGAGCGCGCGAGCATCTCGCCGTGGGAGCGGTGATTGCCGAACGTGAAGTCGTCGACTTCCAGCGCGAACGCCTGGCCGACTGCCGCCGATTCCTGACCGATGTAAAGGTGCGCGGGGCCTGTGTACTGATAATTGACGCCGTTGTACGTCTTTACGGTGCGGACGCCTGTCAGCATCGTCTCGAATTCGCGGATCGTCTGCATATCTTTGTAAATATTCTGCAGTTCCGCCTTTTTGAATTCCTTTTTGACGTCTTTTAAAGTCTTCTGATACTGATTCAGCGGAATATCCGGGAAAGAAAGCGTTCCGCTCTTACGAAGGACGGCAGGATCTAAAAACTGACTCTTCGGCATGATGTTCCTCCTTTATGCGCGCGTTGCGAGAAATGCCGGAAAATGCTCCAGCGCATTGATAAGTTCTTCCGCTATCGAATCCACCGCGTCTCTCTCAAAAAGAGCGGTGCTGTAAACAAATGCGAGGGATATGGAACGGATCTCCCGGGACGTGCCGTCCGGAGCGTCCGCAAGTTCCCGCTTCGGAGATCCCACCCCGAGGCTCCAGCCCGCCGACGGATCCAGCGCCGGAACAAAGTACGGCGCACCGCTCCCCGCGAAGAAGACCGGCAGCCCGCGCATCATTTCCGGATGCTGTGCGGCCGTCTTGGAGACCGCGTAAAGGATCATATCGTTCCTGCTGTTGATCGAGCGTCCCTCCTGCGGGAACTGCGCGAGAACCTTTTCATATTCTGTGATCGATCCCGCGTCAAATGTAAAGATCTTAGTTTCAACGGAATAAGCGGGGAATGCCGCTGCATCCGGCGCCAGCGCCGCGGACATGGCCGGTGCGAACGAAACAGCCGGCATCGCAGGCGCAGGCGAAACCGCTTCCGGTTTCTGTCCTTCTCCGGCCTTCCACGCCTCATAGGCGCGCAGAACGTCTTCCTCTATAATGCGTCCTTCCGGTCCTGTCGGGGACACATCCGAATAATCAAACCCGAGTTCTTCCGCTTTTGCCTTCGCTCTCGGGGAGATCGCGATCCTCTCTCCCTCTTTGCGGGATATTGCATCCGCCGCAGGCACGCTTTCCGGCTTTACGTCCGGTTCCGCTGCTTTTTCCTCTTTCGCTGCGGGCGGTTCCGTTTTCACCGGCTCCGGTGCAGCTGCCGCAGCAGACGGCGCGGCTTCATAAGTCTCTCCTTCATTTCCGATCACGCAGACGACGGCTTCCACATCCACTTCATCGCCTTCCGGATACAGCACCGCGATCACGGTTCCGTCCGTCTCCGATTCGACGTCAAACACGGATTTGCTTGTCTCCATGGCAAACAGATAATCACCCGTCTTTACCTTATCGCCCTTTGCAACATACCATTTGCTCAGATAGGCGCTTGTTTCCGTCAGGCCTTTCTGGGGCATTCTGACCTCAAACATATCAGCAGGTCCTCCTTCCTGTCCGTCTTGCGTAAATATATTTCTGTGTCTTTTTCATGCTATCATTTTTTGCATTTCCCGTCCCCCTTCTGCCTGAGGGCTTTTGTTTCGCTTTGAAACATTTTCTTCTTCTTTTCTATTGCGTGTCAGATTCTTGCAAAATATGTTTCATTATGATACACTCCGTATTGAAGCCATTCCTGATTTCTTATTTGTTTTCCAGCTGTAAGGAGGCCGCATGAAAATACTGGCGATCGTCCCCTACCCGGAACTTGGATCCCTGATCACGGAAGCCGCGGAGCGTTATCCCGACATGGAAGTGACAACGTTTACAGGCTATTACGGCAACGCAATGGCTTACCTCACGACATTTCCGAGAGACCGGTTCGACCTCATCATCTCCCGCGGCGGCACGACGACCCTGCTGATGGAAAAAGTGAAGATCCCGGTCGTCAATATCCGCCTTTCCCCGACAGACATTGTCCGCGTTCTTCTGCAGACACAGCAGGTGCAGCTCAAGACCGCCGTCATTTCTTACCCGGATATCTGTGAGTTTTTCTCCTCCATTGCGGAGTTTCTGAGGATCGACATTTCCGTCTATCCGTTTGACACCCCGGACCGGATCGAAATGCTCGTGGACCGCTGCCGGAAAGACGGCTGCCGCGTCGTGATCGGCGGTGCGATGGCAAGGGACGCCTGCGCCGCGAACGGTCTGCAGTTCTTCCTGATTGCGTCGGGGAGGGAAGCGATCGAGGAATGCATCGATCTCGCTTACCGAACCTACGAAGCGGGCAGGATCGCTTCCGAGCGGGCGGATCTGTTTGAACACCTTGCAGATCTCAATGATGCTCCTGCCCTCCTTTACGATGAATCCGGCGCTCTTTCCTTTGCCAACACCGCTGCCTGGAGACTGTTCGGCAAAGAGGAACATTCCATGAAACGGATCGAGGAGACGATCCCTCTCCTGAGAAGCAAAGGCGAACTGCATCTGATCCAGAAGATCGGATCCTATTATTACAAACTGAACGGACATCTTTTCAGGGTCGGCGGAAAGACCTGGTTTTCTTTCGACCTTCATTTCCGCTCCCCGGATTACCGGCCTCTTTCCTTTACGAAAATAAAGACACCCCCGGAGGTGGAAGAGATCATCTCTTCCTGTCCTTACGCAGAGCTTCTGGCAGCTCCTTATGAGGAAGATCTGCGGGCAGCCGCTTCCTCCGGACTTCCGGTCCATATCCGCGGGGAAGTCGGGACCCGGAAAGATCTTTTCGCGCACATTGCGCACAAAGAACTCAACGGTTCCGCCTCCTTCATCCATATCGCATGCCGGAATATCAACGAGAACGGATGGAACTCCCTTCTGCGGAAGTCCGCTTCTCCCCTTTACGGCACCGGCTTCACGATCTTCTTTGAGGATATTGATATGCTCACCCTCCCGATGCAGGTCGAGCTGATGCATTTTATGCAGGATACGAAGCTTACCTCAAGACACCGCATCATCAGCTGCGCACACATCGATCTGTCCGAATCCGTTGCGCAGGGCACCTTCGGAGAAGATCTGTATCAGATGCTTTCCGGATATACCATCACGATGCTGCCGCTGACAGCCCGCCGGGAAGATATCCCTGCTTTCCTCGGTCAGCTGCTCCCGGTCTATAACGAGCACTTTTCCCGCTTTGTAATCGGCTTTTCCCGGGAAGCCGCCGCGCTGCTTTCCTCTTTCAGCTGGCCTCTCAACCTCACACAGATGGAGTCCACGATGAAACAGCTTGTCGCGCAGACAGAAACGCCTTATATTTCCGCGGGCTCTGTGCGTTCGATCCTTCGGAGTTCTCCGGATTCCGCGACACTTTCCACTTTCGACCTGTCCGGATCCCTTGAAGAGATCGAAAAAAGGATCATATCCCGCGTGCTGAAAGAAGAGAATATGAACCAGAGTGCCGCCGCAAAGAGGCTCGGGATCGGCAGGAGCACTCTCTGGAGAAAGCTGAACGGACATTAAAAAAAGCACAGAAAAGCCGCTGTCACCGGACAGCGGCTTTTATAAAATGATTTCGTTCTTTTGCTGCGGATTATGCGGCACCGTAGATCAGAGAGACCAGACCGGTCGTCAGGAACGGTACATATGTCAGCAGCAGGAGCTCCAGGATGAGCACTGCATAGAACGGCATGGATTCTTTGATAAAGTCCTTGATCGGACACCCCGTGACGTTGCATGTAACAAACATCAATGTTCCCATCGGCGGAGAAAGCGCTCCGATCGACATATTGAAAATGAATGCCATCGCGAAGTTGATCGGATGGATACCGTATTCGAGTGCGATCGGATAAAGGAGCGGGACCAGAATGATCATGATCGCGTTTCCTTCCATCAGCATGCCGCAGATCAGCAGGAAAATGTTGACAAGGAGCAGGAACACGTATTTGTTGCTGGTGACACCCATCATCCATGCAGTCAGATGCTGCGGGATCTGTTCCTTGGAAAGGACCCAGGAGAGCGCGGAAGCCGCGCCGATGATCAGCATGATCGAAGAAGTCGAAAGAACCGTCTCCTTCATGCCCTGGATGAATTTCTTCCAGGTCAGTTCTTTGTAAACGAGACCCAGGATAATAGAATAAACAACGGCAACAGCTCCTGCTTCGGTTGCTGTCATGACACCGATACGGATACCGCCGATGATGATGATCGGAAGGCACATCGGAGCGATGGAGCGGCGGACGATCCTGCCGGCTTCGCCCTTCGGAAGATGCGTTCCTTTCGGACGGGTCGGATTATATCCTCTCTTGTGGGAGATAACAGAAACCGTGATCATCTCGCCGGCACACAGCATGATTCCGACACCGATACCGGAAACAAACAGTTTACCGATAGAGTAGTTGGCAAGCGACCCGAACAGGATCATCGCGATTCCGGGCGGGATCAGCGGAGTGATCATGGCGGAGGCTGCTGTAACGACCGACGCAAACGCGTTGGACATTCCCTTTTCTCTCATCGGCGGAACAAGCAGTTTTGCTTCCATGGAAGCGTCTGCGAGGTTGGAGCCGGAAAGACCGCCCATCAGCGTCGAAAGAAGGACGTTGACCTGTGCAAGGCCGCCGTACAGTCTCCCGGTCAGAAGGTCACACAGCTCCATGATGCGGCTTGAAACGCCGGAATGGTTCATAAATGTTCCCGCCGCCACGAAGAACGGGATCGCCAGAAGTGACGGCGCCTGAATACCGGAGATCAGTCTCTGGCCGAGGATCATCGAATTGACGCCCGGATTCATGAAGAAATACACGGCGCTGCCGGCGATGACCGCCAGAAATACCGGAATCTTAAGGAACAGAAGAACAAGCATTACGATCAATGCAATGGCAATAGCAGTCTTCATCAGTCGTACACCTCCTCTTCCTCCTCCGGATCTTTGCCGAGGCTGAGACCGAAGATCTCTCTCAGATAATAGACGATCATGCTGACCAGCATAAGAACATTGCCGATCGGAACGACGCCGTAGACATATTTATAGGAAACACGCAGAAGTGTAGCGATCTTATTTGTACTCACCAGCTGCATATAATAACGGTTGCTCTGATAAATGAGATAAACCATGATCAGAAGTGAGCAGATAAAAGCAAAGATCTCTGCAGCTTTTTTTACATTTCCCTTAAGCGAATCGACGATGATCTCAATCGCCACATGGGAGCTGTGCCGGAAAGCGGCACCGGCTGAAAGATAAACGATCCACAGAAACAGGAAAAGCTGAAGCTCATCAACCCAGGTAATCGGGCTGCGCATAACATAACGCATGAATACATTGACTACCGTGATCCCGAGAAGCACCAACATAATAATACTGGCTACATAGATATCAAGCGAGCCAAGGAACTTGAGCACCTTGTTCTCTTTTTTCTTCTCCATATGCCGGTCCTTTCTTTCGAAGCGAAAGGCGCCGCCGCCTGAGCGGCGGCACCTTCTTAGCCGGTTGCAAAACTAATATACTTACTTTTCGTTATCTGTTGCGAATCAGCCGACAGCGGCAACCTGCTCTTTGATAACGTCACGGAGATTCTCTCTCCATTTCGCGGTAACTTCCGGATCGGAATACAGACCATCGACGGAATCGATGAATTTCTGCTTTTCAGCATCATCAAGCTCGATAACCTCGACGCCCTGGTCTTTCATTTCCTGGATGAATTTCTCGGTCAGTTCGACCTGTGCCTTGTTGTTGGCTTCGCCACCGAAATCGCCGGCTTCGGTCAGCCACTGCTGCTGCTGTTCGGTCAGGCTGTTCCAGACATCATTGCTCATGACGAACTGGGTCAGAACGAACAGATGCTCGGTCATGGTGAGATACTTCGCAACTTCATAATAGGTCTGGCCATAGAGAGTCGCGATCGGGTTCTCCATACCTTCGATGGTTCCCTGCTGGGTAGCCGTGTAAACATCGCCAAGAGCCATGCCGGTCGGGGCAGCGCCCATGTATTCGAACGTCTTGACCTGAACAACGTTCTGCGGTGTACGGATGATCATGCCGGAGAGGTCATCAAATTTGCGGACCGGTTTCACGGTCATGAGGTTACGGACGCCGTATTCCCAGTTGGTCGTGATGACATGAAGGCCGTTCTGAGCAAGCAGATCCATCTGCTCCTGCCACCATTCGGTCTGCGGGATCTTGTGAAGGTCGTCATAGCTTGTGAACAGATACGGAGCGCCGAAGATCGACAATTCCGGAGCGCCGTAGTCGCCGAGGAAGGATCCGTCGGTGATGTACGCAACCGGTTCACCCATCTGCATCATGTCCATCGCGTCGACTTTGCCGCCGAGCTGGCTGGACGGGAACAGTTCAATTTTGATCGATCCGTCAGAGATCTCGTCAAGTTTCTCTTTCCACGCATTGCAGCCGATATCCAGTGGTTCGCCCGGGTTGTTCTCGTATCCGACCTGGATCGTGATCACATCGCCTGCCGGCTCTGCCGCAGCTTCTTCCGCCGGAGCTTCTTCCTGGGATTCAGCCGGAGCGGCCTCTTCTTTGGACTCAGCCGGAGCAGCTTCTTCTTTGGACTCAGCCGGAGCTTCCGCCGCCGAAGACGCAGCACCGCCGCCGCACGCGACAAGGCTCGCCACGCACATGACACTCAAAACGAGAGCCAGTAATTTCTTTTTCATTAAGTTATCCTCCTTTAAGATATACCTATGTCCACACACCCTATTGTGTGATGGTTTCAACTTATTCCTATTTTCTCAGAAAACAGGCAAGAAATCAATAATCCTCTTCAAACGGGAAAAGAATAAATTTGCCGCCTTCTTTCTTCCGGAACATATCGAACGCCTTCTCCCAGTCCGCGAGGGGCATTCTGACGTCGGCGATCTTGTCGACTTTGACTTTGCCTCTGCCGAGAAGGTCGAGCGCCTGCTCCCAGCTGGCCTTGCGGGATCCGAGCGATCCGGTCACGATCGGCTCTTTGTAGTTGAGGGCCTCGATATAGAACGGGATCTCCGGCCTGCCCATGCCGATCTGTACAAAGTGGCCGCGGCGTTTGATGTTGTGAAGCGCGGAATTGATGCCGTACTGGTTGCCCGAGCATTCAAGAACCACATCCACGCCATAGCCGCCGGTCAGTTCCTTGACCAGGTCATCAAGCGGTCTTTCGTTAATGTTGCAGATATAATCCGCACCGAGTTCTTTCGCGAGGGCAAGTCTCTCCGCGTCAACGCCGGTGCCGGATACGATCACGCGCGCACCGAAGGATTTCGCGACCTGCATGGTCATAAGGCCGATCGGGCCGGGGCCGTTGACAAGGACGAGGTCCGTCGGAAGGATCGTGCAAAGATCGAAGCAGGCGTGGCATACGCATGCAAGCGGTTCCGTAAGCGCTGCGGAAATATCATCGACGGTTTCCGGGATGCGGTGGACGCGTTCCGCCGGAACGACCGTATAGTTCGTGAAAATGCCGTTGAACCAGTAGCCGAGGGTCTTTCTCTCGCTGCAGAGGTTGTAGTAACCCTCGCGGCAGGCTTCGCATTTTCCGCAGTATGCATATGCGGTCTCGGAGACGACGCGGTCGCCGACTTTCCAGCCTTCCACGCCCTCGCCGACTTCGGCGATCACACCCGAAAATTCATGTCCGGTGGTCACGGGCGGGCGGACCGGGATGGCGATATCACTGTCATAAATGTGCAGATCGGATCCGCAGATACCGGCAGCAACGACCTTGATCTTGATCTGGCCCGGGCCTGCTTTCGGCTCTTCGACTTCGCGGATCTCCATATTGCCGGGTTCCGGTGCGTATTTTACTAATGCTCGCATAATTTCCTCCTGTCTTTTTTGAAACTTACTATACTCAAATCCATCTGGCGGATTTGCGGTTCGATTTATAAACTTCAAGCGGCGCCCATCCCGTTTCCGTGAACTGGGAAAGGAGCTTCTGCATGACCCCGAAGGTGATGTACTCTTCTTTCTTCATGCCGTCCGGCTCGTAGGCCTTCAGGAATTCGGGCATCTTCTTCAGGTTCTCCATAATGTCCTCCGCGACCGGTTCATCGATCCTTTCCACTCTCTCCGGATCGTCCGCGAGGACCATTTCCTGCACGCGCGTCGTGATGGAAAATGTCACATCCGCGCCTGCCAGCTGCACGAGATGATGAGAACCGCGCAGTCCTGCCGGCATAATGATCGCATGATAGCCGCGTTCTTTGAAAATGCCGTAGGAGCGCTTTGCGACCGCTATTCCCGCGCTCGTGATCGTTCTCTCATCAAGACCGAGCTTCATATCGGACGCGACGTCCCGCAGATAGTCGTCGATTCGCCCGACCTGCTGCACCGCGTAGCACGGCGCGACCGGTACTCCGTTCTCAATCGCTTTCTTTCTTCCTCTCTCGTATGCTTCCGCGACGTCGATCGCCTGTGCAACGGAAACATTCAGCGTCGCGCAGATCGGAATGCCTTCCGAGGCGATCTGTTCGATCACTTCGATTCCGGAACGGGTCGCCGGCAGCTTGATCGCGATGTTCGGAGCCCAGGAGCGGTATCTTCTGGCCTGCGCGAGCATATTTTCATAATCACCGGCCCAGCTCGGATTCAGCTGCCCGAGCGCGTAGCCGTGCTTTCCGTTAGTCTCTTCAAAGATCGGCCAGACCTGTTTTGCAGCCGAAGTAGCAACAAGCTTTAGCAGCGCTTCCGCTCTCTCCACGTAATCAAGATCCTGGGAGATCTCATTGACCCGGTCTTCCCAGATCTCCGGCTGCATGTTGAAGGTGCGGAATGTCAGGACCGGGTTGGTCGTCACGCCTTTCGCGTGCCGCGAGAGCGCCAGTTCGATCTCATCGGGATTGCCGGAGTCATGCCACCAGCGGGTCGGTGTTTCTTTTTCGAGCCAGTCAAAATAAGTATCTGCCATGAGGTTTCCTCCTTTATCCTCTGCATTTCTTCAGCCGCAGTACATCCCGCCGTTCACACTGATCGCCTCGCCGGTGATGAAATCATTCTCATCGGCGGCAAGGAAGGCAACTGCCTGTGCGATGTCTTCCGGCTGTCCGAGTCTTCCGATCGGGATTCTTGCCTTCAGTCCGTCGATCTGATCCTGCGTCCAGGCTTTCATGATCGGTGTCTCAATCGTTCCCGGGCAGACCGCGTTGACCGTGATGCCGCGCGGGGCAAGCTGTCTTGACATGCCGTACGTAAGGGAAAGAATGCCGCCTTTGGAGGCCACATAGGACATGCCCGACGCGTAGGAGCCCATTTTTCCGGCGACGGAGGAGATATTTATGATCCTCGGATGCGGACGCCCTTCGATATAGGGAAGTACTTTCTGAGAGCAGAAGAAAAGACCTTTGAGATTGATGCCGAGAACAAGATCCCACTCTTTTTCCGTCACTTCTTCGATCTTGTTGGAAAACATGATTCCGGCGTTGTTCACGAGGATATCGATGCCTCCCCATTTTTCTGCGGCTTCTTTCAGACTTTCTTCTATACTGTCTGTTTTTGAAACATCGCAGAAGCCGCCGGCCGCGCATCCGCCCATCTCAACGAGCTTTGCGGCGCTTTCTTCCGCTTTTTCCTTATTCACGTCAGAAATGAAAACTTTAGCGCCGCGTTTGGACAGCTCTGATGCAATTGCAAAGCCGATTCCCTGCGCGCCGCCTGTTACTACCGCGATCCTGCCTTCTACACCCATAGCTGTACCTCCGCATTACCTTTCCTGTAAAAATCTCTGTTTTCAATTATTTCTGTACATAAATCAGTCATATTAAGTATATGTGTTGAAAAAACTCCTGTCAATTCAGAACCATTTGTTCAGAATTGCAAAAAATCAGCCTTCTTTTCTGGCACGCTGCTCCTTTTTTTGTGTTAATTAACGAAGTGTTTCATTTTGCAACACGCAAAAAGCCATATTTCGCTTTTTTTCGCAAAACATGGCTTTTGACAGTTTCTGTGAAGATTCCCCTCACCCTGATCAGAACTTCAGAATGACCTTCAGCATCTGGCCTGCATTCTTGTCAAATTCCTCAAACGCACGGGGAGCGTCTTCAAAATCATAGACATTGGTAACGATCTTGCTGATATCGACGCGTCCTTCGCTTACGGCGTCGATCAGTTCCAGGAAATCTTCCTTGAGAGCATTTCTGGAACCGAAGATATTCAGTTCTTTTTTCTGGATCAGCGAGAACTGGAAATCCAGATTCTTTTTGCCGATACCGATGACGGCAATATTTCCGCCGTATGCACAGGCATCGATGCAGTTCTGGAAAGTGGACGGCAGGCCGACGGCTTCGACCGTGACATCAAATCCTTTTCCGTCCGTGATCCTTGCGACTTCTTCGGCAAAGTGCTCCGGAGAGGTGTTGAGGATCTTTCCGTCGAGGCCGAAATTCTCGACCGCGTAATCCAGTTTAGCCGGCGCGACATCTGCGATAAAGACCTTTGCGCCTTTCAGCTTCGCGGAAATAGCCGCGAGAACGCCGATCGTCCCTGCGCCGACCACGAGGACAAGATCCCCTTCCTGCACTTTGCAGCGTTTGATCCCGTGATAGGAAATGCAGAACGGTTCGATCAGCGTCAGCTTCTCGGGCGGCAGCCCCTTGCCGTCGTAAATGCGTTCGACCGGCATCGTAATATACTCACAGAACGCGCCGTCGCGCTGCGCGCCCATCGTCTCATTGTGCTCGCAGCAGTTGACGAGCCCGTGCTCGCAGGGGCGGCATTTTCCGCAGTTGAAATACGGATTGCAGGTAACGATCATGCCGGGTTTTAAGCCTTTGTCATTTTCGTCGATCTCCACGATCTCCGCGGCGAACTCATGGCCGGGTCTGCGCGGGTATTCGCAGTAAGCGAACGTGCCGCGGTAGGTTCCGAGGTCGCTCCCGCAGATGCCAACATATTTCAGCTTCAGCAGCGCTTCCCCTTCCCTGCGCTCCGGAACGGGAATATCAGTCATGATCGCGGTGCCGGGCTCTGTGATCAGTACGGATCTCATCATTTCACTCATTTTTTGCCTCCTGTCGGTGCTGACGGATAATATAGTATCCTGTTGTCGTGCAGATTTTCGGATTTTTCTTATTATAAAGCAATTTCATTCTGACCGATTCGCGATTTTTTGTCAATTATGTATTTTGTTTGTATGGTATACTGACATTGTCTTCCATGACAGTTTTCATCACACCGGCGGGTCGGATTCCGCGAAATGCGGATGAACCCTCACGCAAAGGACAGGACTTCACTATGGCAGCACCATTATTGATCAGGATCTCTCCCGCGGACAATGCCGCGGTCGCTCCGGCGTTCATTCCGTCCGGCACGGTCTGCTCTCTTGACGGGGAGGAGATCACGGTAAGATCCGATATTCCGTTCGGACATAAGGTGGCTATCACCGATATCGCGGAAGGACAGAATGTCATCAAATACGGATATCCCATCGGGCACGCCTCAGTGCCGGTCTCAAAGGGATCTCATATTCATTCTCACAATCTCAAAACGAACCTCAAGGGGATCCTGGGTTACGATTATCATCCCGACGAGAACGCTTTAAGATCTTTTGAATGCTCCCGGGAAGCAGTTTTCGAGGGATATGTCCGTTCCGACGGATCTGTCGGCATCCGCAATGAGATCTGGATCATCCCGACGGTCGGATGCATCGCCAAAACCGCCGGGATCCTTGCGGAGCAGGCCAATAAGGCGTTCGGCGGCATGACAGACGGCGTATATGCTTATTCTCATCCCATGGGCTGTTCCCAGCTGGCGGAAGACCAGGACCGCACGATGCGGCTTCTCGCCGGTCTGATCCGCAATCCGAATGCGGGAGGCGTTCTCGTTCTCTCCCTGGGCTGTGAGAACAACAATCTCGAGGTGTTCCGCCCGTATCTCGGGGATTATGATCCCGAGCGCGTCCGGTTCCTTGTGACGCAGGACGCGGACGACGAATACGAAGCGGGCATGGCGCTCCTGAAAGAGCTTTCAGAATACGCCGCAGCACAGGAAAGGCAGACCGTTTCCGCCTCCCGCCTGAAGATCGGACTGAAATGCGGCGCTTCTGACGCGTTCTCCGGCATCACTGCCAATCCGCTCGTCGGCAGGGTCAGCGATCTCGTTGTCCGGTGCAGCGGCAGTACGGTCCTCACGGAAGTTCCGGAGATGTTCGGGGCGGAACAGATCCTTATGGACCGGGCGGTCTCCGAAGAGATATTCGGGGACGTCGTCCGTCTGATCAACGACTTCAAAGCGTACTATATCCGCTACGGTCAGGAGATCTATGAAAATCCGTCTCCGGGCAATAAAAAAGGAGGGATCACCACCCTCGAGGAAAAGTCCCTCGGCTGTACGCAGAAGGGCGGCACCGCTCCGGTCGTCGGTGTTCTGGACTACGGTGAACCGCTGACAAAGAACGGACTGAATCTGCTGATCGGTCCCGGAAATGACGAGATCTCCAGCACTTCTCTCGCAGCGAGCGGCGTGCAGATGATCCTGTTCACCACCGGCCGCGGCAATCCCTTCGGCTCTGTCGTTCCGACCGTTAAGATCTCCAGCAACAGCGGTCTGGCCTCCAGAAAACCGCACTGGATCGACTACGATGCCGGCAGAATGCTCGAAAACGGCTCTCTTGAAGAGATGGGAGAAGACTTCTTCGCTTATCTTCTCGGCGTCGCCTCCGGAAAGATCAGGACCAACAACGAGATCTGGGGATATCGTGAGATCTCCCTGTTCAGGGACGGGGTCGTTCTGTAAAAAATTTATATTATAGATAAAATACGGGGCATGCTACACTGTACTTATTCGGCGTGTTGAACTCCAATGTTCACATGGCATGGATGCGTGTGGTTTGTGGACGACTCAAAAGCGATTACAGATATGGGCCTGTTGTGTATAACAACTTTCCATGGCCTGATCCTTCAGATACGCAGAAAGTAATTATTGAGAAAACGGCACAAGGGATACTTGATGCCCGTGCCCTCTACCCGGATGCTTCCCTTGCCGATCTTTATGATCCGCTGACCATGCCGCCAAAGCTCCGCAAGGCTCATATGGACAATGACCGAGCCGTTATGCAGGCATACGGCATGCCGATCAAAGAGACTGACGAGGCTGCCTGTGTTGCATGGCTGATGAAGCTCTATCAAGAGAAAGTAAACGAACCAAAATAATCACATTGATGCTGTCCAGTATTGTCCCGGGCGGCATCTTTTTATATCTTGTGATTAGATTCGACTAACTGTGCCTCAAAAGAAGAAGCTGATCCTCAGTTTCCTGAAGACCAGCCTCTCTTAAATTGTTTCTTAGATCAATCTCCGTCTCCTCCACAGAAGCACTCCCGCTCCTGCGATGAGGATTGATCCGAGGATCGTGAAGAGGCGTGTGCCGGGGCCGCCTGTGGAAGGAAGTTCATATCCACCCTCTTGTTTATTGATGATTGTCCCTCCATCATATGCAGCTGTTGCACCTGTCGGAGCACTGGTATTCGTATAACTCGGCGCGAGGTAACCTGTCAGTTGTGAATTTGTCTCCTCAACATAATAGGTGTACTTACCATCCGTTTCGCTGGAATAGGCAAGATTCTCAATCTTGAAGCTATACTTCTTTGTCCCGCTTTCTGTTGTGATTGTCAGTTTGAGCTTCGGATCTGTTTCCGTTCCGGTAGAGAATTCAGCCGTTCCGCCTGTTGCTCCGTTAACAGAAGTCTTCGCGATGTTATAGACCAGAGAGAAAGCAGCATCCTTAGTACCATCACCCTTATTTCTGCTCACGGTAACCTGAATATCCTGATCCCACTCAATCTCCTGCTGACCGATATCAATCCACTGCTTGCTGAACTCGAAGTCGGTAGTTTTATAATTGTTTGTGAAACTTGCAGTGGGCACAGTGGCTGTATCTCCTGCTGTAACTGTGACAGTTATCTTCTTGTCAGCATCAGTTGAATCGCTGGTAATGTCTGTGTTTCCGACTTTTATCAGCCTTGTTCCATTTACAGGTGCATTCTCAGTAATAGTATACTCATCTGCTGCTAAGCCTGTAACCGTAACCTTGCCATCTTCCAGTACAGCCCCATCACCTCTCACGCTTGTTGCGATACCATCGGTTCCAAACGTAATGCCGATTGTTTTGGAAACTGCAGGAACAAGGCTCGTGCTGGCAATGGTAAACTCATATGTTCCCGCTACAAGAGCTTTCTTTTCAGGTGTATCCGGAGTATTGCCATCTACCTTTAAGATCTTCTCGATCTTCAGTGAACCGGTCTGCGGCGCTTCTTTCTTATTGGTCACCGTAACAGTGCCTCCCGAAGCAACGGCTACTGTGGCATTGTTTGACCCTTCACCATCATATGTATCGACACTATAGGAATCAAACGCAAAGTTTGTGTCGGAGGTTTCTGTTTCGCGGATTCCATAAGTATAGGAGTATGCCTTCCCATCATCAGAACCAGTTCCCGAAGTAGGCAGATTAGAGAAAGATGCCCGCCATCCGTTCACGCGATCAAGCGTTATGGTCTCAGGAGCTGTATAGGTTGGATCAATAGCTCCTTCTCCACTACCACCAATACTCTCCTCTGTAGTGGCTGTTATTGAAGTGATTGTTCCATAACAGAATACAATATATATGTCAGAGACATCAGGAGTATTAATGGTCACACTGATTCCATTGCCACCGTTTATGTGACCAGATGAGTGTATGGAATTATTATTATCATTAACATACTCATGTCCTTGCTTTCCTGCCGTATAACTGGTCAGGTATGCCCATGTGCCGCTGCCGGTTACATCAGCAGTGAATGTGACGTTATTTTTATTTCTCGGAAGCAGAATCGTTCCGACATCTTCAGTCGAACCAGCGTTAATAAAATGCACCGTCGTCCCTGTCTGTTCAGCTCGGTACCTAACCAGTTCAACCGTCGCAGACAGATCCTTCTTCTGATCAATATCGGTGATCTCTTCCTCGCCCTGCATCCACTTTTTCTTTACAGTGATACTGGTTGTCTCATCGTCGGGTTCATCTTTAGTATTGGTAATGTTAATCGTTCCGCTCTGCTCGAGACCGAGAATGTTGTTGCTGGAATAGCTTGCAGTATAGCCTTCTACAGGGTCTTCCTTAATGAAATATGCCTTTTCAGGATCGAGTCCGGCAAAGGTATGCGTCCAGCTACCATCCGCCCCCCGTGTCATCTCGGCAACATCAACTTCAATGGCAGAAGCAGCAGAAGCAGTCCTCGAGTCTTTCTGATACAGACGGACTCGAATCAACTCAGGCAAATCTGCATCTCCGTCGGGCCATATCTTATTTACCGTGATCGAAATATCCTCATCCTTTATGGGCTCATTGGAGATCGGCAGCGTATCATCGTGCAAATAAATATACTGCCCATATGAGGCTGTCTGTGTATCTACAGTGAAAACATAATCATGTGGCAAAGCCTTATATCCTTCCGGGGGCTCTACTTCATGCAGGACATATTTCTTTGTGTGCGTCGTATATGAACCATCCTCTACCGCAAGCGGAATGTGCCGTATGGTAAACATACCGTTCGCATCTGTGCTGTAAGTTCCGGACAATACTTTCGCCGCGGGATTGTAATTATTCGGATAACTCTCGTCATACTCGTATAGTTCAAACTGAACACCTGCTATTCCCTCAAGAAGGTTTGAGCCGGCATGCTTCAGGATCTTGATACTGGCTTCGCGGGCACCGGTCGAACCACGAGATGTAATATTGGCTGTTCCTGTTTTAGTCACAGACTGATTATTGACTTCAACCGTGTTGCTGAATGCGCCACTTTCCAAAGCACTTGCAGTATAGCGCAGCGTTACAGGCACACCGTTCTTGACGAAATATGTGACCGTATTGCCGGAGTGCGTATAGGAAAGAAGCGCGTCTTCCGGCTCGCACGTCAAGGTTGCATAGTCTATCGTCAAATTGGTATAGGAGTCCGTAACCTCCAGATAATCTGCATCTCCGAGCTGGTTTCCGCCTTCATTGACTTTAATCACAAAGTCATAGACACCGGCATCAGCATCTTTTACAGTGTAATCTTTTTCAATTATCGGAATCTTGTGTTCTACTTCCACCTCTGTAGGCTCGGAATAAGCCCATACAGCAGTGTTCTTTATCTTCAGCGTACCTCCGGCTGCCAGAGCATCCTCATCCATCTTCTGAATGGTATCCTTGTCCTTGACATGCAGGAAATAGCTGACATGGTAGAACCTGTCGTATCCACCCGCCTCATTTAGGAATGCTGACTTAGGAATTCGGAACGTAATTGTTCCTCCACTGACAGTTGCTTCGATATCTACAGGATCATTGTAGTTTCCATTCTCGCTTCCATGTGTCAGCTTTTGATGGAAGAGTTGAATGTTGCCGTTGTTTGTAAAGACATCCGTATTATCAGGGTCATAATATGCCAGATAACGATCATCGAAAGTATCTGTTATCTCTAAATAACCATCGGTAAATGTATCGTCGCTGATCCCATAGAGATACAGTCGATACATCCATGCCTTCAGATTGTTCTCAGCATCCCAATTCTGCCAATGGAAGCTTTCACTCATATACGAATCCGCCTTCTTGATCATAGAAGGATTCGTACTATTGACTGTTACAGAGGCACTGTCTTCTACCGTATAATTATTTGCGACAACCTTAGCGTTATTTGTGTGGGTATTGTAGTACCGCAGATTATCCTGGTTTACCTCAAACGCCATCCAATCCTCATCCAGAGTTGTCGTCAACGTTATTGTTACCTTACGGCCACCTTCTACAGGATAGAGTCCAGGCTGTCCGTCTTTGTAGAATGTGAATATAACCTTGCCAGACTGTGTGGTATCAAGTGACACGGTCTCACCATCAATTAATCCGGCTACATCTCGTGCGGCGCTGAAACTGCTGCTGTCAAATCCATCAGTAAAACTTTTCGGGCCGTTGACGTAAGGCAAAGTATCCGTTACGACACAACTATCCAAACCAGTTGCCGGAACATCAACCGTGATGTTCCAGGTAACAGTCCCTCCTGGAATATCTGTCTCTACAACAGACTTCTCCATATCAAGTTTAGACCCTGGAGCAGGATCTGCTTTTCCGCTTCCTCCACCTTCACCATAATCAGTCTCAGCATCATTTTTTACAGTAACAGGCACAATGGAGTCGGAAACATCAACATCAGTCGTGTAATCAATCACAAAGGAATAGTTCTTATTCTTATACTGATCCGGTATATTGTATGTCCATTCCGTGCTGCTCGCGTTAACGCCCAGCTGGCTCCACTGCACGGTATATGTAGCTGCTACAGACCAATCCGGATTCACGACTTTTACAGTGATGCCCTCACCACTATAATTCATCTTATCAGAGCCTTCTCCCATTTCATCATGAATATAGGAGATAGTTGTCCTGTGTTCGTCATTGGCTTTAATTTGCCAATTCATAGTGCGCTTTCCGGTTTCCTCGTTATAGTGCCCCTCAGTCACACCTTTTCCGGTACTTGAGAAGCTGATATTGTGGTCTGCATGAGTCTCAGACGTATTGTTGTCAGGATTGTCATCCGTCCCATTAATACGAATCTGGTTTCCAGTCGTGGTTACTGTACCGTATTGACCCTTCTCTACTCCTGCCTCGCTTGCAAGAACATCATAATCCACTTCTGCACGATAAGTGATCGTTGCCGATTCACCATGCTTCAGTTCGGGAATAGAAATATCGAAGCCTTTGTTCGTCTTGTTTGAGAACGTAGCGCCATGATTTGTTGTTTCTGTAATGGAGCTTTGATCCAGCGTCAATGCGGTTCCGCTGATGGTATCAGTCAGTGAAATGTTCTTATTATCACCCGTGGAAGTCACGGTCACCGTATAATACATGTAACCGTCCTGACCTAGATTTGCAGTCTTATTTACCCCTACATCATGCGTCTTATCTACAGTTACCTGTGCAGCTCCATGCCAATCAATTGTTGTTGCATTTTCATCAAACTCAGCTTCAATATTGAGACTAATGAACATACCAGGCAGATCTAAAAATTCCTGTTCTTTCCCAGGCTTAATGTCCCAGCTGAATGTGATCGTTCCATCTGCGGCAATGGTATAGTTAATCGAATAGATCTCCGCCTGTGTACTGTCGGACGGAACCAGTGTACCGGACGTGGCTTCCGGAATCTTCAAGCCATTCGGGAGTTTATATGTCATGCTGCCATTTCGGTTAAATGTATCCTGTAGTGTTTCGTCGAACTTCAAAGCAATCGTATACGGAGTGCCCGGAAATACATTATAACTGCCGTCAGAATTCTTAGTTGCGCCGCTGATAGTCACGCTACTCAAAAGGCTGGTGATATCCGTATACTGCGCATCTGTCACCTTCACCGTGACCACATCCCCATTCTTCATGGTGATGGTCAGATCTTCATCTGTGCTAAACGGCTGCAGACTCTCCAGCTCCCAGTCACCCTCCACAGGGGTAACCTTAACTAAGCTCTCATCCGAGAACTGTACATTCGCCACTTCTTTAAGGAAATCTTCAACGCTATTAAATGCCGCTTTTTCTCCGCTGTTCGTATCACCAATTATACCCAGCACTTCTACCAGGTCTGACAAAGTGATTTTTTCGCCTCCAGGCAGGCTGAACTGGTACATTTTGCCGTTCACTGAGTACTCAAAGTCCACCGTATAGACTACGCCGTAGACAGAAAACTTATCCGCAGCAAATTCGATATCAACCGCTTCCGCCATTTCTGTGACGAAAGGATTGATCTGTTCAATATTGACTTCGCTCTCTTCGTCAAAATGCAGGACATTGACGTCCATATCCGTCTCCGGACGTTTTTCGTCTTCTGCCCCAAGCTGGTCATAGGTGATCTTGACGGACACCGGAGCCATGGGCTCGTAACTCTGTTCGTTTTTTACAAAGCTGATATCAAAAAACCTGGCATACGTAAAGACCTTCTGTTCACCCTGTGTTTTCTGAATTTCTTCAAGAGCAGTATCAAAATAAGTCTGGTATGCGTCAGCCTCTTCCTGAACGTCACTGCGGATTTCCTGAACTTTCAGCTCTGTTCCGACCGGTAACTGCGCGGTCTCGTCAAATGCCGCAGTAACCGTATAGTCTTCTCCTTTAAATATAAGTTCCGTCGGTTCGGTGATCAGCTCCGCTTCGACTGGCAGCTCCTGCTGAAGCTCCGTTTCCGTCTCCTCAGTGTCTGCAATTACCTCTGTATTCTCTGTTTCTTCGCTGTCTTCTTCTGTCTGTAAATCCTCTGTGTTTTCTGTCTCTACAGTCTCTTCAAATGATCCCTCTGTTTCTCCATGCACATTCTCCTGTTCCGTATTTTCAAGAGCAGGTTCGGTTACTAATTCATCAGCATCCTGAGAAGGATCCTGCGGTACATCTGCACTTTCAGAAGCAGCATCCTCTTCATCAGTGATTTCCGTCAAAACCGTTTCATCCTGTACCGGTTCTTCCCCGGACAATTCATCTGCAGGATCAGCAACGTTCTCCTGATCAGCTTCTTCCTCTTCCGCTGCCATTTCCAATACAAGGCCAGGTTCCTCCGACGCCCGGTCCATATCGATCGTAATTGCCGGAAGAATCAAAGCATATGTTGTACTGAAGACGACGACAGCCATCATTACCGAAAGAATTTTCCGGTAACGCACCAGACGTCCATGTTTTGTCAGTATTTCTTTTATCAGTTCGAGTAGTTTACTCATCGTGCAATGCTCCAATCATTTATTGATCAGTTTTCATTGATTTTCTTTGAGCATGGTTGCTGCGGCAATGATGATCCTGCAGTCTGCTCCTGCAAATGAAGAATGCTCCGGTAAATCCTAACTGTTTCTGCGTTTTAATCTCATTCCTAATAAAAAGAAAAACAATCCGCATATTGCCAGTACCGGTACCGGCCACCACAGCTGTCCCGTCTGTGGAAGCTTTCCACCTCCGGATGATGGAGTTTTTCCTCCTCCGGATGATGGGGTTTTTCCTCCTCCGGAAGGAGTTGCCGTCGGTGTCGGTTTATCTGTCGGTGTCGGCGTCGGTGTTCCTTCTTTTTCCGCCGTTTCCGGTTTCGGAATGGCATTTACCTGATAAGTGAGCTTTCCGTCTTTTTCTTTGAATGGAACCGAAACAAGGAAGGGTTTGATCGGTTTGTAGCCTTTTGCTGCCTTCTCCTGGAAAATAACATAAACCCCAACCGGAAGCTTTGAGAATTCGACATACCCTTTGCTTCCGATTGTTTTCGTCGTAAGGTTTTTCAGAGTTTTCGCCTTTGCAGCAAGCTTCTCGGCCAGTTGCGGAGTGAAATCCGTATCTTTTTCAATAGGATCCTTAAAGGAAGCAAAATCCTCTGTGAAAACGAATTTCTGACCGTCCTCCGAAAGCGCCGCAACCTGGCAGAGTGTGACTGTTCCGCCGACGATTGCTTTTTTATCGGCATTCAAGGTCGCCACTATGATCGATCCCTTTTTGTCAGGATCCACCTTCTCTTCCGCATTTACTGTCATAGGAATGGCGGTAAAGCAAATCACTGCCGCAAGAAGAGCTGCGGTCAATTGTTTTATTTTCCTGGAAAATGCAGTCATTTCCGATACTCCCTGTTTTTTTCTAATCAGTGTCTTTGCCGCTCACAGCGGAACCGGCCAATACTATCAACCCTTTTTCCGGGACTTTTTTCCCGGTGCGATCATCATCACCAGCAATAAGATGACCAGGATAGGAACCGCGATAAACGGCGCAATGTATATCGGTTCGATCTGAATCGCGTCTGCTACGACACGGACATCTCCGTCGGCATTTTCGGTGCGGTGCCCGCGTACCAGCAATCGATGCGTGTTGATACCGTATGGCGTACAGGTAACGAGCGTACAATAATCTTTCCTGGGCTCGATCTGGAGCTCCGTCATGTCTGTAGGCTCTACTACCCGGATCTGATCAACTTCATAGGTGAGGGTCTCGTTCAGAATACCGATAACGAACGTATCCCCTTCTTTGAGCTTATCAAGATCCGAAAACAGCTTTGCCGAAGGCAGTCCACGGTGTCCGGACAGAGCACAGTGGGATCCTTCGCCGCCAACAGGAAGAGAAGAACCTTCCAGGTGGCCGATCGATGTCTGCAGGACATCCTCGCTGGTGCCGTGATAGATCGGAAGCCTGATATCGATCTTTGAGATGTCGATATAGCCCATAATTCCAGACGGTCCGGCGGAAAGAATACTTTGATACTCTTTTTTTTCCTCGTCACTCAGCATCCAGTTAATGCCGTGCTCGGAAATACTCGCGTTATATGCCCTCGCTTCCTCAAGCATCTCCTCATACTGCTCATCGTCCATCTTTGAAATCTCTTCGGCGTAATCCAGGATCGCATGATACTGGTGCATAGAGTTCCAGTAATCCGCAAATGTCGGATATACCAGCAGCCCCAGCCCGACCAGGAAAATGAGACTCAGTATAATAGTGATCAGATGCTTTTTTAAAAACTTCATATATGAAACGGAAATATTTACACTTTCCGATACCTTTCTTTCTTCATCCGGCCTTCCCTGCGAAAATACGACCGCAGTTCCGGCGCAATCCGTCTGCCCGTCTCCGGGCAGGTCCGAGAGTTCGAATTCTTTTGGTTCCGGAAGCACCGGTTAAGCCGGCACTTCCGGAGGTATTGCTATTCATTGCTCGCCGATTCTAATCTGTCTGTGCAAATTGGAACCTGCAAAAGGAAGGTTTATGAATTACTGTAAGCTCATGCGGCGGCGTACAACAAGGATGATGCCTGCGCCAATCACAAGGATGGAGCCGATGATGTAGAAGAGGGTTGTGCCGATGCCGCCGGTGGACGGAAGAGAATGTCCCTGTTTATTAACGATCTCTGTGCCAACATCGCCCGCAGAGCCTGTCGAAGTCTTCGTCACAGTACCTTTATCGATGGTGTAATGAGAAGTAGTTGTCCCATTCACCTTGACTTCATAGTAATCAAGTTCTTGATAGGAATTGCACGTTTCTGTCGCAGGCACGGTTTTATACTGAGCAGTGATCTCAAATTTAACCGGTTCAGTAATCAATGTGTACCCCGGTGCCGGAGAAGATTCTTTGAGATAATAAACACCCTCGTCAAGACCTTTTATCTCCATGCGTCCCATATCGTCGGTTTCAAACTCGGTGTCTTCGGTAATAGTGCTGTTTGTATACGCCTGTGTGCACTGCTGATCTTTATACAGTTTGAATTTTGCACCGGCTAACGGATGATGCTTTTCTTTGTTGCTGTATTCCTTTTCCTCAAGGATAGGCTGGCCATTAGCATCTACCGCTACTTTGATAATTTCCGAAGTAGTGTATTCCGAGTCACCCTGAAGACCTGCATCGATATCGAAGGTGTAATGTTTTGTCTTATCTTCCTTGGTTCCATGATCATCAGCATCACTCGGATTGCGGGAATACTCAATGGATACCGTATTTGTCTCCGGGTTAACGTTCTTAGCATAATCAGTAATCTTTGCCTGATATTCAATTGTTACAACTGTTGCTGCCGTTCTTCCCTGAAGATAAGCCTTCGAAAAATCAATCGTCCATTCTTTTGCGGTCTTTTGGGTAATCGTATAATCGGTTCCCAAAGTGAGCGCTGTAGTCCCGACCTTAACAGTGATGTCAGTCAGAGCCGCGTCTCCCTCTCCTTCTTTCACAGCAAAAGTAAGACCGTCACTCAGTTCATCATGTACAGTGAATACCGGATTCGTGTAGCTTTCAAGATATGCCGGAACAGTCGTTTCAACTTTGAAGTCGATAATATCACCGACATCTTCGGTAGTGGCATCAGACCAATCTGCGCCGGTTTCCCGAGATTTTGCCTTTTTATCAACAGTGACATCAGATTTCTTAGCGGTTCCATTGTCCGAATAATTAAGAGGAAGCGTTACTTCAGAGCCTGTTCCGTTAGCCTGAATCGCCACAAAAACAGGATTATAGATTACATCTGCGGTGGTCGGAACAGCCTGCACCATATAAAGACCCGGATCTAAATTACCCTTTTCCCAGGATGTTCCTGTAACAGAACCGCCGTCAGTCATGCTTGTTGCAAGAGCTGCTACTGCTGTTGCGGAAGCATCTGTGATTTTTCCGGCGACTTGTGCTGAACCTACGATCTCATTAAAAACAACATCATCAAGATTCTCAAAGCCAGGAGCCTTTGCCCAGCTTCCTGTTGCAGCATCCCATTTGATCACCTGAACATATTTGACTGTATCTCCAGCAGCCAGGCCATTCACCTTAATTGTTTTTTCAAGTGTAGTCTGAGTTTGGCCGCCTTCACCACCGGTCGGCTCCGTATTGCCACTCGCGAATGCCGTAACGGTCATGCCCAGCACCATGATCATTGCGATCACAAAAGCCAGTACTTTCTTCATGTTCTTCATGTGTTCTCTTCCTTTCCTTTAGTTTGTCCCTTCAGGACTCTTCAAGAAGTTTGTTTTGCCCTAAAGGGCAGGTTACATTGCTGTTATGGCAGCAAAGCTGCNNGCCGGCATTGTCTGTGCCCGGCCGGCCAGTCTCGACAGTTCGGCAGACCGGCCACATGGTTGAGTACATCTGTTTCATCTCCAGATTCGGCGTTGCAAATTCGTCGAGATCAGAGGCTTACTGTAATAACCTCCTTTCCCGTCGCCTCCTCTTTGGAGATGGACATCAAAACAGCCGACGCTGTGCGCCGGTAGCTGTTTAATGTATAAAGTTGCTTATGGAATTGTTTTCCGTTCATACCTTTGGCCGCCTCATCTCTTGATGCCTTCCGCTAATCCCCAGTATCTTCGGATCATTCCTTATATCATTTCACCGGGCCGAAGCCGCTCATCGGCCACACCCGGAAAACGATCTTTCCGACAAGCTGCTCCTCGGCCACGCAGCCGATGGAGGAGTTTCTTGAGTCAATGGACACTTTTCGGTTGTCTCCCATCACAAAAACCTTGCCTTCCGGCACCTGGTACGGAAGCTTGATGTTGGTCTCGCCGAACGCTTTCGGTTCTTTTAAATAAGGTTCGTCGAGCTTTTTCTGGTTGACGTACACCGTACCGTCTTCCGTGATATCGACCCATTCCCCGGCCGACGCGATCACGCGCTTCACCAGGATCTTATTATTGTAATAAAATGCCACGATATCGCCGGGTTCAAAGGTGTTGCTCTTGACGGATACGGCGATGTCGCCGCCGTCCAGCGTTCCGTGCATCGATGTGCCGTAAATCCTCAGGATCGGGAGAAACAGGACTGCCACAAGCACAGCACAGGCCGCCACGACGACCAGAGTAAAGACGGTACTCCTGACCGTACTCCGGAATCTCCTCCTGTACCTCACCCGGTTATATTCTTCCTCTATGGCATCTGTCCCGGGGATAGGTACTTCTTCTCCCCATCCGGCCTTACGCTTACCCATGTTTCCTCCGCGCTGTTATTGTTTCCAGCCACCGCATCAGCCTGATCCGGGCCAGCTTCCAGTCCGGCTTTCGGAAATGCGGAAGCTTCCTTTCACGTCTCCTGAAACGAGGCATCTTCAGGCCTGATTTGCCGGAATGATGCCGTTTTGAGAACCAGGCGGGCTTGCGGATTTTCAGAACAAAATATTCTCCGGATCCTTCTCCGGTTTTTTCTGTTCCGTCAGCCTCAGAAGGTTCATTTTCCGCCGCGAAACCTTCGATGTCCGCCGCGCCGGTTTCCTCTGCTTTCCTTCTTATATTTTCAAGATAAAGATCCGCTGTTCTCTGCGCCTCCTCAAAGACTTTCGTGATCGAAAGAGAAGCCTCAGCGATAGAGCCGGCTCTGTTGATCCGGATCTCCCTTTGCTCTGTTTCTTTCTGGAGCTCTTCCACCCGGTCCCGGAGACTATCGATCTCTTTGCTTTGGGCCATCATGATTTCCAGGAGCTCTTCTCTCTTCAGTTTGCGCAGTTCCCGAATCGGCTGTTCCAGTTCCATACCTGTCCTTTATCTGTCCTTTTCAAAATAACGGCGGCTGAACAAATGCCCTTCTATGCTGTCCCGTATTTTTTGTTCAAGCCGACGTGTTTTGGGAGCGTTATTTGATAAATGAATACAAATGCACATATTTACTGTGCATCCGCATTCTGCTCCTTCCTTATCATAAGTATTCAAGGACAGGTTTGTAACCTGTCCCCCTGGTTAGTTTTTTTTCACATCGGAAACGTAATATATGTATAAAGTTTCCGTCTTTTGCCGGTTTTCCAAAGCATGAAATCCTTTTATTTGTCCTCATGGCAAAATGATTTACCAGATATATTGTCTGCGGCGCATCCGGCAACTATTTTTATGTAAACAAAAAAAGAGCAATACTATCCTTCAGGACAGTATTGCTCTTTTTAATTGAATCTTTTCTTCCGGTTCCGGCTGTAAAAAACCATCCCGAAAACAATCTTTTTCCGAAATTGCTCTCAGCTGACGAGCCCCTGCTCCTTTGCCGCCTGCTGCGCCTCATTTCTCGTCCTCGCCCCGAGTTTCCGGTAAATATTCCGTTTATGGAACTTCAGTCCGCTGTATGAAATGTGCAGCTGTTCGCAGATTTCTCCGGAACTCATTTCCCGGCAGAGCATCTCCAGTACCCTTATTTCCGCCTGTGTCAGCTTTTTTCTTTCCTCGTTTTCTTCTCTCAGATATTTCGGATAATGTCCTGCCATATTTCTTGCAGCCGTTTCTGTCAGATGCAGCCATTGCGGATCAAACTGCTCCCGGTCCGCTGAAGACAATTCATCAAAAAGAGGCACTGCCGCAGCCCCCTCATCTGCAATGACCCGCATGAAACGGAATACTTCGGCGTGCTGCAGGGCATCCAGGAAACAGGTTTTCCATCGGGGAGAGCCTGTGCGGTACATGGAGATCGCTTTCAGGAGCATAACTTTGATCCACATATAATCGCGGTGATACTCTCTGAATACACTGCCAAGCCTGTCCAGAAGGATCATCGCCGTCTGATGCTCGTTTTTCATGATCAGAACTCTGGCCTTCAGGATATACTCGTAACGGTCAGTCAGCGCGAAGAATACACTGGAATCCGGTGCTTCCGGGAGCCATTTTTCCACTTTTGCGGTTTCCCCGAGAAGCATGGAGATCCAAAGATCAAGACACTCGATCCCCTTTTTGATAATGAGATTGTTTTCATATTTTTTCAGAAATCTCTTATGAATTTTAGTCGTGGTATCCGCATCGCCATTGACAAGCCTTCCTTTTGCATACTGGACCACGGCCGTCAGACAGCGGTCTTCCATGCCCCGCCGCTCCGCGTCAAGGATGATCTGGTTTATCCTGGTCTCAAAAACGCTCTCTTCTACTTCTCCTCTTTCGACCGCCAGTTCCTGCAGAACCAGCTCCACAAACCCGGCATCCGCAGCGTTGATTTTCTCTCCCGCTTCCCGAATCACAGCCTGCGCCCGTTCAATTTCACTGTTTTCTCCAATGAAGCAGGATAGATCGACAAGTCCGTTGATGGCGGACGGCCCGAAAAGTGTGAGGGAAGGATGCAATGCCCGTCCGTTCCACTTTCTCTTCGCATCAAGGTAATGTTCCAGCCGCTCAAGCAGTCTGGTGGAGCGGCGGTGCGGCAGGAAAAGGTCCAGATAGGCAAGACGGAACTCCGCTTCCAGCCGCTCGCTGCGGCCAAGGTCGGTCCTTGCGGCGTACTCCGCCAGTCTCTCATACCAGTCCTCCGACCTTCCGGGGTTCATCTCCAGGGAATAGAGCAGGCTTCGCGTCGTCATAAGAAGCGGATTATTATAACTGCGTTCCGCTGTCAGGAGATTCATACAGTTGGTGACCTGATACAGGTTCCTTTCGATCAGCTCAAAGTCATTGCAGATCCGCAGGATCGTCTCGTCAACGAGTTCATGATCTTCAGCTTTCCGGTAACACTCCACCACCATAAAAGGATTATCCTGCAGTGCGTAATAAGACGCCGCCAGTCGGAAAATCTCTTTTCGCTGAGAATATCCCAGCATCAGCCTCTGTTTCCATCGCAGATAACTGAGATAGGGTTCTGTAATCCTGTACTCTTCTCCTCTTTTCAGAAGGCAGTCCTCACGAAGGAAAAGTCTCTCAAAGACCGACTCAATATGCGGATTTGTAGTCACGCTCCTCGCCATTTCCAAAGAAAAACAGTCGAAACTGCACAGCGCGATCATAACGGTCTGTTCTTCCTGATCCAGCCACTCAAAGAAGCGTTCGTCCATCACATGATAATAACTAAGCCTTGCGCGCTCAACATTTTCGTCGGAAAGATTCCCGTTCACCGCACGCAAAGCCAGCATAGAGGAGAACATGGGATTATCGGAAGCTTCCTCGAATATCCTTTCGACAGCCTCTTTCTTCAGGTTCCATGGCGGTTTCGGAAATGCTTCCTCCATGTCCGTTCTGCCGACCAGCAGATCCTCCTGTGACGTGAAGCAGAACGGGATCTCTGTGCTGATCGTTGCAAGCCATGACGGGAGATTTCCTCGTCCGATCAGGATGATCTGCCTGCCCTGTCTGCGGATCAGCTTCCGGAGATACTCGATCGACGGATAATCCCTGATACAGGAAATGTTATCGACCACGACAACTTCATCGCTGTTCAGTATTTCGGCGGGCATCGTTTCGAGATAGCCGGGTTCCCCGTCAAACCAGACGGCTTTTTTTCGTCTCAGAAAGTGTTTTACGGCTGCGGTCTTACCGAGTCCGATCGCTCCTTTGATGTAGGTCACTTCATTGGATCGGGCCGCCTGAAAGAGTTTTTTGCTGATTGCCGGGGCTGGAATGTAATACATATGCAACACTCTATTCTGGAAATAAAATTGTCATAAATAGCAAATTTATAGTCTCTATTCTGATATATTTGTAATTATAATACAGAATTTTGGGCTTTTCCACGATTTTGCCGGATTCTTTTCGTTTCATAATAAGGTTTTTACAGGCCCATTAACAGCTTTTTTCAGTCATCGGCTCAATGCGGCATTTCCGGCCGATATAAACAAGCCGGCACGGTTTCCCGTGCCGGCTTGTGTTCATCAAAAAATATTTAAGAAATCGGATTTGACTCAGAAAACAGCTTTCAACGGTTTCTGAGGATCTCCACGTCCGCAAGGATGCTTTCCCGTTCCTCTTCCATGATCTCGTCCCAGCCGTCCTCGTAGTCTACGGTCGTTCCGTAAGGATCTTTTTCGATCCGCTTTACATACCCTTCAAGAAGCTCGAAATCCTTCTCGTAGCAGTGGTAGCTGTTCGCGCGGTGGACGTACTCCCCGACTTCGATACCAAGTTCGTCCGCGATCCGCTTCTGCAGCATGATCAGAGCAAACGCGTTCATAAAGGACGCCTTTGTCGCGTCGTTGGAACGGAAAAGTATCTTGCAGCAGAGCTTGCTGTCACGGATAAAATACTGGATATGCTGCAGACAGGCGGGATCATCCGAACCCATGTCCGAGGCTTTGTCGCGGACAAGCATGACGGCTCGCCTCGTGGACGGATTTCTCCGCAGTTCCTCAAGAATGAACGGCAGCTGGTCGGCATAGCGCTGATGATACGTGTATGCCCAATTGCCTTTCTCCACTTCAAAATCAAGAATGCCGTCCAGCATCTCGAGGCGGTACTGTTCCAGTTCCCTGGGACCGCCGATGAACAGTTTCGAGATCATCGGCTCCATGAGAGGATGTTTTACCACCATGGTCATGGATACTTCCTTCTGCGTCGTGTTCCAGTCGCCGCAGTCCGTGATCTCTCCATCTTTATGCAATGCCACGATTGCTTTGTGATACGCTTCCGGAAGCGTGTTTCCCTCAACCAAGATCTCTCTCATAAGCCACCACCTTCTGTTATAAAATAAACTCCATCATTGACTCTTTGACCCGCATGCCCATTTTATCATAAAACCGGCGGGCGCTGTCATTTCCTTCCCATACATTCAGGGTCACTTCGTAACAGCCCAGCTTTTTCGCCTCATTTTTCACGTGCTCGAAGAGCTGCCGGCCGATCTGCATGCCCCTTGCTGATTCATCAACGCACAGATCATCTATGAACAAAGAGTTGAACGGGATCATGTTGTTGGAAAAAGGCTGCTGCCGAAGTTCGCAGAACGCATAACCGATCACCGCGTCCTTTTCATCAGCCGCCACATAGATCGGATTCCGGTCATTTTTTACCATCCCGGCCAGTTCTTCATCCGTATATTTTGTCGTGCCCGGGACGAAAATATCCGGGCGGATCGACGCGTGAAGTTCCAGAACCTGGCTGAGGAGTTCTTTTATTTTCGGGATGTCTTTTTCCTCTGCTCTTCTTATTACCATGGTTTTTTCCCAAATGCTGTTGTCCCTGTTCCGGGTTTTTACAGCTTATAGAACGTCTTTGCGTTATTATACATGACATCCGCAAGCTCATCCACCGAGAATGTTCCGCTGTCCTCCAGATAATCCCGGGTCTTTGCGTAAGTGCTTCCGCGAAGTCCCTGCGGCAGGTCGGTCCCCCAGATAATCCTCTTATGTCCGACGACTTCCGCAGCCGCGGCGACCGCTTTTGCGGAATTGCGGTAGGGATACTCGAAATCATTCATGTTCAGCGGGATGCATGCCGACGAGAACAGGACATTTTCAAAAGGTTTCAGAATCTCGAGGGCTTTGACCATATCCGGAATCCTCTCCGGTGAATTCGGCATAAAGAGGTGTTCCTGCATGATCTTCAGATCCGGATACTTCGCGGCGATCTCCGCGCATTCTTTCACCTGCAGGCAGTACTCGCCGAACGAGCACATGTCAAAGCTGACCGGCAGGTTCTTTTCGCTGAGGTACTGATAGACGGGCTGCATCCGGTCGGAGTTGATGCGGAAGTCATCATGATAACCGCAGACGCCGTACATGCAGCTGATCTCAAATTTGAGACCGATCACTCCCAGTTCATCGATGAGATGGTGCATGATCTTTTCCGCCTGATTCGCGTACGGATCAAAGGAACCCATCGCATAGTAGCGTCCCGGATATTTCTTCATTGCATTGATGCTGTACTCATTATTAAGTCCCAGGAGACCGCCCTGCATAAGAACCGCGCTCTCAATGTTATTTTCATCCAGAATCTTAAGGCAGTCCTCCGGCGTCATGCGCTCCAGGCCTTCTTCAAAGATCTGCTGCTCGAACCCGTCCGCCCAGCGGATCTTCCCGTTTCCGACATTGAAGCAGTCTCCGTGCGGTCCGAATCCGCGGCCAAGTACTTCCACAAGATGAACATGAGCGTCGATGACTGGTCCCGTATATTTTTTCATTTAAATGCCCCTCCATAAAACCGTGCTGCTGTTTGAGTCTTCCATATTTGTTATTATAGCAAAAAAAGGCCTTCCTTCCAACAGAAAGGAAAGCCTTTAAAGAAGCCCGGGTTATCTTGTCTTTTTCCGCCCTGACAGCGAGTAGATCAGCAATACGGTCAGAATGACCGCGCCGTAGATGACGTTCTTTCCGGCTTCTTCGATCTGGATCGTCGTAAGAAGCGCTGTGATGATCTGCAGGATGAGACATCCGGCGATCGTTCCGGTGTAATTACCTTTGCCGCCCATGATCGAAGTGGCGCCAAGGACGACCGAAGCCACAGACATCAGATCATATCCGTCACCGACGGACAGGAACGGACGTCCGCGATAGCCGATCGCAACCCAGGACGCGAATCCGATGAACATGCCGCTCAGCGTGTAGACGATGATCAGGATCTTTCTAGTCTTAATACCGGAAAATTCCGCTACAGACCGGTTTGCGCCGATCGCGATGATCTTCCGTCCGAAATTGGTCTTTGTGATGAGGAAGATCGCAAACGCTGCCAGCACCGCCCAGAACCAGATGCCGCCCTTAATGCCCAGATAACTGGAAAGAATGAAGTTTTTCCAGGCAGCCGGGGCGACGCCGCGGGGCGTTCCGGTCGTGTACAGGTTGACCACACTCTTAAGAATGTAGTTCATGGCATTGGTCATGATAATGGCCGGAATGCCGATGATCGAAATGCCGAGACCGTTCAGGAAACCGATAAAAGTACAGATCGCAAGAGCAAACAGCATACCCTGGATCGTGAGTCCGTCCTGGTCAAATGCGGAGACAATGCAGACACCAAGCGTCAGTGAATACTGGATCGTCATATCGATACCGCCGGTCAGGATGACCAGGGTCTGCCCGATCGCGATAATACCGAGAATGGACGCCATGAGAACCAGTGTGTTGATGTAATCCCAGCTGAAATAGTTCGGCTGGATGATACATGTCAGGAGGAACATGGCGACCATGATGAGATAAACCCTGAACACGGGTGATTTCAAAAGTCTGGCCATGAATCCGCTTTTCTTATCTTTTACCGCTGTGCTTTCAGCCATTCTCGCTCACCTCCTCCTGTTTGGTCGGTGTTACTCTGCGGATACGGCTGAACGCGTAGATCGACAGCACGAGCAGAAGCAGGGCACCCTGAATTGCTGTTGTGTAGTAGGACGATACCTGGAAGAACAGCAGGATACCGTTGAGCAGTGACAGAATGATCGCACCTGCCACCGAAGCAATATAGGTACCCTGGCCGCCGGACAGGAGCGCGCCGCCCATGACCGCGGATGTGATCGAGTTGACAGCGTAGCTCGAACCTCCCGTCGCATCGCCCGATGAGCTCTGCGAGGTGAGAATAATACCTGCGCAGGCAGCGAGAAGACCGCAGAAGATATACGCCTTCATTTTGGACCGTTCTACATTAATGCCGGACAGGAACGCGGAATACTCATTTCCGCCGATCGCGTAGATCGCGTGACCGAGACGGGAGTTCCTGAAGACGCGCCATACCACAAGCGTAAAGAACAAGATCAGGATCAGCGCCATCGGAATCACGTCAAATACACGTCCGCTCAGGAATTTGCTGAACTTACGCGGAACATTTCCGCCCGGAAGCGGGCAGACATAAAGCGCTATGCCGGAATAAATGGAAGCAGTCGCAATCGTGACAATGATCGGCTGCAGTTTGCCGAACACGATCGCGGAGCCGTTCAGAGTCCCGCAGAGCGCACCGACGAGAAGCGTCAGGAGCACGGCAATGATGATGCCGCCTGTCTCTCCGAATCTTCCGATGAGCGGCTCAAAGGACATCGCAAGTACACAGTTGCACAGTGCGATCATCGGACCGATCGACATATCGATACCGCCGAGGAGAATGGCAATCGTCTGCGGGAAAGCGACGACGACCAGTGTGACGCACTGGTTGAACAGAGAGGTCACGCCGAATTTCGTCAGGTCGTGCTGCATATAAACGAAAACCGACACCACAACGATCATCAGCGCGTAAACAAGTATCGTCTCTCTCTGGTTTTTGAAAGTGCGCTGGAATTTATTCATCTTCTGCGCCTCCTTCCTCTTCCATACCCATGGACAGCTTGATGATCTCCGCCTCGTTGATATCTTTTTCTTCGAGAACGCCTTCGATCCTGCCGGCGCGGAAAACCGCAACGCGGTTCGAGAGGGCAATCAGCTCTTCCATTTCTGTGGAATACAGAAGTACGGTCTTCCCTGCATCCGCGAGATCGTTGATCGTTTTGTAGATCTCGGACTTCGCGCCGATATCGATACCCTTTGTCGGGTCAGCGAGAAGGATGACCGGTGCATCCGTGAGCAGGATCTTGCCAATGACGATCTTCTGCTGATTGCCGCCCGAAAGAGCATCCGCTTCGATATCCATCGTTGCCGCTTTAATATTCATGACCTCTTTCATCCGCATATAGTCTTCTTTCTCTTTGGCGTTGGAAAGAAGTCCTTTCGGAGATCTTGTATCGAGAGTCATGAGCATCATGTTCTCTTTTACGGAACGCTTCAGCATCAGGCCGTCATTTTTCCTGTCATCCGGCACCAGCGCCACTCCGTTCCGAATGGATTTCGACGGTTTGGAGACGTCGATCTTCTGTCCGTTCAGATATACTTCACCTGCATCCGCAGGCGTAATTCCGAAGATCGTATTCAGAAACGGAATCTGACCGTGTCCCTGCAGACCGGCGATGCCGAGGATCTCTCCTTTTCGGATCTTTATGGACGTCGGATAGAAGCTTCCCACGCGCTCAAGGCCGCGGATATCAAGAGCGATCTCATCCGACGTCACCTTGTGACGTTCCGGATAGATATCACTCATTTTCCGGCCGACGATCCAGTTGATCAGCTGTTCGTTGCTGGCTTCGCCCCAGCGGAAAGATGCGATGTAATGAGAATCACGAAATACAGAGCCGGCATCCGCGATCTGCGCAAGCTCGCTCATACGGTGAGAGATATAGATCAGAACTCTCCCTTCCTCTTTCAGTTTGAAAATGAGTTTGAACAGAAGATCAACTTCTTCTTTGGAAAGAGACGACGTCGGTTCGTCAAAAATCAGAACTTTCGGTTTCTTGGCAAGTGCCTTGCAGACCTCGATCAGCTGTCTCTTGGAGACCGGCAGATCGCCCGCTCTCTCCTGAGGATCCAGATCCAGTCCGACATAATCCAGGATCTCCTGTGTATCCTTATGCAGCTGTTTGTAGTTAATCTGTCCGTTCTTTTTCTTGGGCTCAAGTCCAAGATAAATATTGTCAGCCACACTCAGTCCCGGAATGATAGACAGCTCCTGGAACACAGCCGCGACGCCTTTGGCTGCCGCGTCAATAGGGCTGTCAAACTTGACTTCCTGTCCGTCCAGCTTAATGACAGCGCCCGGATCCGGCTCATATACGCCGCAGAGTATTTTGATCAGCGTACTTTTTCCGGCTCCGTTTTCTCCAAGAATACAGTGCACCTCCCCGGCATTGCAGGAGAGCTGCGCATTGTTCAGCGCTTTGACGACGCCGAACGTTTTGCTGACGTTGTAGCATTCCAGAAAGGGAACTGTATTGCTCATACTTATTCCTCCCTGCTTCCTATAGAGTAAAAGCGCCTCCGCAAGAGGCGCTTTTTAGTTACTCTCTGCAGCTGCCGCATAAGCGGCAGCCGCGAATATTGCTTTTTTACTTATCCGGGATAACGTCTTCGACCTTAAGTCCCCAGGTATTATTTTCGTCCGTCCATCCACAGAAGAACGAATCGCCTGCGCCTTCTACATAGTAGTCAGCTGCATTTTCAGATGTGAAGTACGTGCACGGAATCGTGGTGTACATCGGCGGATTCTCGCCGTTCAGAGCCGCAAGACAGATATCCGTTGCTGCGCATGCGCCGTATGGCGGAGAGTTCGTTCCGATCGCGTGGAGGCCTTCCTCAACGATCAGCTGAGCAAGGAGGTTGCCCATGTCGCCTGCAAGATAGAAATCCTGCGGGTTAAGGCCGGCGTTCTTGATCGCTTCGATAGCGCCTGCGCCGCCTGTGCAGCCGACGATACCGTTGATCTCGGTTCCCTTGAAAGCGTTGAACGCGTTGGTCAGCTCAGTCTGTGTCGTAGCATCATCCCAGTCGCCGGTAACGGTCGTCACAACGTTGACGTCCGGATACTGAGCGAGGATGTTCTGATAGCCTTCCCAGCGGCCGTTGTCGACCGGTGTGCCGGCTGTGCCGCGGACGATGATGATGTTGCCTTTGCCGCCGATGCCTTCGCAGACGTATTTCATCTGCAGCTCGCCGAATTCGACCTGGCTGATGTTGACGTTGTAGACATTTTCGGAAGCGACTTCATTGTCGAAACCGCAGACCGGAATGCCGCGCTCCATAGCTTCTTCGCAGACATCTACGAGAGCTGTGGAAGAGTTGGTGTTGATAACGATCGCGTCATAACCTTTGGAAATGAAGTTGCGGACCTGGTTGATCTGAGCTTCTGCTTCTGTACCGCAGCTGTCAACGACATAATCGGCGATCTTGCCTTCCGCTTTCAGCTTTTCGCAGTAAGCGGAGAACGTTTTGATCATCTGGGAACGCCATGCGTTTCCGAAATAGCCGTTCGCGAGAGCGATGACATAGCCGTCGCTTTCTGCTGCCGGAGCTTCTTCTGCCGGAGCTTCCTCGGATGCTTCTTCTGCCGGAGCTTCTTCAGACGCTTCCGCCGGAGCAGCTTCTTCTTTGGATTCCGCCGGAGCAGCTTCTTCCTTGGACTCCGCCGGAGCTTCAGCCGCGCTGCTTGCTGC
>DBVZ01000101.1:0-10678 GCA_002308255.1 Lachnospiraceae bacterium UBA1251 | reverse complement strand
CAGCAATGCAATCAATTTCTTCATTCTTTTTCCCTCCTGTTTACTAAAAATATAGTAACACCTTTTATTTTCAATGCACTTTATTGTGCATTGTTGACGTATTTTGATTTTATATAAAAAACTTCATACATGCAAGAACAAACTATGGATTTCCGCCTTTTCAACAGATGGGCACCGGTCAGTCTTCAAATTCCGCGATCACGGAGACCTGCGAGCTGTCCAGCTGTACGATCCGCAGCGGCGCGACGACCACTCTCTTCAGTTTTTTGTCCGTCTCATAAAGCGGTCCGAGATCCATATCCTCGATACCGGTGATGAATTTTCCGTTATAGCATCCGAGCAGCGTCTGATGCGATCTGGGAGAAAGATCATTTGCCGGGGAACCGATGGAAAGGAAATCAAAGCCGATCGTCTTAAGATTCGGGAAATGATCCGTCAGGTATTCGCAGACTTCCGGGCTCAGATAGGATCCGTGCTGCTGGTAGACTTCCGGCTGTTCCTTTCGAAGCTTTGTCTGGCCCGTCTTAAGGAGCAGCAGATCCGCTTTCGCAATCTCATCCGCGTACGGCATAAGATCCTCGGGGAAGATCCCCTCATCCGGACCTTTCGGGACGTCGAGAACGGCTATTTTTTCAAACCAGAAATAATCGATCGGAAGTTCCGTGATCCTGGGGCCGCTCGGATTGAAATGCCACGGCGCGTCATAATGAGTCCCGCAGTGATTCGGCAGCTTTGAGAGAAATGTATTGCAGGGACTCGTGCCGTCGATCGTCGTGCACTGCGTTATCTCAATATTAGGTTCTCCGGGCCATACCAGATGCTCGGGATTCAGGATATAGGATAAAAAAGCTTTCATTCTCGTGTTCTCCCTTACACAGTCCTTCTTAAAGGATCCCGTTTTCAAAAATACATCCGTAGTATATCATACGTCATACAACATTTCATCTAACATACTAAACAATAAATCATTCTTTTTTTAGTAACAATTTCTAAAATCAGTGCCGGAAATACAGGAAGCGCAGGAATAATCACCGCGCTTCCGGCATATCGCTCTTTATTCAAAATCCACAAGCAGTACGCCCGTCACAGCATCAACGCCCTTCACTTCGTGCACTTTTGTCAGCGCACCGTCTTCTTCATTGATGCGGAAGACGACCAGGTTATCCGTGTACTGGCCGCCGCAGATCAGCCATCTGCCCGTCGAGTCGATATCGAAGTCCCGCGGGAAATGTCCGTAGATCGGCTGCAGACTCAGTTTCTCAAGAAGCCCTGTCTCCTCATCGATCCGGCAGGTGATCAGCGAATCATGGCCGCGGTTCGAACCGTACAGGATCTTTCCGTTCGGATGGATCTTAATGGCTGCCGTTGTTGTCCACTCCGGCCAGTCGGACGGTACTGTCTCCACGACCTGCAGTTCTTTGGTCTCCGCCGTCTCACAGTCATAGCTGTACACATAGATCGTATTGCCCATCTCGTTGATGAGGTACAGGCGGTCGCCCTTCGGTCCGAAGACGCAGTGGCGCGGGCCGTGTCCCGGCGCAACTTTCGGATAGTCGACATCCGCACGGGTAATATAGCCTCTTTCGTAATCGAAATCATAGATCACGATCTCGTCGGCGCCGAGGTCGGGAACCAGGACCCTTTTTCCCGTGGGATCAAACGTGATCTGATGTGCGTGCGGTCCCTGCTGGCGGTGCTCGTCGGCGCTGCAGCCCTTATGCTGGAGAAAGCAGGTCATCATCCCCACACTCCCGTCCTCATTCCGGGGGTAGACCGTCGTGCTGCCGCTCATGTAATTCGCGGTCAGGACGAACCGGTTGTCCGGCGTCACATTGACATGCGCCGCGTCCGTGCCTCCCGCGATCTGGGAATTCAGTTTTTTCAGGGCTCCGGTATCCACATCGATCTTAAACGCGGAAACGCCGCCGCAGTCGATGCCCTTGAACATCTTGAGTTCATGATTCGCGTACAGAAATTCTTTATTCTTATCCACACACAGGAAAGTCGGATTCGGCTCTTCCGGATACTGATGAAGCAGCGTGAGTTCTCCCGTTTCCCTGTTAAAATCAAATACTTCGATCCCTTTGCCGGTGCCGGGAACGATCTCCCCCGTTCCGAGGACCAGCCTTCTGCTGTATGAGCCGGTAAATAACAACGTTCTTTTCATCTGTTTCCCTCCTTTGAAAATAAAGACGGTGCATCCGGAGAAGCTGTTTCCATCATAATATATTCTTCCCGGAAATGCTATTTAAATCCCGTCGAAAAAAAGCCGCCCGGCTCATGACGGAGCGCGGCCGGTGCGGGGATCTCCCGCCCGTACCGCGCTCTTTTTACTTTTTCTTTTTCAGAAGGCCTTTCCCTGTCGGAGACCGGCCGCTGTTTTTATTGATCAGGCATTTGCTCCGAACTCCACGACTTCCGTGATTTCAGCATTTCCCTGAAGATCCGCGTATACGTAGACCAGCGCGTATTTCGCTGCCGCGTCCGGCGTCACGGTTTTGATCTCGCAGAGGATGCAGTAGTTCGTGCCGGACACGATCTGCCGGGAGATCAGCGCTGCCGGTGTATATTCCACGCCGACAAGACCTTCCGTCGCTTTCGCGAGAGCTTCAGCCGCTTCTTCGGTCATCGCCGGCGAATCCGGTTCGTTCCATCCGCCCATGAGGTTCGGGATCCCCGCTTCCGCGGTGCTCTCCAGCACTTCACTGACCGAAGCGCTGCCCTGCAGGTCCTCATAGATCGTGACCAGAGCGTATTTTGCCACCGGGTCTTTCGTCACCGGCGTGATCCTGCACAGGATCAGGTAATTGGTTCCGGAGACGATCTGCTTCGCGATGAAGGCAACTGCCTCATAATCGGCGCCGGTCATCTTCTCCGTCGCTTTCGCGACCAGATCCCGGATCTCGTCCGTCACGCTCATGTCGTCCATTTTCGTATATCCGCCGACAACGGCTTCCTGTTTATCTTCTGCCGCTTCTTCCGATGTCTCCTGTCCTGCTGCCGGTTTTTCCCCGGAAGGTCCGGCTTCTTTCTTCATACCGCATGCCGCGAGGGAAACGATCATCAGTCCTGCCAAAATAAGAGCGATTATTTTTTTCATGTTGATTCCTCCTTTTTGAAACCTCTTTCTTTCCCTGTCCACCTAATAAGACAGGGTCCGCATATTCTTATTACAACGTAATAAAAATTTTTTATCATTTATTTCTTTCCGGTATCCGCTCCCGGCGCCTCAAGGGAAAAAACCGTTATTAGTACAAAAAAGACGCCGCGCAGGGCGGCGTCCGAAATACCGTTTCAAGTGAGATCAGAATTCTTTATAGATCACGGTCTCCACATGAGACCCGTTGATGCTGACGCTGACTTCATCTGCAATATTGGCGACAATGGACTTCTCGAGTTCATCCCAGGCGGCACCCGCTTCTTCGCTTTCAAGGCGTCTGTTTTCCACTCCGAGCCTGTATTCATTCATGGACCAGGCGTAAGATACGCTTCCGGCGCGGAATCCGTTGGGACTGCCGAAACTCATAAGGCCGAGCGAAGCCATCGTCGGTCCCGATTCTCTGGGAAGAACAATGACTGCTATCATTTCCCTGATCTTGCCCATGAAACCTTTCGCGGCGGCATTTTCCCCTTTCGAGGAGACGGAGATCAGCTCTTTGCGCATCTCCTGGCTCAGAGGGACATCCGAGTCCAGATGCAGTTCAAACCGTTTTTCATTGTTTTCTGCCCAGAATACAGCTTCTGCTTCTCCCACGATGCCGCGCATCATGCCGAGCAGTTCTTCCGCCAGCAGTCTGAGACGCAGCATCTCCTTAACGGAAAGACCGGCTTCCTCTCCTGCTTTTTCTGTCACGTTCATAGCCTCCCGGATTCCGCCGCCATGACCGTTAACAATGATTTCCTCCGTTCTCATCTTCTATCTCCTCCTGAATCTGCAGTCAAACGGGTCCTGATCTGTTAATCGCGCACCATGCGTTCGGGATGCAGCCGCATGGCGTCATTTTTATTAAAGTGTCTTTTTATTATAGCCTCTTTCAGCGGAATTTCATAGTCCTGAACGTTCTCAAGTTTTCTGTCTCCGGTTCAGCAGCAGGATCGCCGTCAGCACCAGGATCACGCCTGCTGCCGCCGGGACCGTCATACTCTCATGAAAAAGGAACACGCCCACTAAAGAAGCGACGACCGGTTCGACGGAGGCAAGGATCGATGCTCTGCCGTTCTCGAGTCCAGTCAGTCCGTATGTGTAAAGCAGGTAGGGGACAAAGCAGCTGAGGCACCCTGTCGCAAGGCACCACAGGACCGACGGCAGCGATGCGGACGCTGCAGCAAGGAGTCCGGCCGGCCGCCAGATGAGGGCCGCCCCTGCCGCCGCCAGCAGGCAGGAATAGAAATTAATGGTACTGCTGCTGTATCCTCTTAAAAGGGCGTACCGGGAAAAGATCGTATAGAGCGCGTATCCCAGTCCGGAGCCGAGTCCGAAAAGAATCCCCCGCAACGTGAGCACCGTGCCCGTTCCGATCCCGGAAACAAGGCAGCACCCGGCAAAGGAAAGTACGACCGCCGCGGCCTTGGTCTTCGTGATCTTTTCACGGAAAAGGAGTGCGGAAAGCAGCATCACGATCGTCGGCGCCGTATAGAGGAGGATCGCTGCCGCAGACAGGCTCATGAGACTGATCGCGTGAAAATAGCAGAAGGTAAAAAACAGAAGGCTGACCAGCCCGGTCCCGAGGAAGCACCACATATCTTTCGGACGGACCCGGAACTGCCCGGGCTCCCTTACCAGGATCAGAATGCCGAAACAGACAGCGGCAATGCCGCAGCGCACAATAATCGCGCTGTTCGCGTCGATTCCGAATCCCATCAGGTGTCTGGTAAAAAAGCCCATAAAGCCCCAGAAAAGCCCGCCGCCAAGAACGGCAGCCGCATGCCTGTTCATTCTCTTCCTCCAACGGTATCAGTGTCTGTAAGCTGTACTGAGAGCGTCCTCTCCCCGCTCGCGTGTGCGGATGCGGACCGCGTCGATCACATCTTCCACAAAGATCTTTCCGTCTCCGTAGCGTCCGGTATAAGCGGTCTCGCAGACATCTTCAATGAGTGGCTCCACCTGATCATCCATAACGACAGTTTCGATCCGTACTTTCGAGATGAGATGGACGTCGATATTTCCCTTTTTATCAAGGCGGACACCTTCGTCATCCATATAATCCGACTGATTGCCGATCCCGACGACGTCGGACACCGTCATTCCGCAGAAATATTTATCACGGAAAAGATTTTTGATATCATCGAGCTTTTCTTTCCTTGTAACGATAATAAGGCGTTTCATACAAATCATTCCTCTCTTTCGGGGGGACAGAATTAAAATGATTATTAATAAATATAATTTTACCTTGTTTTATTTCACATTTCCATCTATTAGTATATTAGATTATTTGGTAAAATAGAAAATCGGAATATTTATTCATTATCCGACACACAAATATAACATACGCATAACACACAAACGACGAACAGGCAGGGATTTCCTATGCGGATTATTCAGCATCCGATCCTGGAGGAACTGGACACCTCCGATAAGGTCACGATCTATTACAACGGACAGCCGGTGGAGGCGCTGGAAGGCGAACCCGTCGCCGCGGCGCTGATCAACGCCGGCATTTCCTCATTCCGCACTACGGCGAGAAATCATGAGCCGCGCGGCATTTTCTGCGCGATCGGCCGGTGCACGGACTGCATGATGATCGTCGACGGGATCCCGAATACCCGGACGTGCGTAACACCGGTCAGGGACGGGATGCGGGTGGAGACCCAGCACGGTCTCGGAACTTTTTCCGTTCCGTCCGACGGCGGGAAGGAGGACCGGTAAATGGAAGTTTACAGGACCGATATCGCCGTCGTGGGAGCCGGTTCCGCAGGCCTTTCCGCCGCTTATCAGGCGGCAGGTGCCGGCGCGAAAGTTCTCGTGATCGATGAGAACCGCCTCCCGGGCGGCCAGCTTTTTAAACAGATCCATAAATTTTTCGGTTCCCGCGCGCACCGTGCCGGTACGAGAGGTTACATGATCGGCAGAGAGCTTCTCGAAAATGTCACCGCTTCCGGCGCGGAAGTATGGCTTGATTCGCTTGTCTACGGCATGCAGAAAGATCTCTCGCTCGGAGTCATCCGGAACGGAAAACATATCGTGGTAAAAGCAGACGCCGTCATCGTGGCAGCCGGCGCGAAAGAAAACTATATGGCTTTTCCCGGAAGTACGCTGCCGGGAGTCATGGGGGCCGGCGCCGCCCAGACAATGATCAACGTCAACCGTGTGCTGCCGGGCGAACGGGTCCTGATGCTCGGTTCGGGAAATGTCGGTCTGATCGTCTCCTACCAGCTCATGCAGGCGGGAGCCGAAGTGGTCGCCCTTGTCGAAGGAGCCCCGAAGATCGGCGGTTACGGCGTTCATGCCGGCAAGATCCGGCGTGCCGGTGTGCCGATCTACCTCTCCCACACAATCAAATCCGTAACCGGAAACGGCAGAGTCGAAAAAGTGGAGATCGTCGGTGTGGACGCCCGCTGGCAGCAGATCCCCGGGACGGAAAAGACATTCGAAGCCGACACGGTCTGTCTTGCCGTCGGTCTCAACCCGATGACGGAGCTGCTGTGGATGAGCGGCTGCGAATTCTGTTTTATCCCCGCTTTCGGGGGACATGTTCCGCTCCACGACGCCTCCATGGAAACAACCGTCAAAGGATTATATGTGGCCGGCGACGTGACCGGCGTCGAGGAGGCCTCATCCGCCATGGAAGAGGGAAATCTTGCCGGGATCGGCGCCGCGAGGGCGCTCGGATTCCTGTCGGAAGAAGAGGCGAAAAGAAAGCTTGCCGAGACTGCCGAAAGACTCAGGACCCTCCGCTCCGGCATGTTCGGCGAAGGCCGGCGGAAAGCCAAGGAGCAGCAGCTTGAGGCGATGGAACAATACCGCGCGGGCACGGCGGAAAGCATGATCTGACAGGAGGACGGCCATCATGGAAGGAATCATCTATACGGGAGTTCCGTCAAAAGAAGAACTGTCCGCGTGTCCGGGCATCCCGTCCGAAGAGAGGATGAACCGGGGAAGAGTCGCCTGCATCGAATGCGTGCAGGAGATCCCCTGCAATCCCTGCGAAGGCGCCTGCCGGTTCGGAGCAATCACGATCGGGGAAGAGATCACCCGTCTTCCCGTCCTGCACGAAGAGAAATGCACAGGCTGCGGCGTATGCGTCGCGAACTGCCCCGGACTTGCGATCACGGTCATTGACCGTTCCTTCTCGGAGACGGAAGCTTCGATCGATTTTCCGTTCGAATATATCCCCCTCCCCGCGGAGGGTGACCTGGTCGATGCGGTGAGCCGCGGCGGCGAAGTCCTGTGCAAAGGACGGATTCTCAAAGTAAAGAAAAGCAAAGCCTTTGCGGGAACGGCGGTGATCTCCATGGCCGTTCCGAAAGAATACATTGACGAAGTGCGTTCCATGAAACGTCTTCCCCGCAGGACAGCTTCTGACACTGCCGGGAAAAACGGGAAGGAGACGATCTGACAATGGACGATATTATCATCTGCCGCTGCCGGGAAGTGACGCGGAGCGAGATCATTGCCGCGATCCGCGACGGCGCGGTCACTGTTGACGGCGTAAAACGGCGCACGCATGCCGGCATGGGGCTTTGTCAGGGGAAAACCTGCGGCCGTCTGATCGAGAGACTGATCGCGCAGGAAACCGGCATAAACCCTGCGGAGATCAGGCCGCAGAAGAGCCGTATGCCGGTGCGGCCGGTGCGGATCAGCTCTTTCGGAGGGGAAAACAGCGATGCGGAACAGTGACGTGGTCATCATCGGCGGGGGCATCATCGGTTGTTCCACCGCCTGGCAGCTCGCGAAAAAGGGCAAAAGTGTCATTATTCTGGAGCGGAATGACGTTCTGAGCGGAGCCGCCGGGGCGACCGACGGCGTCGTGGGCTACCACACCAAAAAGCCCGGACAGCAGATGGAACTCGCGATTCAGTCGATCCGGATGTTCGATACCCTGGAAGAAGAACTCGGCGAACCGATCGAATACGGCAAATGTGCCGGCGGCATGCAGCCCGTCGAAGACAAAATGCAGTGGGATATCCTGTCCGGGATCGTGGAGGAACAGTGCCGGAGCGGCGTTGATATCCGCATGATCTCCGCGGAGGAGGCGCGGCGGATCGAACCGCAGCTCTCCGAAAATATTTACGGTGCCCTGTACTCCCCGACCGGCGGAAAGATCAATCCCCTGAAACTCACGCTGGCGTATTTTCATGCCGCGAAAAGACTGGGAGCCGAATTTATCGGCCGTTCGGAAGTGACCGGTTTTGTCATTGAGGACGGCGTCTGCAAAGGCGTCCGGACCCGGGACGAAGAATACCGTGCCGGTGCGGTCGTGAACTGCTGCGGCGCATGGGCGGGCAAAGTCGCCGCGCTCGCGGGGCTCTCTCTCCCGATTCGTCCCCGCAAGGGGCAGCTCGCGGTAACGGAACCGGTCGGACCGTTTATGAAAGCGACCATCCAGTGCGCCCGCTACAACGTGATCAAATTCCGGCCCGAGACGATCACGGACGAGAACATCCTCCGTTACGGCTCCTCTCTTTCGATCGAGCAGCAGGAGGACGGAGCGATGATCATCGGGGGAACGCGTGAATTTGCAGACTACGAGGAAGAAAACACCTTCGCCGCCATCGATACCATGATAAAGCGCGCAGCCCGGTTCTTCCCCCTTCTCGAAAATGTCAGCGTGATCCGGTTCTTCTCCGGATTCCGGCCCTATACCCCGGACGGCATGCCGCTCCTCGGACCGGTCAGCCGCCTTCCCGGATTCTATATGGCTGCCGGACATGAGGGAGACGGGATCGCGCTCTCCCCCGTCACGGGAAAACTTATGGCAGAATATATTGCCGACGGAAAACCCACCTACAACATTGACGCTTTCAGCCCCGACCGGTTTCTGTCAGAACCATCCGCATAATGGCTGCCGGTCACGGAGCGCTTCCCGTTCCGTGATCCTCCTCATTATAAATAGAAACTGCTGTCGTTCAGCGAATCGTCTTTCGGAAAACTCTTTCGCTGAGCACCACTAAGAAAGAACGGAAAGAACATGTTACAGGTAATTATCCCCGTAGCCGTACTGCTGCTGATCGTCCTCTGGAAAAAAATGCCTTATATCGGCGGCAACATCAATGCTGCCCTTCTCATCGCCGGCGCGCTCACCCTTCTCATCGGCGGGGTCTGGAACCCCGGTGAATGGGCCTCCTCCTGGATCGACGGACTGAACCGTCTGTCCTGGATCATCTGCCTGTCGATCTGCGGCGCCCTGTTCGCGGAGATCTCTCAGAGACTCGGCACGATCGACACCATTATCGGGATCCTGACGGCAAAATTCGGAAGGCATCCCCGGATCCTGATCCTCTGCATCCTGTTTACGCTTGGTATCGCAGGTTCCCTGCTCGGAGACGCGATTGCAGCCTCCACCGTCATCGGCATGCTGACGATCGGCATTCTGGTCTCCATGGACATGGAATATGAAAAGATCGCCGCGATCATCGTCATGGGCGCATCCCTCGGATCGATCATGCCCCCCATGACGCAGGCGGTCGCCCTTTCTTCCACCCTGGTCGGAACAGATCCCGATCCGGTCATGAACATCAGTTACCTCACGGTCTCGATCGCGTTTATCGTCAGTGCCCTGTACTGCATCCTTTTCCTGGTCCGGAAAAACAATGTCCCGGGCGCCAATCCGAACGTAAAGATCAAGTTCTCCGACAAAAAAGCCGGCCAGATCTTTAAGGAAAACTGGAAATCCCTTATCCCGCTCTGTTTCCTTATCATCGTCGTTCTTCTCCGCACGGTGAAAATCCCCTATGTCTCCACCGATCTCGGACCGACGATCTTAAAGAGCATCAAATTCATAAAGATCAGTGAAGAAACCACTCTCAGCTTCTATGATTTCCTTGCCGGCACGTCGCTCCTGAGCGGTCTCACGAACGGCGTCGTTCTGTCCATGCTTTGCGCCATCGCCGTATCGTTCCTGTTCCCGAAAGTCAACCGCAACGCGCGTTCGATCTTCCGTGAGAGCTTCAGCAAAGTCCGCACCACCGTCCTTCTTCAGATCTGCTGCGCTTTCATGCTCGGCGCTTTCTACAGCGCGGGATCGATCGATATCGTATCCAATTTTGCGCAGGGACTGAATTCCAACGTTCTCAAGTTCGGCGGCGCGGCCTGCATGCTCCTCATCGGGATGCTGACCGGTTCCCAGTCCACCACGCAGAATGTCGTGTTCTCGTTCTTCGGTCCTGCGCTTGTCGCCACCGGAATCACCCCGGTATTTGCCGCTGTGGCGGGTTCCCACCTCGCCGCTGCCGGCCAGGGAATGCCTCCCGCCGATCTGACCTGCTTCGTCGTCTGCGGTATTGTTTCCGCGCAGTTCGGCAAGAAAGTTGACCCGGTGAAATCGATGATCTACGCTTTGCCGATGTGCATCGCCCTCCTGGTGATCGGTTTCGTGTTCATGTATATCTGATCCCCGGCAGGTTCCGCGAAAAAAACCGTCAGGTGCTTCGGCGCCTGACGGTTTCTTTCTTTCATTATTTAATTATTCATTTATTCCTTCAGACTCTTCATGGTCGGGAAGGCCAGTACGTCGCGGAT
>DBVZ01000016.1 GCA_002308255.1 Lachnospiraceae bacterium UBA1251 | reverse complement strand
AGGATCAGGCCGCCTACGGAATAGGTTACGGTCGAATTCTCTTTTACGCGCCAGTCGTTGATCTTCAGGTAGTTGTCGACCAGTTCTTTATAGTTAAGGAGGGCGGAATTGACGTTGCGGACCTTCTCGCGCTGTCTGCGGTACAGAATGTAGGCTTTTGCGACATCCGCATAACCGGACTCGGACAGGACTTTCTCGACGCTGTCCTGAATCTCTTCGACAGTGATCCTGCCGTCGACGATCTTGCTCTCAAAATCGGACGTGACGTGTAAAGAGATTAGTTCGATAATGCTGGGATGATACTGTTTGCCGATCGCATCAAATGCTTTTGTGATGGCTGCGCTGATCTTGCCGATGGAAAATTCAACGACTTTGCCGTCACGTTTTACAACTTCGTACATAAAAAATTCCCCCTCCGTGGTGATAATAAAGATAAATAATGCCGGAATAACCGAACATAACAACCTTACCACGAGGGAGAAATGATGTCAATATATTGTGTTTGATTCAGCGAAATAACTAGATATAGTGCTTTTGGGGCGCCTTATTTTTACAAAGCGCAGTATGACGGCTGCGGAAGAATCTCGGAGAATGCCTTTAAAAACAGGGATTCAGTCGGTTCCGCGGATCTTTACAAAGTTCACATATTGTTCGGCGATCTGCTTAAAGACAGAAAGCTGTTCATTGTCCGGCGCATGAAGTCCGTCGAACGGGACCTGCTCCCGGTCCGTGAAGGGCTGCAGAAAATACTGCCCGGCGCCCCGGATCCATCTGCCGATCTCATGAAAATCATTCGCATCATGCAGCTCCGCTACGACGGTGGTCCGGAATTCATACGGGATCCCGGAGGAGAGGAGCAGATCGACACTCTCCCTGACCGGTGCAAGATCCATCTCGCGCATGCCGCAGGTCACGGCATATTTGGAGGGACTGTTCTTGACATCCATCGCGATGTAGTCGGCGAGACCTTCCGCAAGGATCTTTCGCAGAAGCTTCGGATGAGCGCCGTTCGTATCCAGCTTGACGGCATATCCCATCTCGCGGATCTTCCTCATGAAAGAGGGCAGTTCCGGTCTCATGCACGGCTCTCCTCCTGTCAGGGCAACGCCGTCCAGGAGTCCTTTCCGGGAAGCAAGAAAGGAGAAGAATTCCTCCTCCTCCATGACGGAAGGCGCTTTTCCGACGGCCAGCTCATAATTGTGGCAGAACGGGCAGCGGAAGTCGCAGCCGCCCAGAAAAACAGTACAGGCGACATGTCCCGGGTAATCGAGAAGCGTCATTTTCTGCAGACCGTGTATTTTCATAACAGATTCCTCCGTTTCAGGTTATGACAGAACTGGAACGGTGTCAACAGGAATTACAGACCGCTTCGCCGAGGAAGCACGAAGCATCAGCCCGGTCCGATCCCTGCCAGGATATGCATATTGCGCAAAGAGGCGTCCGAAATGCCGTCGTTGACGGAATAGGCATGTTTTTCGAGATCTCCGCAAATCGCTTTCGTCAGGGCCTGGTCCGTGAGGACGTCGATGATATCCGAAGCGATCCCTTCCATCACATTATATTTTTCTTCCGCGTTTTCTCCGTTGTCGGAGGTGAGGAGATATTCAAAAAGGACATCTTCCAGTGAAAGCAGCGGGAGAGAACGCAGGGCGCGGAACGACCATTTATAAAAGGGCCGGTATCTGCGGTTCAGCAGAAAAATGACGTGCATCGCCGACTGTACGAATTCATGCACGGCGAGCTGAGCCGCGCCGGTCTCTCCGTGAAGAAGACAGCGTCTGTAGTTGTACTGCCCCGACTGTGCCATAAGGAGCAGGTGGCCGGCAAGTTTTTTACGGCGGATATCCTCAGGGTAATAAGAGAGCTGCTCCCTGAGACGGGTGACGGCTCCGTAGTTATCGAAATAGATCTCTCCGTTGACAGCCTCAAGAAGTGATTGCTCCGGCACGGTGAGCCAGTCGCGAAGCGTCAGGATTCCGTCCTCCGTACCGGTTTTTTCCTTTATAAAATCAGGAATCCGGATCACGCCGCAGCGGGGCCCGCCGACAGGAGAGAGCAGACCCGTCCGGTATCCGCGGAACTCTTTCGGAAGCCGGCTGTAAGCGCGTTCCATGAGAAAAGCGGTCCGACGGTCCACGATCTCTTCTCCGGGAAGAAACAGGAGGAAGCCGGGACCGAAGTCGTGATCCTCAGAGACCTCATCGTCATAACCGAGGCACTGGGAGCCGCTGCCGCACATTCCTGCAGCCAGAAAAGAAAGCTGTTCCGGAAACTGTTCTTTCAGCATCGGCATGCCGAACTGCTCAAAATAATCCTTCGCCAGCTGAAGACCGTTCATATGCTCTCCCCTCTGTAGATTTTCTCCGCGGTCTCAGTAAAACGCTCCGCGGCAAGAAAATACCCGTAATAAGAAAATGTCGGCGCACATTTTTCCAGAACAAACGCATAATACCCGTCACGAGGAACCGAAGGCGTGTCGAGCAGTTCTTCCGCCCGGTCGAGCAGTTCCGAGATCTTTGTTTCCCCTGCTTCGAGACCTGATTCATCTTCAACTGCATTCGCGATATTGAGACAGGTGATCGCCATCTCCAGAACACCGTTCGGAACCTGTTCCATGAGAGCCATGGCCCTGTCATAGAGTTCGTAAGCCTCCGGAAAACGCCGCAGGGAGACGTAAGTCAGTGCCATATTGTTATAAAGGCCGCCAAGAAGTTCTTTCCCGGTATTCTGGGAGGCCTCATATACCGCACGGGCTTTTTCGAACAGCTGCAGCGCTCTCTCATTTTCCCCGAAAGCATTGCATGCGGTTGCAGCGTTTGTGTATGTCGTCCCGGAGCTGATCGATCCCTCGTAATCCATGTCACGAATCAGCTGCAGCGCCTGATCGATCTGTTCAAACGCGTGGTCCCGCTCCCCGGTCTTGCGGTAATGGCCGATCAGTTCGTTCCTGACAAGAAGCTCCCCTCGTCTGTCATGACAAAGGCGCGCCTCCTCAAGCCAGTAAAGAAGATGACGTTCCGCGCCGGCGTAGTCCCGCCGGCTCATGTAATCATTCATCTTTTCCAGGATTCTTTTCTGCGGAATGCTGAGAACAGCCGGCTCCGCGCCGTATGATTCCCCGCACAGGAGGCACCGCGGCTCTGCGTAGTCTTCTTTTTTTAACGGTTCCATAGTATTTCCTTTTTATTAAAAAACAGAACAGAGGAGGAGCGGAGACATTCTATTTATTAATAGAAGCAAATGTCTCCCGTATGCGGAAAAGAGGCCTGGCGGCGGGAACCGGGGCAGAACGGACATCTTCTCCGGCGATCCCGTCAATATACCAGATGCCTGCCGGATTTCGAAAGCCTCTGACCGTAACGGTGTTATCCGGACGGATCTCTGTCAGATACTCCGCTTCGATCCGGACGGGGAAGCAGGCAGAAGGGATCTCTTCCGGAAGAAGATCGTCGATGATATCGAAATAATTGGCATTGTTGATGTGGCCGTTGATATCCGTCTGGGAAAAACGGGGCTTCAGTACTTCGGAGAATACCGGCGCCGCGTCTTCCGGAGCACGGATGGCAGACGTAATGCCGGACGGAAGGCCGTCCGGTATGCCGGGGATCAGGATCCCGTATTCGTTGGGAAAGACCATTGTGCGGGACTGTTCATCCATAAGGAGCCAGAGCGCTTCGCCGCGGACCGCACATTCCCCGCCGGTCCATATTTCATAGAAACGCGGAAAGAAAACATGAAGCATGTCTCCGGGCCAGGAACGGATCAGGATGTCGTCGTCGTAACGGGGCATCCGGGAGATCTGCAGGACCTGCCTCGAGATGATCCACAGCAGGCCCCGGTCGAGAGTTTTATCGCGTCCGAATCCGAGCTCCGTCGTATGGGCGATCGACGTCTCCTGCAGCAGACGGAAAAGAGAGGATGTACGGAGAATGCGGCTGCGGTTCACATGCTCGCTCCGAATACGGAGCTTCTTTTCATAGATATCCGATGTCATCGGGCTGCCTTTCATTCTTTCGGAAGATGACGCTCTACGGCATCAGCCAGCTGGCCGAGAGTCATGATGGAATCCCACTCTTTGTGAGGGATCCGGATATCAAAAGCGGATTCGATCTTTGTAATGACAAGAATAAGGCTCATCGAATCCATGGCGGCATCGGTATTGATCCTGGATTCTTCCGTCAGATCGGCGTTCTCGAGTTCCGGGACAAAATCGTGGATCATTTTAATAATTTTTGCTACAATTTCTTCTCTTGCGGGTCTAGCCATGACAGATCCTCTCTTAAAAAATAGAATTTGGTCGGCATCACTCAAATGATTGCCGGCAGTACAAAGTTTCTTTACTGGATCATCTGCTGGAGTTCCCATCTCTTCAGTTTCCCGATCGCAGTTCTCGGAAGAGGTTCGCTGACATAGATGACCTGTGTCAGCTGACGGGAGCGCTGCCGGAGCTGGTTGAAGTGATCCACGACATCCTGTACATAACCGCGGTCGACCTCTCCGGAAATGACGAGTACCGGCCGGCCGGCTTTCTGTGCGACGGCAAGTTCTTTTGTGCCGATCACGCCTGCCAGTTCGGATTCATACTCGGGACAGAATACTTTTGTTCCGTCCGAAAGGACCAGGATGTCTTTTTTTCGGCCTTCCAGACGGAGTCTTCCTTTGCTGTCGAAATGGCCGAGATCGCCAGTATAAAAACGTCCGTTCCTCAGAACGTCCGGCTCCCCGAGATAGCCTTCCATCATGCAGGGAGTCGCCACGGAGACCTCTCCTTCTTCTTCGATCCGGATATCGGCACCGGGACAGGGAAAGAGGCCGTACGGGTCGTACTGATCCTGCGTGATTGCGATCCCGCTGGAAGTTTCCGTAAGCCCGTATCCGAGATACACTTTCTTCCCGTCTTTTTGGAGAGCTTTCGTGAGTTCCTCTGAACAGGGAGCGGCGCCGATCAGAACGGTCTTCAAAGAAGGATTGAAGAGACGGAAACGATGAAGGGCTTCCACGATCGTGGGAACAGCCGGAAGGATCGTAGGATCAAAATACAGACAGTCCTCCATGATGGTCCGGACGCCCCGGCCGAGAGCGATCGCGGCTCCGTAAGCGAGGCCCCAGAGCATGGAGCAGACAAATCCGAATACATGGGAAAGCGGAAGGATGGAAAGGATCGTGTCGCCGGGGCCGCAGGGCAGCATGCACTGGCCGCTCCACGCGCTCGCGGTAAGAGATCGTGAGGTCAGTGTCACGACCCTGGAACGCGACGTCGTTCCGGAAGTAAAGAAAAAGAGATGCCCTTCCTCTCCGGTATCCGGAAGCTTTTTCGCTTCTTCCGTCACAAAAGAAAGGAGATCCGCCGGAATCTTATCTTCAATAAGAAGAACATCCCTTCCGGCCATAACGTCGGCAAAAATGCGGATGATCGTCTCCGGAGTGTGATCCGCCCGGACCGGGTCAAGGACAAAATCATCTGTTTCGGAACGAAGTGTTTCGGCGCGGCGCGCGACAGCATCACTGAGAGCATCGTAGGTCATGGAAGAAAGAACACCGTCCCGGTCAAAAAGAAGCGCGTTTCCGGTATTCTCTTTCCAGGAGGAATGAACTTCTGAAAATGACTTAAACTGGTGCACAATTATCCTCCTATTGGATACTGGGATTGACGATTTAGTTTCCTATATGGTATGATTTTACCAGAAATTAATACAAAATCAATGCTTGTATTGTGCATTTCAGAACGGAGGTAAAAATATGAGCGATTTGAATGAGAAGATCTGTATTATCGGCGGCGGGCCGGCAGGTTTATCCGCAGCTATGTATCTGGAGCTGAAAGGATACAAAAACTACACGGTCCTGGAAAAGAACGACCATGTGGGCGGAAAATGCAATTCACCGCACTACAACGGCAGACGTTATGAGATGGGTGCGATCATGGGCGTTCCTTCTTATTACGCTGTACACGACGTGGAAAAATTCGCCGGTATTACACACGACGGTCCTCAGCTGAACCGTAATTACAAAGATAAAGACGGAAATGTCATCGAGCCGTTCGAGCCCAAGAAAAACCTTCTTAAGATCCCGCGCCTTCTGAAAATGAAGAGCCAGGTCAAGAAGCTCGGTGAGATTCTGGAAACAAAATATAAAGGATATGATATCAACGGTCACCGCGGCGTTTCCGAAGGCCGCTACGAAGGGTACGCGGTCACTCCGGAGCGCGAAAAAGTGTCCGGCGTCAATCCGAATCTGAAAGACCTGACGCTTCCGTTCAATAAGTTCTGTGAGCTCAACGGCGTAGAGCTTACCCAGGATATCTGGATCGGGCCGTTCACCGCATTCGGATACGGCTATTTTGACGAGATCCCGGCAGCCTATGTTCTGAAATATCTTGATTTCCAGACCACGATGAATTTTGTTAAATGCAATCTGTGGACATGGAAAGAGGGAACGCAGTATATCTGGGAGCAGCTGAACGCAAAACTGTGCAACCAGGCGCGCCTCAACAGCGATATCACCAAAGTGGAGCGCAAAGACAATAAAGTCTATGTTACCGTGAACGGGGAAGTGGAAGAGTACGACAAGATCATCGTGACGGCTCCGCTGCAGTTCCTGCCGGATTACTTCGATGCTACGGAGGATGAGAAATATCTGTTCTCCAAGATCGACTATGAGCGCTATGATGTCCTGGCAGTCGAGACGAAACCGGAAGACCATCCGGAGATCTCTTACTACGTGTTCGACAACATGACGCCGGAGCGCTACGGCCATCTGATGGTCTATTACCGCCGCTGGAGGGATGACAAGAACCAGGTCATCACGACTTACGCGCTGCGCAATCACACCGGCGATCCGGAGATCCCGTACGAAAAATGCAAAGAGACGGTTCTTGAGGATCTTAAGAATATGAAGAATCCGGCCTCCAACGTCGTTAACGAGAACTCCTGGTATTATTTCCCGCACGTCAATTCCGAGACGTACGCGAACGGCTGGTACGAGAAAGTCGAAGGCATGCAGGGAAATCTGAATACCTATTATGCCGGCGAGGTCATGTCCTTCGGCGACATGGACGAGACGGCGGAATACTCGAGAGAGCTGGTTGACAGATTCTTCTGATCGGAGATGCTGATGCCGCGGGGATCCTTTGCGGGCTGCCCCGCGGTTTTTAATGAGGTGAGTGAGGAATGAGCTTTTATAAAGACCATTATCAGGTCGTCATCATCGGCGGCGCCCTCGCGGGACTCAGCGCGGCTCTCCAGCTGCAGGCCAAGGGGATCACGGATATCCTGATCCTTGAGAAGCATAACCTGCCCGGAGGACTGGCAACGAGTTACGTGCGCGGCGGCGTGGAGATCGAGGCGACGCTGCATGAAATGATGAGTATCGGCCCGAAAGAGGAACGTCTCAAGGTAGGGGCCTTTTTTGATGAAATGGGTGTGGATATCGAGTGGCTGCGGGTTCCGGAAGCCTATCGCTTTGTGGAGACGACGAAGGGGATCGATATCACGCTGCATGCCGGTTTCGAGACCATGTCGTCGGAGATCGACGCGCAGTACCCGGGCTGGGGGCCGAAGGTGCTCGAATTTATGCGGCTTTGCAACACGGTATATAATTCCATGAATATTCTTTCGGTCACGCCGATGAGCAAAGTCCAGATGCTGCTGAAGCATCCGGAGTTTGTGAAAACAGCCGGATACACCGCAAAGGAAGTAATGGATACGTTTGCTTTCCCGCAGGATATTGTGGACATTCTGACTCCTTACTGGATCTACGTCGGAAATCCGATGAGCACGCTTCCGTTTACCATTTATGCTTTTCTTATGGCGGATTACTTCCACGGCAGCTATGTCGCGAAAAAATTCTCTCACGAGATGAGTATGAAGCTCGAGCGGAAAGCCGAGGAGAACGGAGCGCAGATCGAATTCTGCCAGGAAGTGGAAAAGATCCTGGTGAAAGACGGAAAAGTCAGGGGCGTACGTACGCGCCGGGGAGATGAGATCTCCTGCGATTACGTGATCAGCGGCGCATATCCGAACCGCGTTTACACATCGATGATCGAACCGCTCTCGGAAGTTCCGGTCGGGGCGGTAAAAATGATCAACGGAAGACGGCTGTCGGTATGTCCGGTTTCCGTGATGATGCTTCTTGACGGAACGCCGGAGGAGCTCGGGATCAAAGATTACAATATTTTCTCGGGCAACACCATGGATACCGACGAGATCTGGAAAGAACTGCATACGACGGGGCCGTACCGGTATCTGACGTCGATCTGTCTCAACCTTGCCAATCCGGGATGCACGCCGGAGGGCATGACGCAGTTTTCCATAACGACGCTGCCTCTTGTCGACGGATTCCTTGACCTGAAGGAAGAGGAGTACTTCGACTTCAAGAGGAAGCTCGGGAAACAGATGATCTCGGAATACGAACAGATGTCCGGCATCAATCTGCACGACCATATCGTCGAGATCGAGGTTTCCACACCTGTTACGATCTCACATTATGTCGGGGCGTGGAAAGGAAGTATTTACGGATACTCGCACAGTATCGACGATCATGCCGTCGCCAGGCTGCAGATGAAAGAAGACGACCATTATATTGACGGTCTTGAATTCGCCGGAGCGTTTGCCATTTCCGGAAACGGCATGGGACCGGCGGTAACAAACGGCAGAGCCGCGGCGAAGGCCGTTTTTGAGGATCTTGAGAAAAAAGGCCTGATGCCGGGACAGGAAGGGGGTGCTGCCAGATGAAGATCAAGGGATTTCTTAAAGATGTAGGCGGCGCGTCCCGCGTCACGAAAATGAGAAAGGCGCTGATCGAAAATGCATCACCGGTGCCGCACCCGCAGGACCCCATCCGGGAACTTGCCGATGCGCTGCATCCCGGAAAACAGAAATTTGTTGTCACGCAGGTGAGAGAAGCTTCTCCCACGGCAAGGACGTTCCGTTTCGAACCGTTTGAAGAGAACGGCGTTCGGAGTCATATTCCGCCTTTCCAGAGCGGACAGTACGTAAATTTTTATCTGACGATCGGCACCAGCACGGTCACCCGTGCGTATTCGATCTCTTCGGCTCCTTCTTCCGTGAGAGGGGAAAAACCCTTTTTCGAGATCACGATCCGCAGAAATGTCTCCTATTTTGTGCCGGACTACTTCTTCAAAGAGGTGAAGGAGGGGTCCGTACTTACGGCAGCGCTGCCTTTCAGCCAGTTTTATTATGAACCGCTGAGGGATGCGGAAAATGTTGTCGCTCTGGCCGGCGGCTCCGGTATCACGCCTTTTGTTTCAATGGCAAAAGAGATCGCGGCGGGCGGGCTGGACTGTGATCTGACCATCCTTTACGGCTCCGTGAAACATACGGATATCGTCTGCGGGGACGAACTGGCGGAAATTGCGAAGACGTGCCCGCGTGTCCGCGTCGTTCATGTGATGTCGGATGATCCGGAATGGCAGGGCGAAAAAGGATTTATTACAACGGACCTGATCCGGAAATACTCCTGCGGAATTCCCGCCGCATCCGGAGAACAGCCGGAAGATATGGTTGATACGACCTATATGTTCTGCGGACCGTGGGCTATGTACCGCGTTGTCCGCGCCTCCATGGAAGAGCTCGGTGTCGGTCCGCGCCGCTTCCGGCATGACGTCATGCAGCAGCCCTCCAACGTGAAGCAGATTCCGGGATTCCCGGAGGATCAGATCGGGAAGCGTTATCAGATCACTGTCGTTCGCGGCGTTCAGGAAGACGTGATCGGTGCCGCGGCGGATGAACCCGTTGCCGTTGCGCTGGAGAGGTCCGCGATCCCCGTGGATACGCACTGCCGCGGAGGAGAATGCGGGTACTGCCGTTCACAGCTCCTTAACGGGGATATTTTCGTTTCCCCGCTCGGAGATGGACGGCGCGCCATGGATAAAGAGATGGGCTGGTTCCATGCGTGTTCGGCATATCCGATGTCGGATCTGACGATCAAAATACCGATTCTCTGAGCAGGAGAATCTTTTGAGAGAACGGATGCACACTGCAATTGCGGTGTGCATCTTCTTTTGAAAAAACACCGGGTACAGACCCCTGCCGAACAGGCGCATTTCCTGTTTGACCCAGCATGTGTCATGCGATAGAATACTCGTTGATGAAAGAAAGAAATCCGGTAAGCGCAAATGGATTGTTCTGCGGGATCCCGGCAGCCTGTATCTGCCTGGAGATCCTGCTTGGGCTTCTGCGCGGGGACGGAACCTTTTATCTTTTTTATCCTGTCCTTTTTGCTCTTTCTGCCGGGCTCATGGCGGCCGGGATTCTTGCTTCTTTTCATTTCCGTATCAGAAGTATTCTTTTGAACGTGTTCTTATTCGCCGGCGGGATCTTCTTTTCCGCCGAGTATCTCATCCGAAACATTTATACAACCTACCTGACGCCGCGGTATCTGCTCTCCGGAGCCGGAAATGCAGCCGCCGGTTATACACAGGAGGTGCTCCGGAGCATTGTTTTCGGACTGCCGAAAGTGCTGCTGTTCCTGATCCCTTTCTTTATGGCTCTTTTTAAGGGATTTCTTGAAGGGAAGAGAAGAAAGAGGAGGATAAGCAGGAAACGTGTCGGAATCTCCCGCCGCGCAGTCCTTCGAAACACTGTTATTGCCGCTGCGGGCTTCCTGATCTGCCTCCTTTCCTCACTGGCAGCGTCTCACGGCCGCTACAGTGCCGTCTACGGCGCTCAGTTCGACTATAACCAGGCGACGAGTCTGTTCGGGCTTCTGACGAGTACGCGTCTCAGCATTCAATATACGGTTTTCGGAAATCCGCACGTCACGTTCAGCACTCTGAAAGAACCGGAAACAGCCGGGGAACCTTCTGTTTCTTCGGAAAAAGAAGAAGGAAAGACCCAGCCGGGTCTGATCCTTCCGGATTATCATCCGTTCCCGTTTGGAAAAGTGCCCGGATCCGGGGAATTGGATCTCGGATCCGTCAAAGAAGAACAACTTTTGGAAGAGGTTATGGAAACAGGCGAAACGGACTCCGCGGAGGAAGAAAAAGACAGTCCTGTTAAGGAGCCTGACAGCGGTACGCCGGTTCCGGAAGACGAGGAAGGAGAGATGGCGGAGGAGCCTGCTGACGCTGCGCAGACAGACGGTCAGGCGGAGGAGACGCCGGAAGAGGAGAAACCGCCTGTCTATGCTCCGCATCAGATGGAAGATGCCCTGACAAAAGCGGAGAATACCGGGTCCGCCTCTGTTGACCAGCTGACGGCATATATCCGGACGCTGCCGCCTTCATCGGAAAATGAGTATACGGGGATCTTTAAAGGAAAAAACCTGATCCTGATCTGTGCGGAATCCTATTGCGATGCTTTTATCAGCGAGGAACTGACGCCGACGCTGTGGAGACTGTCAAGGAACGGTTTCTGCTTCCGTGAATACTATCAGCCGGAGTGGGGCGGCAGTACGACGACCGGCGAAGCTTCTTTCCTGCTCGGTCTTGCGCCGCAGGACGGAGACCGGACCATGCTGGAGAGCAAGGACAATAATCTGTATTTTACCATGGGCAACCAGCTGCAGCGGCTGGGGTATTCCAGCATCGCTTTTCACGGAGGAGAGGATACGTTCTATCACCGCGACGAGACGCATGAGAATCTGGGGTATAATCAGTTCATGGCGAACAGGAGCGGGATCAAAGAGGTCTGCGGCGGCACGTATCCGAGAGATACGGTGGCATTTTCAAAGACGATGGATCTGTTTCTGGATCACCGGCCGTTCAGTGTTTATTACATGACGATCAGCGGACACGCGCCTTATAAGAAAGATTACGCTTATACGCAGGATTATTATGAGAGGGTAAATGCGGCTGTCGGCGATACCTACGCGGAGAAGACGAAATATTATATCTGTTATCAGATGGAACTTGAGGAAGCCATGAAGATCATGGTGGAAAAGCTGGAAAAAGCCGGGATCGCGGATGAAACCGTCATCGCCATGGTGGGCGATCACTATCCGTACGGGCTCGGCCGAGGGGAAGCCTGGGGAAATGACCGGGATTATATCAATGATCTGATCAAGGGAGATGACACCGTTCCCTATGAGCAGGACAGGAACGGGCTGATCATCTGGTCAGGATGTCTGGAAAATGAATATGCCGATCTGCCCAGGGAGATCACGGAACCGGTCTTCAGCCTGGACGTGCTGCCGACGCTTTCGAATCTGTTCGGCCTTCCCTATGATTCCAGATTTTTCGCCGGACGCGATGTTTTTTCGGAGGCGGAGCCCCTTGTTTTCTGGAACAATCTGAGCTGGGTGACCTCTTACGGGAAATACGACGCAAGACACGGCATTTTTACTCCGGGTGAGAAGATGCCTGAAAATGAAGACGAAAAAGCATACCGTGCCAGAATCGACGAGACGGTAAGGAACAGGATCCTGATGTCCCGGTCGATCGTGGAGAACGACTACTACGGGATCCTGTTCGGACCGGACACGGTGACGCAGGCCGGGGATCTTCTGTGGCAGGAGACGGCACAATAATATAAAGAAGGAGTTTGCGGAAATGAGATTCGTGATTCAGGTGGTAACGGAAGCGACAGTCACGGAAGAGAGTGAGATTCTCGGATCGATCGGGAAAGGTTTTCTCGTTCTGATCGGGATCAGCGAAGACGATGACAGGACCGTGGCGGACAGGATGGTAAAAAAACTGGTCGGTCTCCGGATCTTCGGGGATGAGAACGGCAAAACCAATCTTTCCCTTGCCGACGTGGGAGGACAGCTGCTTCTCGTATCCCAGTTCACTCTTTATGCGGACTGCAAAAAGGGGAACCGACCCAGCTTTGTACATGCCGCGAGACCGGAGAAAGCGGTCCCGCTGTATGAATATATTATAGAAAAGTGCCGGGAGGCTGTTCCCTGTGTGGAATGCGGGAAATTCGGCGCTTATATGAAGATCAGTCTTGTCAATGACGGGCCTTTTACGGTCGTTCTGGACAGCAGGGATCTTTAAAATCGAAAGGACACGGAGGTACATGCATGCCGAACCTGATGGATTATATGGACTGGCGCGGTGACCTGACTTTCAAGTCGGATCCGTTCAATGAAGCCGATAATCTGGCTCTTTGCGAACTCGTGTATACCGATCTGGAAGGGATCGTCCCGGAAGGAAAGGAGAACCCGGTAACCCTTGAAGAAGTGTCGGAACGGTTTTTCGAACGTTACACGAGGGAAGAACTTCTGGCGAGAGACAACTTTACAAAGATGGCGCCTTTTCTTATGGAAAAAATGGCGCAGACCGAACGCTTCCGCGGGATAGAGCTGTTCGGCTACATAAATGAGATCGATGAAAAGGCCGAGGCCCAGATGGCGGTCGTGAGTTTCCGGCTGGGAGACGGAACGGTATTTGTCGCTTTCCGGGGAACCGATGAAACGGTTGTCGGATGGAAAGAGGACTTTAATCTGAGTTTTATGGCGGAAACCGAAGGACAGAGACGGGCCGTGCAGTACCTGAACCGTATGTTTACGGGCGGGAGAGGAAAGCTCCGTGTCGGAGGACACTCAAAAGGCGGAAATTTTGCCGTCTTTGCGTCAGCTTTTGCAAGAAAAGGCGTCCGGAACCGGATCGTTGCGGTCTATACCAATGACGGACCGGGATTCAGACCGGAAGTGACGCTCAGAGGCACCTACAGGGAAATGCTTCCGAAGATCATCAGTTTCGTCCCGGAATCAACGATCGTAAGCGTCCTTCTTGAAAATGATGTACACCATTGCATCGTTCAAAGCAGCGCGGGCGGGATCATGCAGCACGATGCGCTCACCTGGCAGATCTTGGGAAACCGTTTTATCCGTGTGCCGAAGAGGGACGATACGAGCCGGTTCTTTGATACGACCATGCGCACCTGGCTTTCCGGACTGCCGGACGAAGAGCGGGAATCCTTTGTGGATTCGCTGTTTTCCATTCTGCGGTCCACCGGGGCGGACAAACTCGAAGACATAGGAAGCGACCCCCTGAAGTCCGGAGCGGAGATCATCCGGTCGATCCGAAACATGCCGAAACCGGAGCAGGACGAATTCCGGAGAGTGGTCGGGAAACTCCTGAAGAGCGGAACGAATGCATTCACGGAGGCATTCCTGAAAAAACACAGGTAATCCGGATCCGTTGTTTTTACGCTATTAATTTGATAAAATAATAAAAAAATATGCATTAATTTTAGAAAAGCGGTCTGACATCGGCCGCCGGATAACAGACTGGAAAACGGAGGTTTATCCATGCATGCTTTAAACAGAACCGCTCTTTGCAGCGGCTGGGAGTTTACGGAAGAATGGTCAGAAGCTTTCATGAGAGGGGAAGGGGAAGCGGAAAAAGTCCGTCTTCCGCATAACGTCGGAAAGCAGCCGCTCCATTATGCCGACCCCGGACAGTACAGCAGGATCTGCGGTTACCGGAAAACGATCAAGGTTCCGGAGGATCTGAAGGAAAAACGGCTGTTCCTCGTCTTCGACGGCGCCGCTCATATCGCGCAGGTCTTCGTCAACGGAACGATGGCTGCGGAGCATTTCTGCGGATATACTTCATTCCGCGTCGAGATCACGGAGCTTGTGCGGGCAGGTGAGGAAAACCTGATCAGTGTGCGTCTGGACACGACGGAGAATCCGTCCGTGCCGCCCTTCGGATTTGTGATCGATTATCTCACATACGGAGGCCTTTATCGCGAAGTCTGGTATGAGGAGCGCGGAGCATCCTATATCGATGATATTTTTATTACGACCCCGAAGTTCCGGAGAGTCCGTGCCTCGTTCGAAGTAAAAGGGGCTTACGACGGCATCCGCTTCACTGTTTATGATGATAAGGGAGAGTGTCTTGCGGATGTCTCCCAGTACAGGGGCTCCTGCCAGGGAGACAGCGGAGAAGACGGTTCGGAAAGCACGCTGTCGGAAAAGATCGAGTTTTCCGTTCCGGGGGCGTCGCTTTGGGATGTGGATCAGCCAAACGTCTATACTCTTGTCGCTGAGCTGATCGTAGGGGATTCGATTGCGGATACGGTCACGGATACATTCGGATTCCGCCATATGAAGTGGAGACCGGACGGGTTCTATCTCAACGGAAGAAAGCTTTTCCTGCGCGGCCTGGACCGGCATCAGAGTTATCCGTATATCGGCTATGCGGCGCCGAAGAGTCTGCAGTACGAGGACGCCAGGATCCTGAAAGAGGAACTGTGCTGCAATGCCGTTCGGACCTCCCATTACCCGCAGAGCCACCATTTCATGGATGCCTGTGACCGCCTCGGCGTGCTCGTTTTTACGGAGATCCCGGGCTGGCAGCATATCGGAGACGGGAAATGGAAGGATATCGCGGTGGATAATGTCCGGGAGATGGTACTGCAGTACCGGAACCATCCGAGTATTTTCCTCTGGGGCGTCAGGATCAACGAAAGCCAGGATGACGATGAGTTCTACGAGAGAACAAATGCGATCGCGCATACACTTGATCCGACGCGTGCGACATCCGGCGTGCGTTTTATCGAGAAGAGCCATCTTCTTGAGGATGTTTACGCTTATAACGATTTCTCTCACGACGGAACGACGCCCGGGTGCAGAAAGAAGAGCAAAGTGACGCCGGATATGAAGAAACCGCTGCTCATTTCGGAGAGCAACGGCCACATGTTCCCGACGAAATCCTTCGATCACTGGGCAAAAAGACAGGAACATGCGCTCCGCCACGCCCGGGTCATGCATGCCGCGATGGAAGATGGGGAGCATGCGGGCTGCTTTGAATGGTGTATGTTTGATTATCAGACGCATAAGGATTTCGGTTCCGGAGACAAGATCTGCTACCACGGCGTGCTGGACATGTTCCGGAATCCGAAGCTGGCGGCGGCGTTTTACGCCTCTCAGGGATCAAAACCGGTTCTTGAGATCGGCTCGCCGATGGACATCGGTGATTATCCCGCCGGAAGAAACGACGAGATCTATGCATTTACGAACGCGGAGGAGATCCGGCTCTATAAAAATGATGCCTATGTCACATCGTTTTATCCGGAGGAGGATGAGACGGGACTGCATCTGCCGGTTCTGATCGACGATACGATCGGAGAACTTCTGGAATCTCAGGAGGGATTTGAACCGGTCAAAGCGGAGCATCTGCGGGAATGCCTGCTTGCAGCCGGCATTTACGGGATGACGAACCTGCCGCCTGCCGACAAGGCAAAGATGGCGTACTGCATGGTGCGCTACGGGATGTCTTTCACGGATGGGTATGATCTCTACGGCAAATATGTCGGCAACTGGGGCGGAGACGCGACGGTCTGGCGTTTTGACGCGTTGTCGGAAGGAAAGGTCGTCTGCTCGGTCACAAAGAGACCGGGGACAAATCTTCATCTCGAATGCCGCGCAAGCAGCACGGAGCTCATTGAGAAAGATACATACGACATGGCGGCGGTACGGGTGAGAGTTCTTGATGAGAACGATAATCCGGCCAGCTACGCGCAGATCCCGATCACTGCGTCTGTTTCCGGAGATGCCGAACTTGTGGGCAGCGCGGTGACGACGGCGGAAGGCGGAATGTGCGCATTCTACGTCCGGACGAAAGAAAACGGAAGCACAGCAGGAACGGCGGTCCTTACGCTCCGGGCAGAGGGTCTTCCGGAACAGGAAATAAAGTTTGACGTAAAGAAAATCAACTGACTGAAAAACGGTCATGAAAACCCTTCAGCAACACCGAAGGAGGCTGACCCGGAAAAAACGCTTATGGAGCGGCGGAAGGGAAAACGATTATGAAGCTGACTGGAAAGCAGAAAGCGGCGTTCGGAATCGGAGCGATCGGCAAGGATATGGTCTATGCTCTGTCCGCGTCGTATGTCATGTACTATTATCAGGATATTATCGGTCTCAGTCCGACGTTTGTCGGTCTGATCCTGATGGTCGCCCGCGTATTCGACGCTTTCAATGATCCTTTCATGGGGATCCTTGTGGCAAAGACCAAGACCCGCTGGGGACGATTCCGGCCTTATCTTGTATCCGGAACCGTCCTGAACGCATTTGTTCTTTACGCGCTGTTCGCGGCACCGTCTTCCGGTTCCGGAAATTCCGGTTCGACGGCAGTTATGGTCTATTTTTCGGTGGTCTACATTCTCTGGGGAATGACTTACACTATGATGGATATTCCTTACTGGTCCATGATCCCTGCAATCACGGATACGCCGGCTGATACGGAGAACCTGTCCGTGATCGGACGTACCTGCGCCGGTGTCGGTTCCGCTATCATTGCCATGCTGACGGTCCTTTCCGTGAAGATGCTCGGCGCAGGCAGCGAGCGCGTCGGTTTCCGGCGTTTTGCCCTGATCGTCTCGGTGATTTTCATCATAACAGAGATCATCTGCGCGGTATCCGTCAAAGAGAAGGATACGGAAATGAAAACGGCCACGATCGGGGAGATGTTCCGCGCCCTGTTCAGCAATGATCAGGCGATCGTAGTCGTCCTTGCCATCGTGCTCGTCAACAGCGCCCTTTATCTGACTTCCAATCTCATCATCTACTTTTTCAAGTATGACGTGGGAGGAACGAACTGGCAGGGAACCTATACTCTGTTTTCTACGGTGGGCGGTGCTTTCCAGATTCTCGGCATGATGATCGGCTACCCGATCGTGAGAAGAAAACATACGAATACGGCGATCTTCAAGCAGGCTCTTTTTGCCGCCATTTTCGGATATCTGCTGATCCTCACCATGTGCCTTACGGGACTGTCCTCGAATGTATTTCTGCTGTTTATCCCGGGAGCGATCGTATTTGCCTGCAACGGGATCCTGACCGTCCTGACGACGGTCTTCCTGTCCAATTCCGTCGACTACGGCGAGATCAAAACGGGACACCGCGAAGAGAGCGTCATTTTCTCCATGCAGACATTCGTTGTAAAGCTGGCCTCCGGCGTATCGGTCTTTATCACCGGGATCGGGCTTGACCTGATCGGCCTCGTCGGCAACTCCGACGCGGAGTCCGTGGTCGCTCAGCAGTCGGAATCCACACTGGTCGGACTACGGCTCCTTATGACGATCATGCCGACGCTCGTGCTGATCGCTGCTGCAGTTTTCTTCAGCAGAAAGTTTAAGCTTACGGATGAGATCGTCTTGGAAAATGCGAGAAAACTGAAAGAAAAAAACAGGGCAGCGGCTGAAAATGCCAGATAGGACGGAAAAATGAACACAATGCTGCAATGGAAGATCAGACTGAGCGATGAAACAGTATTTCTCGGGGCGGAACCGTTCCGGAACGGCAGGGTCCTTGTCACGGCGGAACTTCCGGAGGGACATCTTTCCTCCTGTGCCGCGCGCGTCCTTATGCCGACGTCTGACCGCGTGAAGATTTTTATGAACGGATACCAGTCCTGGACAAACTGTCCGGAATATACCAAAACGGACAGGATCCGCGGACTCAACCATCTGCCGAAATCTCTGGTCGATAAGTTTTCCCTCGACCGTTATTCGGATTATCATTTTATGAAATATCCGGACAGGCGCGGGTATACGCACGGCTTTTCCTATTGCTATTTCCGGAAGGATGAGAGATTTTTCCTGATCGGATCCCTCGATGAGCGGCCCGGATACACGATGTTCATGTACAACGCGAACCGCGAGATCCTGACGATCCGCAGGGACTGCGAAGGAGTGAGGTGCGGAGGTGCGTTCTCCGCTTTTGATCTCTTCCTTGCGGAAGGGACGGAGGAGGAGGTTTTCGACGCTTATTTTGAAGCCCTCGGGATACGGTGCCGGACAAAAGAAAAAATAGCCGGTTATTCGAGCTGGTACAACCGGTATCAGGACATCAGCGAACTGTCGATCCTGGAGGATATGAGGGGCGCGAAAGAGGTGCTTTCACCGGGTGACCTGTTCCAGATCGATGACGGATGGGAGCCTTTTATCGGGGACTGGCTCATGTCAGACCGGAAAAAATTTCCGAACGGTATGAAAGCAGCCGCCGACATGATCCATGACGCGGGATTCCGCGCAGGGCTGTGGCTGGCTCCTTTCATCGCGGAAGAGGATTCGCGGCTTTTTAAGGAGCATCCGGACTGGTTCATTTTCCGGGACGGAATGCCGTGGAAAGCCGGCTGCAACTGGAGCGGGTTCTACGCGCTTGATTTTGACCGGCAGGAAGTGGCCGATTACCTCAGGGAGACATTCCGGCAGGTATTCGATGTCTGGGGATACGATCTCGTGAAGCTTGATTTTCTTTATGCTGCAGCGCCCTTCGGAACGGAAGAGGAGAGCCGCGCCGCGAGAATGATGAGAGCCGTTGATCTTCTGAGGGAGCTTTGCGGAGAAAAACTGATCCTCGGATGCGGCGTACCGCTGTTCCCGGCGTTCGGAAAAGTGGATTACTGCCGTGTCAGCTGCGATGTGTCGCTCGATGACGACGACAAACTGTGGATGCGTCTGGCACACAGGGAACGTCCTTCCACAAAGCACGCGATCGCCACGGATACCGTGCGGCGGCATCTGAACGGGCGGGCTTTCGGAAATGACCCCGATGTTTTCTTCCTGAGAACGGAAAACCTCTCCATGAGCGGAAAGAGAAAACGGGAGCTGGCCGAAACCTGTGCTCTTTACGGAAATGTCCTGTTTACGTCAGACAATATGTCAGTTTATAATGAAAAGCAGAGGGCGGAATACCGGCGGATCCGGACGATCTTTGAGGAACGTCCTTAAGCAGCACAGGGACAGATAGAAAGGAAAAAAATATGAAGATCGTATGTCTTGATATGGAAGGTGTTCTGGTACCGGAGATCTGGATCGCTTTTTCCGAAGCGAGCGGCATTCCCGAACTGCGGCGCACGACCAGGGATGAGCCCGACTACAACAAACTGATGAACTGGAGGATCGGTATTCTGAAAGAGCATCATCTCGGACTCAGGGAGATCCAGGAAACGATCGCGAAGATCGACCCGCTCCCCGGGGCGAAGGAATTTCTGGACAAACTTCGTGCACAGACACAGGTGCTGATCCTGAGCGACACATTTGAGCAGTTCGCGATGCCCCTCATGAAAAAGCTGGGGTACCCGACGCTTATGTGCAACACGCTTCAGGTCGCGCCGGACGGAGAGATTACAGGGTTTACGATGCGTGTGGAGCAGTCGAAGCTGACAACCGTTAAAGCGCTGCAGAGCATCGGTTACGAGACGATCGCGGCCGGAGACAGTTTTAATGACCTCGGAATGATCCGCGCTTCCAAAGCGGGGTTTCTGTTCCGCAGCACCGAACAGATCAAAAAAGACAATCCGGATCTTCCGGCTTATGAGGAATTTGATGATTTCCTGAAGGGGATCGAGAGTGTTCTGTAAGATGCGGGAGCTTCTTGATTTTTCGGCTTCGAACGGATTGTGAAACTTAAGGGACAAAGAATAAAATGAAGGTAACATTTATAGAACACAGCGCTTTCCTTATCGAAAGCGCTGTATGTACATTATTATTTGATTATTATCAGGGCGCTTTGCCCGCAGTCGACCCGAAGAAACCGCTGTATGTCTTTGCAAGTCATTTCCACCAGGATCACTTCTCGAAAAAGATCTTCCGGCTTTTTGAGGATCATCCGGATGTAACGTATGTGCTGAGTTCGGATATAAAACAGCATTACAGCATTCCGAAAGACAGAAAGACCGTCCTGATCGGACCGGATGAGACCTGGCAGAACGGAATCTTCGTGGAAACACTGCGCTCAAATGATGAGGGCGTGGCTTTCATCGTCCGTTTCCCCGACGATCCCGGAATCCCGCCGAAGGAGTTCCGGACGATCTACCATGCGGGAGATTTAAATGACTGGCATTGGGACGAGGAAGAGGACAGCATGGAACTTGTCAGCGCCTATTACAGGGAAATGGAGAAGATCCGCGGGAGATTTTTTGACGCAGCGTTTATCCCGCTCGATCCCCGGCTGGAAGCGCATGCGCCGGACGGGATCCTGGGCTTTGCGAAGTATGCAGACGCCGACAGGATTTACCCGATGCACATGTGGGGAAAATTCAGCGTAATAACTGATTTTCTGCAGCTGCCGGAAAGCCGTTGTTCAGCTGAGAAAATTGCCCCGGTTTCGTTTTATGAAGGAGAACGGAAAAGATGAAAATATTAGTGAGTAATGTCGGCAGCACGTCTTTGAAATTCAAACTGTACGAAATGCCGGAAGAAAAAGTTCTGTGCACCGGTAAAGTGGAAAGGGTCGGATCGG
>DBVZ01000048.1:10409-10608 GCA_002308255.1 Lachnospiraceae bacterium UBA1251 | reverse complement strand
GCGGCGCCTCGTCCGCGCCGAGACGGCGTTCATTGCCCACATTGGCCGCGGCGAGCCGCAGAAGGTCGGCGTGGCGGTCCACCGCTCTCATCACGCAGGCCAGGATCAGCAGAAACTGGATATTTTCATGCGGCGTTTTGCCGGGATCGAACAGATTGATCCCGTCGTCCGTCGCCAGCGACCAGTTGTTGTGTTTGCC
>DBVZ01000048.1:7568-10361 GCA_002308255.1 Lachnospiraceae bacterium UBA1251 | reverse complement strand
AGCGTCTGCATGACGATCTGGTTGTGATCGACAGCGACATTTGCCTTTTCGTAAATGCAGGCGATCTCGTGCTGTGCGGGAGCGACTTCGTTGTGCTCCGTTTTCGCGGGCACGCCCAATTTCCAGAGCGCTTCATCCACATCGCGCATATAGGCGGCGATCCTTGGCTTCAGCGTTCCGAAATAATGATCGTCCAGTTCCTGACCTTTGGGAGGCTTTGCACCGAACAGCGTTCTTCCCGTGAAGATCAGGTCCTCCCTCTTAAGGTATTTGGCCCTGTCGATGATAAAGTATTCCTGCTCCGCTCCGACGCACGATTCCACTTTTCGGGAAGTCGTGTTGCCGAGAAGCCGGATCAGGCGGAGCGCCTGCTCATTGATGGCTTCCATGGAACGCAGCAGAGGTGTTTTCTGATCGAGCGCCTCACCGGTATAGGCGCAGAAGGCTGTCGGGATGCAGAGAGTCGCGCCGCTCTCGTCATGGCGTACAAAGGCCGGTGACGTGCAGTCCCAGATCGTGTAGCCTCTTGCCTCGAACGTAGCCCGGAGACCTCCTGACGGGAAGGAGGACGCATCCGGTTCCCCCTTGATGAGTTCACTCCCGGACAGGCTCATGAGCGCCTTTCCGCTGGGCAGCGGGGCGGAGATAAAACTGTCGTGCTTTTCGGCTGTATTGCCGGTCAGCGGAAGGAACCAGTGCGTGTAGTGCGTCGCGCCTTTTTCGATCGCCCACTCCTTCATCTCATGAGCGATCACGTCCGCTGTCGAAAGATCGATGGAACCGCCCATCTCGATCGTCCGGCGGAGCTCTTTATAAACTTTTTTGGGAAGCCTTTCCTGCATGACGGTGTCATTAAAGACATCTTCTCCGAAAATCGCGGAAATATTCGTTTTCTTCTCTTCCATAACGCTTTCCTCCTGCTGTCCCTCAGATGCAGATCTGCAAAGCTTTTTCAAGATTTCTGACCGTGACGTCCCGGTGGCTGCCTCCGAATTCGCCGTCCAGCGTCCAGGGGATCGGGTTCCCGGTCACGAAAGAAATACACGAAGTCTTATATGTCTCCACAAGCGGGGTCGGCGCACTGCCGCCCAGAAGACGGGTGATGATCGCCTGCAGATCCAGGATATCTTTCGGTTTCCGAATCAGAGTCACCTCGAACAGGCCGTCCGAGAGCGCGACATATTTCCCGGTGATATTCCGGAATCCGCCGACAGAGATGGAATTCGTGATCATCCCGTAAATAAAGCTGCCCTCGGAAACAATATCCTCACCTGCCGCGTCATCGAATACATTTACTTTCATCGAATAAGCCTTGATCTCTCCGATCGCCTTGACGCCGCTCAGAATATACGCCGCATGTCCGAAAATATTTTTCAGGGCCTGATCCGTCTCATAGGCAACATTGGTGAATGCTCCGAAGGCTGCCACATAGACAAAGATGTTGTCATTGAACAGGCCCAGATCGATCCCCCGCATGTTTCTCTTCACGATCAGTTCCGCAGCCTTGACAGGGTCGCCCGGCAGTTCCAGCGAAGCCGCGAAATCATTGGTGGAGCCGACCGGAATATAGCCGACCGGAAGTCTCAGCCCGGCGGCGTGCATCCCGCTGATCACTTCATTCAGGGTTCCGTCTCCTCCCGCCGCGACGATCAGGGCGATATCTTCCTCGGCGCACATGGCCCTGGACGTGGCATCCCCGTGTTTCTGCGTCGGAAAGACCTCCACACGGTATCCCCCGTTGCTGAGCGTAGCAAAAATGTCCGTCAGCTTTGAGGTGTAGGTTCCCGTTCCTGATCTGGGATTGAAAATAAACAGAAGCTTTTCTTTCATATAGCATTCCGCACAAATTACAAGCACAAAAATCAGCAATTTTCCGATAGATAATTTGATTCTACACTAATTGGACTATCCACGCAACAAAAAAGGCGCGCAGAGCGCGCCCTTCTTCCCGTTATCATGCATGTTTCGGGGAATCTGTCTCCCCGCGTTTCACTCTTCCTGCATGGGGACGTCTGTTTTCTCCTCCGCCCCGTACCCATCCGTTCCTTCTGCTTCCGGTGCGTCCGCATTTTCCCCGTTTCCGGAACCGTCACTGAGCGAAGACAGGTACTCCGCCGCATCGTCCGGAACCTCGTCGATCTCGCTGCCGATCTCGACGTGCAGCGGTTTCTTTTTGAAAAAGATATCATACATCACAGGAACGATATACAGCGTCATAAGTGTCGCGTAGATCAGACCGGAAGCAATGACGATCGCCATGCCGGAGCCGAGCTGCGCTCCCATGTCTTTTCCGAAGATCAGCTGTCCCATCGCAAGGATCGTCGTCAGAGCCGTCATAAGGATCGGCCGCATACGGGTCTTGCCCGTCGCGACAAGGGCATCCCTTCTTTCAAGTCCCCCGATCCGCAGCTGGTTTGCGTAATCCACAAAAACGATACCGTTATTGACGACAGTTCCCATCAGGATCAGGAATCCCATCAGGGAGAGCATGCTGAGCTGCTGGCCGGCGAAGATCAGACCGAGCATTCCCCCGGTGAAGGCCAGCGGGATCGTAAACAGAATGATGAACGGCGAGAGAAGGCTCTGGAACTGGGCCACCATGACCAGATAGACGAACAGGAATGCCAGAGCCATCAGTCTTCCCATCTGGAGGAGCATCTCACTGACCTGCGAACTCTCCCCTCCGATATCGATCTGATATCCGCTCGGCAGGGACCGGTTGTAAGCTTCCAGCTCCTCCCGGATCTCCCGCGTCAGAAGAGTAATGTTTTCACCTTCTTTCGCGCTCGCCGT
>DBVZ01000048.1:5132-7484 GCA_002308255.1 Lachnospiraceae bacterium UBA1251 | reverse complement strand
TCTTCGCTCTCCTCTTCCTCCTCTTCTTCGCCGGTCAGTCCTCCGAACATGGCCGAAAGACCTCCGGTCCCCTGCGGGGAGGATGTGCCGCTGCCGAAAGCAGCCATTCCGGAAGAAGAACCGAAGCCTCCGGCGCTTCCCGTCATTCCGGTCCCGGCGGTGACGGTTGACGAAGAGAATTCCATATCCATGAGGTTTTCCTTCGTCAGAGGATCTGTATTGTTGACGATCACGACATCCATATCATTTCCGTTGATGGTAACCGATGTCGATTTCACGTCTGTCGTGAGCCGGGCCGCGATCTCCGAGTAGACACCGGCGACCGTCAGTCCGTACGTCATGGCTTTATCCTTGTCGATCACAAGATGAAGGACTTTGTCCCCTTCTTCGATCCCGTCGCTGATTTTCTCAAAGCCGCCCTGCTTTTCAAGGATCCCGACGACGCCTGCGCTGACTTTCTTCATTTCTTCCGTATCCCGGCCGTAGACCCTGATGGACATCCCGGACTGTGTGAAAGTCGACAGATCTCCCATGCCGCTCGTGGTGATCACGATCTCACACGGAAGAGGATCCGTCTTTTCCCGGATTTCTTCAATTACATTTTTGATTCCAGGCTCATCGAGCGTTTCGTCCGCGGTCACAAAGCACATATAGCCGCCGTAGCTGTCCGAACCGCCCGACGCAGCCGAAGTGAACAGGGAAGCCGTGCTCGCATAATCCATGATGCCGGCATCCTGAATCCCGTCGATGGTCTTCAGCAGGTCCATGACCTCATCCACCTGGGCGTAGGATTCCTCCCGGGTCAAGCCCTCTTCGGTATAAATATCGACTTCAATATTATTTGCCGTCATCTCCGGCAGCATAACGATCCCGGTGCGGGTGACGTCCCAGATGCAGAACACAAGAAGTCCTATGGCAATCGCAAGCGGTACGATCTTCACCCTGAGACAGAAGGAAAGAGATTTTCCGTACAGATCGAGGATCCTGCCGAACAGCCGGTTCTCCTTCGGTTTTACCTTCCTCAGGATCGTGCTCGCGGAAGCCGGAACGACTGTCAGCGCCACGATCAGAGATGCTGTCAGGCAATAGGTGATGGACAGCGCCATCGGTACGAGGAGCTGCCGGACAGTTCCCGTCGTGAAGATCATCGGCAGGAACACGCAGACTGTCGTCAGGGTCGAGGAAAGGATCGGTCCCACGACCTGCCTTGCTCCCTGTACTGCCGCGTGAGGTGCTGTGAGCCCCCGGTTCCTGAGACGGAATATGTTCTCCATAACGACAATGGAGTTGTCGACAAGCATACCTATCCCAAGAGCGAGCCCCGACAGCGTCATCATGTTCACGGAGAGATCGCTGAAATACATCAGAACGATCGCGAACAGGACGGACAGCGGGATACTGATGGCAACCACGACCGTCGGCCGTACATCCCGAAGGAAAAGTGCCAGGATCAGGATCGCAAGCAGCGCGCCGAGCAGCATGCTCTCGACGATGCTGCGGATGATCAGGGTGATATAGGTTCCCTGGTCCACGAGGACTACCGCATCCGTCCCCGGATACTGTTCCTCGATCTCTTTCAGTGTTTCGTTGCACCGCTTGGAGACTTCATTCGTTCCGGCCGTAGAGCCTTTGAAAATGCTCAGGAGGATTCCCTCCTTGCCGTTCAGATTCGCGTAGGACAGACCGGAATTATCGATGATCGTGACATCCGCCACATCGGACAGACGAATCGTTCCGACGTTGTCCACATCCGCAAGAAGAGCCTCCGCGATCGTGGCGGAATCATCAAATTCGTCTCCGACTTTGAGAAGCCAGGAATTATCGTCCTTATCGTCAATATAACCGGCAGGCATCGAAAAGTTCTGCGCGTAGATCATGCCGGACAGCGTCGATGTTGTCAGCAGCATGTCGAGATTGGCATTTTTCAATGCTTCCTCGCGGGCATTATCATACTGTTTCTGCGCTGCGCTCAGCTGTGTCTGGGCGTCCGCAAGCTGGCCCGCCGCTACGGAAAACGCGATCGCAGCCGTCAGCTGCGCCTGCGTCAGTGCGCCGAAGCCCTGCTCAAGCCCTGCGAGGACGGCAGGGATCTGATCGACATTGCCCCCGAGGGAAATGATAGTATTCTCAATCGCCGTGATCTGGTCATTGATCAGCTTTTCCGCTTCTTCCGGCGTTGTCGGAACACCGGAGGGCAGCGGAATCTGCGACGGGACTGCCGTCGGGATGCCGGAAGGGATCACGGACGGGATAACCGAAGGTATAACTGACGGGATCCCTGTCGGAATACCGGAAGGAACCGCTGTCGGAGCGGCAGTCGGAGACGATGTCGGTGCCGCCGTCGGGCTTCCC
>DBVZ01000048.1:0-5067 GCA_002308255.1 Lachnospiraceae bacterium UBA1251 | reverse complement strand
GGTTCTGCCGTCGGTTCCGCTGTCGGCTCCGTTGTCGGTTCCGTATCCTGACCGGGCTCCTCCGCAGGCCCCGGCTCCGAACTCATCCTGCGGAATCCTCCGCCGCCGGAACGTTCTCCTGCCGCAGTCCGTACGAAAGAAGCGTCCTGCACATAAACGGCGGTCTGATAGCCGGCATTGCCGCTGCCTGTTGCCGGAGGTACCGCCCGGTAGGAGACTCCCGTGTTCCCGCCTCTGCCCGCTGCTGCATTTGCAGCTGCATTCTGTGCTGCATTTCCCGCAGCGTTTGCTGCGTTCTGCACGGCATTTCGTGCCTGCTCCTCCGCGTTCTCTTCCGCGTTCTTTCTCGCTTCCGAGAGCTGCCCGACCGCTTCTTTCAGTGTCTTCAGATCTTCCTGAAGAGATTTCAGCCGGGCTTTGATCTGCGGTGTCAGTTCCCCGGCCTGCTCCTCGATCCCGCTGAAGATGCCTTCCGCGATCGTGGCACCGAAAGCAGCCTGCTGTCGTTCCAGTTCCGCCTGTCCGTCATCCACTTTCTTTTTGGCGTCGTCCAGTTCCTTTTTCGCCTTGTCCAGCTCATCGCTGACGCTTGCGAGGATCCTGTCGTTGACGTCATTGATCTTATCCTGGTTCAGTTCTACCTGGACCGTCTTTTCGACAAGTCCGATCGAGGCGACATTTGCCACCCCGTCCACGCGTTCGATATGCTGCGTGACATCATTTTTGACGAAATCGGAGAGCGCATAGATATCATAGCCCTCCCGGCTGATACCGACGTACATGGTCGCGATCATATCCATGCTCAGTTCCAGCATGGAAGGTTTCGCGGCTCCGTCGGGAAGCGTCACCTGCTGCAGCGCATTGGATATGTCAAGGGAAGCCTTGTCCATATTGATGTCGTCGGTGAACTCAAGCTGTACGATCGACGCGTTTTCCGAGTTGATGGAATAGATGTTCTTGACCCCGCTCACGGTGCCGAGCGCTCTTTCCAGCGGCTCGCTGACCTGTGCCTCCACTTTCTCGGGGCTGGCTCCCGGATACGCCGTGATCACCATCATATAGGGGATCGAAATAGGCGGAAGGAGATCCGTCGTGACGCGCGTAACAGAAACGACCCCGAGCGCAATGACGATAATCACCGCGACCAGGATCGTAAATGGTTTTTTTACACTGTATTTCGACATGAAGGATACCCTTTTTTCTTTTTAATACACCTCATGGGCTATCCTAAAATATCGCATCTGCATCCTGAAATCAATTCCCGAAGCCCATAATTCATAAAGTTTTCATTCTTTGGATTTTTCCGTCTCTTCTTTTTCGCCGGTTTTTTCCTCTCCGGCTTCGTCCGGCATCACTTTAAACTGCGTATTGTAGAGTTCCGTGTAGACGCCGCCGAGCGCGACCAGATCCTTATGGACGCCCCTTTCGACGATCTGCCCGTCCTTGAGGACGAGGATCTCATCGGCCGCCAGGATCGTAGACAGCCTGTGCGCGATCAGGATACTCGTTCTCGAATTCACAAGCGGATCGATCGCTGCCTGGATCTTTGCCTCGGAAATGGAATCGAGCGCCGAGGTCGCCTCGTCAAAGATCAGCAGCGACGGGTTCTTGAGAAGAACACGGGCGATCGAAATCCTCTGCTTCTCGCCTCCCGACAGCTTCAGCCCGCGGTTGCCCACGACCGTATCCAGTCCTTTTTCCTGCTTTTCGATAAAATCATAGACGTTGGCCTTGCGCAGGGCATCGATCAGCTCTTCCTCCGACGCCTCCGGCTTCACGTAAAGAAGATTCTCCCGGATCGTCCCGTTAAAGAGATAGGTGTCCTGCGTCACGACGCCGATATGGTCCCGAAGGAAATGAAGGTCCAGTTTTCTGACATCGATATCATCAAAGAGGACTTCTCCACCGGTGACATCGTAAAGCCTCGGGATCAGATTGATCATGGTGCTCTTCCCCGAGCCGGACGGACCGACGATCGCGACGCTGCGTCCGCTCTCCAGCCGGAAGCTCACATTTTTCAGGATCTGCCTTTCGGGCTCATAATAAAAATCAACATTCCGGAACTCGACGCTGCCTTTGGTCCCGTCGGCATTTCTGGACGTCACGCCGTGTTTGGGATTTTTGATCTCCGGCTCCATATCGTAGTATTCGAAGATCCGCGTAAACATTGCCATGGCCCGGATCCACTCTACCTGGATATTGAGCAGCTGGTTGACCGGTCCGTACATTCTTCCGAGCAGGGCAACCAGCACGGTGATGTCACCGACCGTAAGGGTGGAATCATAACGCATCATCAGGATCCCGCCGACCAGATACAGGAGCATCGGCCCGATACTGGAAAAGGTCGAAATAATGACCCTGAACCAGCGTCCGGCCATCCCCTCTTTGATATTCAGTGCGATCATTCTCCGGTTGGCGCTCTCATACCGGCCGTATTCATATTCTTCCCGGTTGAACAGCTTCACGAGGGTCTGCCCGCTCACGGACATGGTCTCATTCAAAATGCCGTTGATCTCGTCATTGCACGCCTGCGCTTCCCGGGTCAGGGTCCAGCGGGTCTTTCCCGCCGCCCTCGTCGGGATCGTAAAAAGCGGGACGATGACGATCCCGACAAGTGCCAGGATCCAGTTCTTCCGGAACATCGCGATCAGCGCCACGATCAGAGTGATCGTATTGGAAAGGATGCTGGTAAATGTATTCGTGATGACCATCTGCACGCCGTCGATGTCGCTCGTCATGCGGGTAATGATATCGCCCTGGTTGTTCGAGGTGAAGAACCGCTGCGACATTTCCTGCAGATGGCGGAACATCTGGTTGCGCATATCAAATGTGATGTGCTGCGCGATCCAGGAATTCAGGTAGCTCTCCGCAACGCCGATCAGGTTGGCCGCCAGAGTCACCGCGAGTGAGAGAAGGATCAGCCTGACGAGAGCGGGCATGCTGCGGCCGATCAGGCCGTCATCGATGATCCTGCCGGTCAGGATGGACGGCATTAATGTAAAAACGGAAGATATGACAATGCAAACCAGCACCAGCGCAAGCTGTTTCCAGTACGGAAGCAGATAAGAGAAGATCCTCTTAAGAAGTGCGCCTGTGATCTTCGGTTTATTCTGTTTTTCCTCTTCTGTCAGGAATCCTCTTCCGATATGTCCCGGTCCCGGAGGCATACTGGCTCCTTTCTCCGGCTTCACCGCATCCGGGCGCAGGCCCGGAACAGAAATGCCGGCCTTTCAGACTGTCGCTGCCGCTCTTAATCCATCGGCAGGATCTTCTCATAGAGGAACTTGGCGAACTCGCAGCTCGAATAAGCCGCGAAACGCTGGTATTCGTCGGATTTGCGGCTGTCCGCGAAATCGCACACGCTTTTTACGATGATCGGGGTCGGCCTCGGAGCCGTGGCGTGGTTTGCGGTATAAACGACCGCGTAGGATTCCATGTCAAGTCCGGCAGTGTGCCGGTACTGGCTGTAGATCTGCTTGTCGAGCAGGTTCCTGTTCGCGACGACGGTACTTCCGCAGGCCATGGGTCCGATATGTGCGTGGCACGGATTATCCGGAGAACTGACCGCTTTTTTCAGATAAGGCAGGATTTCTTCCGGTATGAACGCCGATGTCGAGCGCGGAAGAAAGCCGAGATCGCCGAATGTGATGTCCGCCATTTCCGGATTGACGAATTTGCCGGAAGAATAGTTCCATACGACGTCGGGAACGATCACGTCCCCGTACATCTGCTCCTCGATGTCTTTTTTGGCGATTCCGGCGGCAATGCCCACCATGATGAGATACCGCGGCCGGAATGTATAGATCACCTTCATCGCCGTGGCCGCCGCTGCCGTCATTCCCATCTCATCGATCTTCGCGTGGACCAGCGAACGCGTTCTGCCGTCCCTCTCGAACGAGGAGACATCATAGATCTGATCATCCCCGGAAAACGTCTTCGCCTTCCAGCTGTGAAAATGCATCACGCCGCGGAATTCCGTCATAGTGACGGAAAGAAGCGCAACATCTGTCTGATACTCTCTGCCAGCCATGTTTTTACTCCTGTTTACGGTTTTCTAAGCCGGGCGATCCTGCCGGCGGTATATTCCTCGATATGCTTTCGGAGCGACTTCAGCTGTTTTTTATGGATGCACAGCTTTTCCGTACAGTTTTTGCAGCGCAGATACTCGTTCGTCTTTTCGGAGAAGCGTTCCGGATGAAGCGCGAAAGTGATCTCCCACCGGAGCATCAGCGCTACTGACAGCGCGAGAAGGCTCCACGAATATTCCCGCCGCACGAAGAAGAGCGGCGTAAACATCATCGCGTAGTCCCAGTTATAGATCCGGCAGGCCGCGCAGCATTTATTCTTCAGAAACCAGGACTGGAACGGACAGAAAAACAGAATGCAGATCATGTCGCAGACGGAATAAGCGCTGCAAAGAAGGATCATGATCCCGTCGTCAAGAATGCCCGACATATGCAGGGCTCCGAAAATGCCGTTGAACACGATCCAGATCAGGGCGACCAGGATCGTCGAATGATTATCGGGAATGTCGATGTCCGTGCTTCCGGACTTGATGTAATTGCGTGCGAACTGCTTCTGGGATCCCGGGCTTTCATACCTGGAAGGAAAGAAACGCAGGATCATTTCTATTACAAAAACGGCCCACAGGACCGTAATGATCAGAGGCCGCCTTTCCAGTCCGGTCGTGATCTCTTCCCCGTCGTGCAGGCGGAAACGGAGATAACTGACCAGAAGAATAATGAACAGGACAGAACGGTAGAAAAGCCGCACATAATGCAGCATACTGACCGCAGTGATTCTGATTCTGCCTGTCTTTTTTTTATCCATCACTTATTGCCTGTGTTTCTGTTTACATTGTCCGGCCTATGATCTTTACGCAAGCCCGGGAGGGCAAGGCCGGCCGGCTGCGCGGCAGTGCGCATAATACAGTTCCTCCGTCGCAAGCGCCATTTTCGTCACCGCGAAGCTGCAGTCATGCGGGTAAATATACCAGGTATCTTCGAGGGTATTGAGATCAACACAGTCGCCGTGCTTTCCAAGATATTCGTACTCGATGTGGCAGGA
>DBVZ01000064.1:4447-4616 GCA_002308255.1 Lachnospiraceae bacterium UBA1251 | reverse complement strand
ATGATCGAAGTCATTTTCCTGATCCTGAATTTCGAGACGGGGATCGGTCACTACGTGACAGCCGCGCTGCTTTGGATCTGCGCGGCGCTCGTACTGATTTCCCTTGTGGATTATATCTGGAAGAACCGGCAGATCTTCTCGGAGCAGAAGTGAGAAAAGCCGGCGCGGC
>DBVZ01000064.1:0-4338 GCA_002308255.1 Lachnospiraceae bacterium UBA1251 | reverse complement strand
GAGATGACAAGGATCCTCTGGAAAATGATCAAGGACGAGCTGATCGTTCCTTTCGTGGATCTGAAGACAGAATACTACGATCTCGGCCTTCCGTGCCGAGACGAGACGGACGACCGTGTGACGGTCGAGGCGGCGGAAGCTGCGAAGAAATACGGCGTAGCCGTCAAGTGTGCGACGATTACCCCGAATGCCGCGAGGGTGGAAGAATATCATCTGAAGAAGATGTATAAGAGCCCGAACGGGACCATCCGCGCGATTCTGGACGGCACGGTCTTCCGGACGCCGATCCTTGTGGAAGGCATCGAGCCGGTCGTCTCCTGCTGGAAAAAGCCCATTACCATCGCAAGGCACGCCTACGGCGATATTTACAGGAACCAGGAGATGAAGATCGAGGGACCGGGCCGGGCGGAGCTCGTATTTACGGCGGAAGACGGGACGGAGACGAGGACGACGATCTTTGACTTCAAGGGTCCCGGCGTCGTGCAGGGCGTCTACAACCTGGATGAATCCATCGCGAATTTCGCGAGGAGCTGCTTTGCCTACGCGCTGGATCTTAAGCAGGATCTGTGGTTCGCGGCGAAGGATACGATCTCGAAGACGTATGACCACCGCTTCAAGGATATTTTCCATGACATTTTTGCGGAGGAATATCAGGAGGCGTTCTCGAAGGCGCAGATCTCTTATTTCTACACGCTGATCGACGACGCGGTCGCCCGGATCATGAAATCCGACGGCGGGATCGTCTGGGCCTGCAAGAATTACGACGGGGACGTGTTCTCCGATATGCTCTCCTCGGCGTTCGGTTCCCTCGCCATGATGACTTCCGTGCTGGTATCGCCGGACGGGGCTTACGAGTACGAGGCAGCGCACGGGACCGTGCAGCGCCACTATTACAAATACCTGAAAGGGGAGGAGACATCCACCAATTCGGTCGCCACGATCTTTGCGTGGACCGGCGCGCTGCGCAGGAGGGGCGAGCTCGATGAGCTGCCGGACCTTGCGGCATTTGCGGACCGTCTCGAAAAAGCGGTCCTGGATACGATCCGCGGCGGACAGATGACGGGAGACCTCGCGCGCATTTACAAAGGAAATGACCCCGAAGTGCTCAGCTCTCTGGCGTTTATTCAGGCGATCCGGGCGAAAATGGAATCGTAACAAAAAGCAGACCGGATCCGGGAACTGTAAACATGAAAAAACGGATGCATTGACCGCAGGGGAATGCGTCCGTTTTTCTTTTCAGCATTTGAGCAGGCAAGATTAAGAAACTGTTAAGGTTGTTCGAGTTCAGCGAAAAGGTTCCGGTGTTATGATGGCACCATCAGATCGAAACGGAGGACACGGATATGTGGACAAGAAAAGAATTAAAAACACGCGGTAAACAGACCTTTAAGCTGAACTACTGGAAAACCGTTCTGATCAGTATCCTGCTGGCGGCGATCCTGGGAGGCATGAGCGGGGCCGGAGCGGCAGGAAGCGGCAGCTCGGCGCTGGTGGGATCATCCGATGAAGCGGCATACAACTACGAAGAGGACGGTTCTTCCGTAACCATTACCGGAGAAGACGGAACGCAGATCACACTTCCGAATATTCCCGGTCTGGATTCCGAGGATATTACCATCGGACAGGCGCAGGGAACTGGCAATATCAAGATCCCGACTTACTTCGGGGTCGCCATGGTGGCCGTATTCCTGATCGTTTTCTTAGTGATCGCCCTGGTTGCTATCCTTGTGAACGCTTTCCTCTTCAATCCGCTGGAAGTCGGCGCGCGGCGCTTCTTTACGCAGAACCTGCACACGGCGGCGGAAGTGAAGGAAGTCGCTTACGGATATGATCACGGTTACAAAAACATCGTGAAGACCCTGCTGCTGAGAGACATCTATCTCATCCTGTGGTTCCTGCTGTTCATCATCCCCGGCATTATCAAAGCCTATGAATACCGCATGATTCCGTATATTCTTGCGGATCACCCGGAAATGCCGGCGAAAGAAGCGTTTGCCAGAAGCAAAGCTCTTATGAGCGGACAGAAATGGAAAACATTCGTGCTGGACCTCTCTTTCATAGGATGGGACATTCTCTCGTTGCTTACTCTCGGAATGCTCGGGATCTTCTATGTGGGTCCTTACCGCAACATGACGAATGCGGCGCTTTACGAGGCTCTCGAGTACGGCGGCTGGAGACAGGAAAGCGTGGTCTGGGACCCGAATGAACCCGCTCCGATCCAGTAAAACAGCAGTTCTCCTTAAAATAATTACAAATACCCTCTTTCCCGGATCCGGCCGGAAGAGGGTATTTGTCCGGACTTAAAAAATTTTTTCAGACTTAAAGCCGTTTAAGCCTGGTTTAAGGAACACCCTGTATAAATAAACCAGAATTTGAAAAGCGAAATCTGAAAAAAGGAGAATGACCATGATAAACAGAAAGAAAATAATGGCGGCGATCTTAAGCGGAACGCTTGCGGCTGCGCTCCTTACAGGGTGTGCGGGAATGAATATAAAAAATGAAAATGCTTCCGCCCAGAGCAGCACCGCAGCGGAATCGGAAGCTTCCGCACAGACGGATGCAAATGCGGCAGATTCGGGATCTTCCGCACAGACGGATGCAAATGCGGCAGGTTCAGCCGCGTCAGAGAATTCTCAGACAGGCAGTGCTTCCCAGAACGGGAGCGGTTCCCAGAGCGGGAGCGGTTCCCAGAACGGGAGCGGTGCGGTGAATGCCGTGCAGAACGGGGAGAGCAGCGCGGATTCTGTACAGACGTCGGTGTCTTCCGTGACCGAAGGAGCGCTTAGCGGGGAGGAATTATTTACCGAACGCGACCTGATCCAGGCCGCGGACCTTGACGGGGCGGAGACATTTTCCCTGAGTGACGGACAGACGGTGACGATCGATGAAGAAGGCGTGTATGTTTTCTCGGGAAGTGCCAGAAACTATACGATTGTGGTGGATGCGGCGGACGACGCCAAAGTGCAGATCGTATTGGACGGCGTGGATATTTCCAACGACAGTTTCCCGGCGATCTATGTTAAAAACGCGGATAAAGTATTCGTGACCACAACGGAGAGCGGGAACAGCCTTGCGGTGACGGGTGAATTTACGGAAGACGGGGAGACCAATACCGATGCGGTGATCTTTTCCAGAGACGACCTGGTGCTGAACGGGCTCGGAACGCTGACCATCGAGTCGACGGAGAACGGGATCAGCGGGAAGGACGACGTGAAGATCACCGGAGGGACGATTTCCGTTACTTGCACCGAGGATGCCGTTGAAGCGAACGATTCGATCGCCGTGGCAGGAGGAACGATCAATATTTCCACGCCCGAAGACGGACTGCACGCGGAGAATGACGATGATTCTTCAAAGGGATATATCTATATCGGCGGCGGTTCACTGAATATTCAGGCAGGCGATGATGCCGTTCACGCAACGACCATTCTGCAGGTCGACGGGGGCAGCATTTCAATCGCGGCAGCGGAAGGTCTCGAAGGAACCTGGATCCAGGTCAACGGAGGCGATATCTCCATCGAGGCTTCGGATGACGGCATCAACGCAGGTCAAAAATCCGATGCTTATAAGGTGACGGCGGAATTCAACGGCGGAACCGTGACGATTAATATGGGCGGTGGGGATACCGACGGGATCGACTCCAACGGAGACCTGATCCTCAACGGAGGAACCATCACGATCAACGCAAACAGCCCGTTCGACTATGACGGTAAGCTGGAGAAGAACGGCGGAACCCTCATTATCAACGGTCAGGAAACCGATACCGTCTCCAATCAGTTTGGAGGCGGTATGGGCGGCGGCATGCATGGCGGTCAGAACGGAATGCCCGAAGGCGGCATGGACGGCGGCCAGAGCGGAATGCCGGGCAGCGGTATGGACGGCGGCCAAAATGGAATGCCGGGCAGTGGGCAAGGTATGCCGGGAGAAGGCCGGGGAGACAATGGCAGCGGCTGGTCCGGCGGCAGACCCGGTGGATTTGGCGGATNNTCGGGAGCCGGCAGCAGTAAAGGCAGCTCTGACGATTCCGGAAGTACAGAGAACATTTTCGGCAGCCAGGGCAGCGGCGTTGGAGTATAAGAAAGGATAGCAGCGGGTGCAGATTTGAGCTGATCGGGAGCAGTGATCCGGGCCGGGGAGGTTAGTCTCTCCGGTTTTTTTTGCCGCTTGCGGATCGCTTGTGTGTTGTTTTATATCGCTTGTATACCACTTGTTCTTGGAACCGTTTGTATACCGCTTGTACCGGGTTTCGATGGTTTCATTGGTGGATTCAATGTTACCGTTTGCACCGGGTTTCGATGGTTTTAAAGGTGGATTCAATGGTACTTTACAAAGAAGAAC